>NZ_JAIUGW010000021.1:0-102981 GCF_020164795.1 Mesorhizobium sp. ES1-3
CCTCCCGGCGGACAAGAAAACTGTCACCCATGCTATCGGTCCATTCTGTTACCTATCTATCCGGTTCGGACAGCCGGGCATTTCTCCCCGTATAGTGACGGGGAGAAAGAAGCCGACCGCGACGCTGGCGCTCTTTTTGCAACGCCGATAATTGGCGAAATCGTCGGTGAGAGCGCCCCTCTCCCCGTCCCTATACGGGGAGAGGATGCCGGCAGGCGGGTGAGGGGCAGCGCCGACGCCCGAAACTGAGTCGGCGAGTGGCGGCCTTCGAAAAAAGCGCGTTGACAGCAATCGCTTGCCCGCTTATTGAGCCCGCACCAGCCCAGATGGCGGAATTGGTAGACGCGCACGGTTCAGGTCCGTGTTCCGCAAGGAGTGGAGGTTCGAGTCCTCTTCTGGGCACCATTTTTTCCCGACTACCAACGGGATCAATTAGATAGGCCAATTCAATTCGTTGAGTTCACGCTCGTGGGTGTGTTTCTGGCTTGTCCGACCCATGAAGCGTATTGGCTCCCTCAAGCACTGTTTCGCCCGGCGAGTCCCCCCTGGTGTCAAAGGCCGCACGGCGGGCCCCAAGCGCGCATCCCGTTGGGCCAAGCGATTGTCTCGTCCACGCGGCATCAGCACGAGCCCACGCCCCGCTGCTTATTGTCCTCGGCGTCGCGCAGGCTGGTGCTGATCTAACGGCTTGTTTCGGCACTATAAAGCTGCTGCAATCGACCGACTGGCGATAGGGGGCACGGATGCTCAAGTGGGGAGCGATCTTGGGGGTTATCGGGTTCCTTGCCGGCTTCGTAGGGCCGATTGTCCTTACGCCCGAGGCAAACCAGGGGCCGCTGCTCGGAATATTCATAACCGGGCCACTCGGCTTTCTTGTCGGCCTGGTTGTCGGTCTCGTGTTGAAGCTGCGGCCGCATCGTTACTAGAGCATGATGTCGAAAAGTGCGAAGCGGTTTTCGGACAACATCATGCTCTATCTCTTTTTGATTTAGACTAGAGCCGGCTCTAGCCTCTCGGCCCTGACTTCCGCGATCTAGTAGCTTCGCCAATTGCCGACCTCCGTGCGCTTTCGGAAGGCGGCTGACCGATCCGTCCCGGCCGGCGCCGCAGCCTATTACCGCGGCCATCATTTGATCGTCGCATGCGCCGGTTCGGCTACGGCTCAGTGCCTCATCTCCCGGCGCCTCCCGAAAGGACGCATCGTGTCCGGCCCGGCGCGACCAAAAAGGACCACTGTCCCGACAAAGCTTTGACATGATCGCGCGTAGTTTAGAAACATTCAAAACTGGATGCCTCGCATGAATCCCACCTACACAAGCGCGCAAAAGGCCATGCACTGGGCCGTGTTCCTGCTGGTTATCGGTCTTTATGGCTTGACCTATGTTGAGGAGCTTTTTCCCCGCGGCGACCCCGGCCGTGCGCTCGTCTGGTGGCTTCATATTTCGTTTGGGATGCTCTTGTTCGTGCTGATCGTTGTCCGCGTCGGCCTGCGCCTGACATTGGAAGCCCCGGGGCTGCCGCGGCAAATGTCAGAGCTGGAACGATGGACGGCCAAGGTCGCGCATCTGGTGCTTTACGCACTGCTCGTGGCCATACCGGTTCTTGGCATCGTGTTGACGTGGTACAGGGGCGATGCGTTGAGCTTCTTTGGCCTCTTCACCATCCCGGCGCCGGTTTCTCCCGACCGCGACGCGGCCCGATTCGTAAGGGAGCTGCACAGCCTCTGCGCCAATCTGATCCTCATCCTTGCCGGACTGCATGCGGCGGCTGCGCTGTGGCATCATTTCATCCGCAAGGACGATGTGCTCAAGCGTATGTTGCCGGAAGCGGCTGGCTCCTGAGAGGCGGCCGCGGCCCAAGGCGATCATTCCTCTGGGCGGCGAACCCTGAGTTTCGAAATTCTCAAGTGGGCCGGCCCTGGTCATCCCGGAGCGACGGCGTGGTGACTGGCCCAACCTCCCCTCCCGGCTAGTCCGCGAACAAACCGCTTCAAACGGCGCGCCCGCTTCGCTACGCTCGCTGCCATGTCTCAATCCAGCACCGCGATCTTCGGCGCCCGCCGCGACCAGGCGTTTCCAACTCTGGCCGAGGCGGACATCGATCGCATGCGCCGGTTCGGCGAGGCCAGCGCCTATGCCGCCGGCGAGCACATTTTCGAGGCCGGCGATGTGTCCCCGGGGCTGATCGTCGTCCTGTCGGGCAAGGTCGACATCACCCAGGATGGCAAATTTGGCCGGCGCGAGACGCTCGTCACGCATGGTCCCGGCAGCTTCGTCGGTGAACTGGCGCAGCTTTCGGCCCGTCCCTCGCTGGTCAATGCGCAAGCGGCCGAGGCGGTCGAAGCGTTCGTCATCTCCTCGCAGAGGCTGCGCGACTTGATGGTGCAGGAGGCCAATCTCGGCGAGCGCATCATGCGGGCGCTGATTTTGCGCCGCGTCGGGCTGCTCGAGAGCGGCACGATCGGCCCCATCATCATCGGGCCGGCGGACAATGGCGATGTTCTGCGCCTGCAGGGCTTTCTCGCCCGCAGCGGCCAGCCCCACCGCGTGCTCGATTCAAAAACCGATCCTTGTGCAAAAACCCTGTTCGAGCACTTCCATGTCGATCCGCACCATTTGCCGGTCGTACTTTGCCCGAATGGCAGGCTGCTGCTCAATCCCGCGGAGAAAGACCTCGCCCGCTGCATCGGCCTGCTGCGGCCGGTCGACGCCAGCAAGGTCTATGATGTCGCCATCGTCGGCGCCGGTCCGGCCGGGCTGGCGGCGGCGGTCTATGCGGCGTCCGAAGGACTGTCGACCATCGTGCTCGATTGCCGGGCCTTCGGCGGCCAGGCCGGCGCTTCCGCGCGCATCGAGAATTATCTCGGCTTCCCCACGGGCATTACCGGCATGGCGCTGATGGCACGCGCCTACAACCAGGCGCAGAAATTCGGCGTCGAGATGGTCATCCCCGACGAGGTGAAGCTGCTCGGCGCCGCCACCGACGGCGCGCGCTACCAGCTTGCGGTCGGCGACGGCGAGACGGTGCACACGCGCTCGGTGGTGATCGCCAGCGGCGCGCGCTATCGCCGCCTCGATGTCGCCAACCTCGCCGAGTTCGAAGGCACATGCGTGCATTATTGGGCCTCGCCCATCGAAGCACGGCTTTGCGGCGGCCAGGAAGTGGCGCTGGTCGGCGCCGGCAATTCGGCCGGCCAGGCGGCCGTCTTCCTGGCCAGCCATGTCGGGAAAGTGGCGCTGCTGGCGCGTGGCGGCAGTCTCGAGGCCTCGATGTCGCGTTACCTCGTCGAGCGCATCAGGGCGCAGCCGAACATTGAGGTGCTGGCCGGCACCGAGATCGAGGCGCTGGACGGCGAGGAAGGCAATCTTGCCACGGTCCGCTGGCGCGACCGCTCGACCGGCGCCTCGACGACGCGGCCGATCCGCCATCTCTTCCTGTTCATCGGCGCCGACCCGAATACCGATTGGCTCGTCCAATCCGACGTGGCGCTGGACGCCAGGGGTTTCATCCGCACCGGCTCGGACACAGCATCGGCGCATGGCGTGATGGAGACGAGCCGCAGCGGCGTGTTCGCCATCGGCGACGTGCGCTCCGGCTCGGTCAAACGCGTCGCGGCTGCCGTCGGCGAAGGCGCCCAGGTGGTGGCGGCGTTGCATGCATTTCTTGCGCGGGAAGGCAGCCGTGCCGACGCCGCTCAACCTGTCGGGAGAGTGTGATGGCTGACGAGTGCAGACACGCGGCTGGCATCAAGGACGTGACGCCGAGCGCGCTCGGCTGCGAGGAGTGCCTGAAGAGCGGCTCGTGGTGGGTGCATCTGCGGCTCTGCCGCACCTGCGGCCATGTCGGCTGCTGCGACGACTCACCCAACCGCCACGCGACCAAACATTTTCATGCCACCAGCCATCCCGTGATCGAGGGCTATGATCCGCCGGAAGGCTGGGGCTGGTGTTATGTCGACGAGATCTTTCTCGACCTCGGCGACCGCACGACCCCGCAGAGCGGCCCGATCCCCCGCTTCTACTGAGCTATCGAGCAGCCCGGAGAAAAGCGGGTTCGGCCTGATTTATCGTACCGACCCGGTAACGGTCCTGTCGACATCCGGAACGGATTTGCGATCGTTGCCGGCAAGGGCGGCGATGAGCAGCAGGCTGGCCACGACCGGAACGAACAGCACGGCGATACGGGCCTGTATATGAAGAATGGCGCGCCATTCGCTGCTGCGCTTGTCGGGGCTGTCGCTCATCATACTCACTTTGCCATGGACCCCCCGAGGTCACATAGCCGTCAACGGTTAAGCAACTCCTTCCGACTTCGTTAACGCAGGCGTTCAAGCCTGAAATCAGCCCAACCCGATCCGCCTTGCGCCTTGCCGGAACAACGCTTCGGCGTCGGGCTCGAAGCGGAACGTGCCGATGAAATCGTCGGCGCGGTAGTCCGGCAACGTCTTGCGGATGGCGGCGGCAAAGCCGCGCGCCTCGTCGAGCCGTCCTGCCAGCGCCAGGCAATGTGCCGCGATCGCCAGGATGATGGTGTGCGCGTTCGGCCGCGCCGCCGCCTTCAGCGCCCATACGGCCGCCTCCTCGAACTGGCCGAGCCGGACATGCGCCATGGCCCGCGCCCCCAGCATGCCGAACAGCAGCGGATCGAATGGACTCAAATGGCGCGAATGATCGGAGGAGCCGATTGCCGCCCGCGGGTCGCCCGACTGCGAATGGACGAAGGACAGCGCGTAATGGCCGAGCGCGAAATTGGGGCTGAGTTTCACCGCCTGTTCCAGTTCGCCTAGTGAGCCCTCCTGTTCGCCGCGCAGCCACAGCGCCCGCCCCATTGCCCAGTGCGCGGCCGGATTGTGGTCGTCGACCAGCAGGCTCTGGCCGGCGCTCTCGAAGGCCAGCGCGCTTTCCCGGTCGCGGTCGCCCCAGCGCTGGAAGGCGTTCTGCCAATGGGTGAAGGACAGGCCGGCATAGGCGCGGGCGAAGGTCGGATCGAGCTGCAAGGCCCTCGCAAAGAAATGCCGCGCCGTTTCGTTCTCGGCCTGCGTGAAGCGGTACATGTGCCAGAGGCCGCGATGATAGGCCTCCCAGGCATTGAGCGAGTTGGGTGCCTTCAGCAGGGCGCGGTTGCGCTCGACCGTCTCGATCTCCACCGAGATCGACGACACGATGCTGTCGCCGATGTCGTCGAGCACGGCAAAAATGTCGTCCGGACGGCGCTCGAAGGTCTCGGCCCAGACGATTCTGGCGGTACGCACCTCGACGAGTTCGACGCTGACGATCAGGCGACTGGCCATGCTGCGCACCGTGCCGGTGGCGAGATAGTCGACTTTCAGCCGGCGGCCTGCCTCCTCGGGCGCGATGCCCTTGTCGGCCAGCGCGAACACCGATCCGCGCGCGATGACGAAGAAATCCCGCAGCTTGGCGAGGCGGGTGATGATGTCGTGGGTGAGGCCGTCGGCCAGCCCGCCGCGCAGGCCGGATTCATCGACGAACGGCATCACCGCCAGCGACGCATGGCTCGGCTCGACCGGACCAGGGTCGGGTGGACCAAGGTCGAGCAGGTCTAGCGATGACGTCAATTGCGATGCCGTGGACTGGCAGGCCGGCTGCGCCTGCTGGTCACGGATCATGCGCCATGTTGCCCGCAGCGGCGCGAAATCCAGGTCTTCCGACTGGAACAATTGTGCCGCCACCGCCAGATGCTTCTCGGCTGCGGCGATCTCGCCGCGCCGGGCGAGGCTCGCCAGCAGCGCCGTGTGCGCGCGCCCGTCTAAAGGGGCGAGTTCCACCCACCTGTCGAGATGCGCGATCCCCTCGTCGCAGTCCGCGGGCAGGCTCGCGACGAGCCGTTCCAGCACCGCCGCGTGGACGGACCGGAAGCGTCGGCGCTGGCCGATCAGCCAGCTGTTGAAGTGCGGATTGCGTTCGAGCTCCAACCCGTCGAGGAAATCGCCGGCGAAGAGTTCTGCCAGGGCTCGCGACCGCTCCGCATCGAGCGTGTCGATCCCGTGCGCGGCGGCATGGCTGATCTCCAGGGCATCGACAAGGCAGCCGCCGAGATCGAGCGCGACCGTATCGTCCTGCGTGCGGACATGGCGCCGGTCCGGCGTGTCGAGAGCGCCGCGCAACTTGCTCAGGCACCAGCGCAGCTCGCCTCGCGGATCGTTGGGCACGTCCCACAGAAGTTCGCACAGGCGGCTGCGCCCCACCGGATGTGGCGCCAGCACGAGATAGGCTAGCAGCGCCCGCAGCTTGCGTGACGCCGGCAGCGCCATCGGCGCGCCGTTGCGCATGACCGTCAGCGGTCCGAGCAGCCGCACGGACAGGCACGGCATGCCGCCGTCCTGCCTCGATGGTGCGGTTTCCACGTCCGTTTCCACGCCTGCTCCCACGCTGGCCTGTCGGCCCTTACTTTATCACCAAACACGACACGGCGCATCCGGCGGCGAATCTCGCGCCGGCAGCGGTCATTGCCGCATCGCCGGCAACGTCAGTCCTAGCGCGGCAAGGTCTCGAAACCTCGCCGCCCAGGCCGCCGGTTTGTAACCGGTTCGTGAAAATGAACACGATCGAGGAGATCAACGATGTTGAACAAACAGAAAATCAGGACCACCGCCGGGCGCGGCCGCCTGTTCGACAGCATTCTCGACACGGTCGGCGACACGCCGGCGGTGCGCATCAACAATCTCGCGCCGGCCCATGCGACCATCTACGTCAAGGCCGAGTTCTTCAACCCGGGCGCCTCGGTCAAGGACCGGCTGGCGCTCAACATCATCGAGGAGGGCGAGCGCAGCGGCGCGCTGAAGCCGGGCCAGACCGTGGTCGAGGCGACCAGCGGCAACACCGGGATCGGCCTCGCCATGGTCTGTGCGCAAAAGAACTATCCGCTGGTCGTCACCATGGCCGACAGTTTTTCGGTCGAGCGCCGCAAGCTGATGCGCATGCTCGGCGCCAAGGTGGTGCTGACGCCACGCGCCGAAAAGGGTTTCGGCATGTACAAGAAGGCGGTCGAGCTGGCCGAGGCCAATGGCTGGTTCCTTGCCCGCCAGTTCGAGACGGCCGCCAATGCCGCCATCCACGAGGCGACGACCGCGCGCGAAATCATCAATGATTTCGCCGGCTCGCGGCTCGACTGCTTCGTCACCGGCTACGGCACCGGCGGCACCGTCGTCGGCGTTGCGCGCGTCTTGCGCCGTGAACGGCCCGACACCCGCATCGTGCTCTCCGAGCCGGCCAATGCGCAACTGATCGGCAGCGGCAAGGCGCAGCAGCGCGGGGCCGATGGCGCCCCCGCCGCCAGCCATCCGGCCTTCGAGCCGCACCCGATCCAGGGTTGGACGCCGGATTTCATCCCCAACGTCCTGCAGGAGGCGATCGATGCCAGCCTTTACGACGAGGTGATCCCGATCGCCGGGCCAGACGGTATCAAATGGGCCAGGGCGCTGGCCCAGAAGGAAGGCATCTTCACCGGCATTTCCGGCGGCGCCACCTTCGCCGTTGCGCGCCAGGTCGCGGAGAAGGCGCCCGCGGGATCGGTGATCCTGTGCATGCTGCCCGACACCGGCGAGCGCTATATGTCGACACCGCTGTTCGACGGCATCGAGGCCGAGATGGACGCCGACGAGCTGGCGCTGTCGCGCTCGACGCCCGGCTGCCAGTTTCCGGCGGCTTGACGGGAGGCAGTCATGGACATCGCGCGAGAAACCGTCGGCATGGTGGCCGAGGAAACGCTTGACCCCGCCGACTGGGCCGATGTCCAGGCCCTGTCGCGCCGGGTCGTCGACGATGCCGTCGATTATTTGCGCGACGTGCGCGACCGCCCGGTATGGCGGGAAATGCCCGTGGACGTGCGAGCGTTTTTCGCGGCACCCCTGCCGCGTGCGCCGGCGCCGCTGGCCGATGTCTACGGCGAGGTCTCCCGCACTGTGATGTCCTATCCCATGGGCAACATCCATCCGCGCTTCTGGTCCTGGTACATGGGGTCGAGCAACTTCACCGGCGCGCTCGGCGATTTCTTGGCGGCGATCCAGGGCTCCAACCTCGGCGGCGGCAACCACGCCGCCGGGCTGATGGACAGCCAGGTGGTGAACTGGTGCAAGGAGATGCTGGGCTTTCCGGCCTCGGCCTCCGGCACGCTGGTCAGCGGCGGCTCGATGGCCAACATCATTGGGCTTACCGTGGCGCGCAACACCAAGGCCGGCATCGATGTGCGCGAGCACGGCGTCGCCGCGATCGAGAAGCCGCTGCGCTTCTACGGCTCGGACCAGATCCATTCCTGCCACCGCAAGGCGATGGAGGCGCTTGGCCTCGGCACCCGGGCGCTGCGCCGCATCCCGACGGATGCCGGGCTGCGCATCGACATATCGGCCCTGCGCGCGGCGATCGGCGAAGACCGGGCAGCCGGCCTCACGCCGGCCTGCGTCATCGGCAATGCCGGTACGGTGAACACCGGGGCGATCGACAACCTCAGGGCGCTTGCCAAACTCGCTCACGAGGAAGGCATGTGGTTCCATGTCGATGGCTGCATCGGCGCGCTGATTGCGATCGCGCCGCAAAACGCCCACCGCGTCGCCGGCATCGAATGGGCCGATTCCGTCGCGCTCGATCCGCACAAATGGCTGCATGCACCCTTCGAGGTCGGCTGTGCACTGGTCAGGGATGCCGCAGCGCACCGCCGGACCTTCGCCGTGACGCCGGAATATCTGGAGTCGACGCCGCGCGGCCTCGCTTCCGGCGAATGGCTGCACGATTACGGCCTGCAGACCTCGCGCGGCTTTCGCGCCCTGAAAGTGTGGATGGCGCTGAAGGAACATGGCATCGAGAAATTCGGCCGCCTGATCGACCAGAACATCGCGCAGGTCTCCTATCTGGCCGGTTTGATCGAGGCCGAGCCTTGGCTGGAGCTGGCGGCGGTGCCGACCATCAACATCGTATGCTTCCGCTACCAGCCCGGTTTGGCGGGCGAAGCGCTGAAGGCGCTCAACACCGAGATCATGCTGCGGCTGCAGGAGCAAGGCATCGCCGCACTCTCCGACACCACCGTCCATGGCGAGCACTGGCTGCGCGTGGCGATCACCAATCATCGCACCCGACGCGACGACCTCGATCTGCTGGTGCGCGAAGTGGTGAGGTTGGGGCGTGAGATCACTGCGCAGGGCCCGCTGTCTTCCTAGTTACCGGCGAGCGTGCCAGTCTGCCCGCGATGATTCGGGGGAGGTCGGCGGTGACGCTGTTTCGCATGGTTGCGCTGGCGGCACTGGTCCAGGCCAATTCGGCGGAGGCCGCCGACATGGCGTTTTTCGTCAAGAACCTGCGCAAGGAGGCGGTTGCGGTCGAGCTGTTCAGCCGCGACCGCGAGACCGTCTGGCCGGGCAGCGACAAGGTGTTCCTTGTCGATCCGGGCTCACAGAAATCGGTGCCGATCTCCTGCAATCAGGGCGAACGCATCTGCTATGGCGCCTGGGTCGACGGCAATGACAAGATTTCCGCTGGCGTCGGGCCAGACAACGACCAGCCCTGCGATACCTGCTGTTTCATCTGCGTGGAGCACACGACCGAGACGATCGACCTGGTGCCGTAAGACAAGGTGGGCCATAAGCGCGTCGGACCCAAATTAAGTCAGGGATCCAGTCACCAGCCCCACTTCCGCGATTCAGCACGGCATGCGATGGTTGCGGCGCGGCCAGATGGGCCGCTTATTCAGGGGGTTACCATGTTCTGCGCCTATGCGCGCCGCTCGCTGGCCGCGCTTTCTCTCGCCATGTTGCTGGTGCCGTCGGCCCATGCCGGCGACGTCACCTTCGCCGTCAAGAACAGCCATCCAAACGCCATGCGCCTCGAGCTCTACAGCCAGGACCGCGACTATGTCTGGCCGGGCAATGGCAAGGATTTCTATCTCGACGACGGCGAGACCAAGCAGCTGCCGATTTCCTGCAATGAAGGCGAATCGATCTGCTACGGCGCTTGGGTCGATGGCGATGAGGGCACCTATTGGGGCGTCGGCCCCGGCAACAAGGAAAAATGCGAGGATTGCTGCTACACCTGCAGCGGCGGCGAGACCGAGGAGATCGAGCTGGTCCCCTGACCGGTTTGCCAGCTTGACGGTTTTCCTGCTGGGAGCCATAGCCTACCCAAACACCTAAGGCACGCCGCGTCATTCAGGCGGCGTGCTCCAGGCAAACAGGGAGCACGCCAATGGCCGGCATGGTCGAAAGCGACAAGATCGACGTCGGATTTTCCGGCAAACGCTGCATCCACTCGCGCAATTGCGTGCTTGGCGACCCGCATGTCTTCGTGCCCAACGCGCCGGGCCAATGGATCCATCCCGAGGCGGCCAGCGTCGAAAAGATCGTCGCGCTGGCCGAGAACTGCCCCTCGGGCGCCATCACCTATGTCCGCAAGGATGGCGGCCCGCAGGAAAAGCCGCCTGCGGTCAACACCGTGCGGCTGCGCGAAAACGGCCCGCTGGCGGTGCATGCCGAGATCGTGCTTGGCGACGAGACGTTTTTCCGCGCCACGCTCTGCCGCTGCGGCGCCTCGCAGAACAAGCCGTTCTGCGACAACAGCCATATCAAGGCCGGCTTTGCCGCCACCGGCGAACCGGCGCTGAAGGATACGCCAGCGCTGGAGACCCGCAACGGCCCGCTGAAGGCGACGCCGACCGCGAACGGCCCGCTCAAGCTCGAAGGCAATGTCGAGATCGTCACCGGCACCGGCCACACGATCGACCGCACCACGAAGGTCTTCCTGTGCCGCTGCGGCCACTCGGCGAACAAGCCGTTCTGCGACGGCAGCCATAAGAAGGTTGGGTTTGTGGGGTAGCTGCGGAGGTTGGCGCGAGGCGCCCCCCTCTGCCCTGCCGGGCATCTCCCCCTCAGGTGGGGAGATCAGATGCCACGCCGGGTTTCGCCTATCGCCAACGTTGCTGGGGCAGCGCCGGCACTGAAACTGCCAATCTCCCCCCTTGAGGGGGAGATGTCCGGCAGGACAGAGGGGGGCGCCTCACGCCAAACCTTTCAATAAATTCTCCACCGCGCCAGTGCCGCGTCCCTTGGCCCATCTCTCCCGGCTTTATCCGCAAGCCCGTATCGGCTAAGGGCAGGCAACCAAACCATTTGCCCGGACTTTCGCCCCAAAATGACCACCAAATCCAAGCCCGCCCCTCTCTTCCTCGGCATCGACACCGGCGGCACCTACACCGATGCCGTGCTGTGGTCGGAGACCGAGGGTCCCCAACAGGGGCCGAACAAGGGCAAGGTGCTGGCCAAGGCCAAGGCGCTGACCACGCGGCATGATCTGGCCGTCGGCATTTCGGGTGCCGTCGATGCGGTGCTGGAAAAGGCTGGTACCGATCCGGCCGGCATCAAACTGGTCTCGATGTCGACGACGCTCGCCACCAACGCGCTGGTCGAGGGGCAGGGCGGCCGGGTGGCGCTGGTCATGATCGGCTTCTCCGAGGCCGATCTTGCCCGCGATGGGCTGAAGACGGCGCTCGGCACCGACCCGGTGGTGTTTTGTCCGGGCGGTCATGATGTGCACGGCAATGCGGCAAAGCTCGACCTGTCCGGACTGGAGGCGATGCTGCCGGAACTCGGCGTTTCGGTGTCCGGCTTTGCCGTCTGCGCCTATTTCGCCACCCGCAATCCCGCGCATGAGATCGCCGCCCGCGAACTGATCCGCGACAGGACCGGTCTGCCGGTCACATCGAGCCATGAGCTGTCGGCCAAGCTCGGCGGCCCGCGCCGGGCGCTCACCACGCTGCTCAATGCCAGGCTGATCTCGATGATCGACCGGCTGGTGGCGGCGACCGAGGGGTTTCTCACAGCGCGCAACATCGCCGCTCCCTTGATGGTGGTGCGCGGCGATGGCGCGCTGGTTTCGGCGGCGTTTGCCCGCCAGCGGCCGATCGAGACGATCCTCTCGGGTCCCGCCGCCAGCCTGGTCGGCGCCCGCCACATGACCGGGCTCGACAATGCGGTGGTGTCCGACATTGGCGGCACCACCACCGACGTCGCCGTGCTCGATGGCGGCCGGCCGCGGCTCGATCCGGAAGGCGCCACCGTCGGCGGCTTCCGCACCATGGTCGAGGCGGTCGCCATGCGCACGTTCGGCCTTGGCGGCGATTCCGAGGTGACGCTGGAGGACGGCGCGCTCAACCCGAAGATACTGCTCGGGCCGCGCCGCCTGGTGCCGCTGGCGCTGGCCGGCATGGCGCATGGCGAGGCGGTGACAGCGGAGCTCGAACGCCAGTTGCGCGCCCCCAACACCGGCCGCATGGATGGCCGCTTCGCGGTCCGCACCGGCGTGCCGGACCGGCTCGCCGCGGGGCTGACCGCCCCCGAGACAAAGCTCTATGAGGCGATCGGCGCGACGCCGCTCGCCCTCGACAGGCTGCTGACCTCGAACGCCCAGAACGCCACGCTGAACCGGCTGGTCTCGCGAGGGCTGGTGCATATCTCAGGCTTCACCCCGTCCGACGCCGCGCATGTGCTCGGCAAGCAGGCGAACTGGGATGCCGCCGCCGCCCGCCTCGGCGCAGAACTGTTCGCCCGCAGGCGCGATGGCCGTGGCCAGGCCATCGCTGCCTCGCCGGAAGCGATCTCGGAGCGGGTGCTGGTGACGCTGACGCGCTGGTCGGCCGAATACATCCTGGAAACCGCCTTTGCCGAGGACGGGCTCGATGGCGCGGCGACCGTGGCGCACGCGCTGGTCCAGCGCGCCGTCGACGCCCACCCCGGCATCGCCCGCCTCAGCGTCGCGCTCGACCGGCCGGTCATCGGGCTCGGCGCGTCGGCCCCCCTGCACTATGCCGGCCTGGCGCCCTTGGTCGGCAATGACTGCTTGGTGCCCCGGGATACCGATGTCGCCAACGCGCTCGGCGCCGTCGTCGGCCAGGTCAGGGTGTCCGCCGAGGCCCGCGTCAGTCAGCCCAAGGAAGGCCTGTTCCGGCTTGCCTCGGGTGAGACGGTGCGCGATTTCCTCGACGAGGCGGCGGCGATCGCGGCCGCCGAGGCCGACGTGCGCGCCATCGTCGCCCAGCGTGCCCTTGATGCCGGCACCGACAGCGCCGAGATCGACGTTGCGACCGAGTTTCGTGTCTCGACCGTCGAAGCGCAGCGCATGTTCATCGAAGCGCATGTCGTAGCGGTGGCCTCGGGCAGGCCGAGGATCGCGGTTTGAGGAAGAAGAGCGATCTCCCCCCTCGTGGGGGAGATGGCCGGCAGGCCAGAGGGGGGCGCTGTCCCGCCAGCATCTCCGTTCTCCCTTTGCTCCAACTTTTTGGTGGGGATGACATATCCACGGCAAGATGGGCAGCGTCGGCGATCCTTCGCGCCCCCCTCTGCCCTGCCGGGCATCTCCCCCACGAGGGGGGAGATTGGCTAACCGCCAAAATGCCCCACCTTCATCCTAAGCCGAATTGACCCCGCAACCCCAAACATGCCAAACGCCCGCAAAGCCTTTCATCTGGAGAAGCCCTGATGACCGATCGCATCGAGATCGCCGGATTGCGCATTGCCCGCGAGCTGCATGACTTCGTCGTCGACGAAGCGTTGCCCGGCACCGGCATCGAAGCGGCGCGCTTCTGGGACGGGTTCTCAGTCATCGTCCACGATCTCACGCCCAAGAACCGGGCGTTGCTGGCAAAACGCGATGCCATGCAGCAAAAGCTCGACGGCTGGTATCGCGACAATGGCGCGCCCATCGACATGAACGCCTACAAGGCGTTCCTGAAGGAGATCGGCTATCTCGTTCCGGAAGGGCCGGCCTTCAGCGTCTCGACCGAAAATGTCGACCCGGAAATCGCTGTCGTCGCCGGGCCGCAGCTCGTCGTGCCGGTGATGAACGCGCGCTATGCGCTCAACGCCGCCAATGCGCGCTGGGGCTCGCTCTACGACGCGCTCTACGGCACCGACGCCATTCCCGAAACGGACGGCGCGCAGAAGGGCAAGGGGTTCAACCCGGCGCGCGGCGCCAAGGTCATCGCCTGGGCCAAGGACTTTCTCGACCAGTCGGTGCCGTTGACCACGGGCAAATGGGCCGGCGTCAACGGGTTGTCCGTCGCGAACGGCGCGCTGAAGGTCGGCGAAGGCGCCGGCTCGACGACGCTGGCCGATCCCAGGCAATTCGTCGGCTATCGCGGCGACGCCGCCAACCCGCAAGCCGTGCTCCTGGTGAAAAACGGGCTGCATGTCGAGATCCTGATCGACCGCGCCAACCAGATCGGCCGCACCGATCCGGCAGGCATTGCCGACGTCATCCTGGAATCGGCGCTGACCACCATCCAGGACTGTGAGGATTCGGTCGCGGCTGTGGATGCTGAGGACAAGGTCGTCGTCTACCGCAACTGGCTCGGCCTGATGAAGGGCGACCTTGCCGAAGAAATCAGCAAGGGCGGCAAGAATTTTACCCGCAAGCTCAACCCCGATCGCGTCTACACCGCGCCCGCCGGCGGCACGCTGACCGTGCCTGGCCGCTCATTGATGCTGGTGCGCAATGTCGGCCACCTCATGACCAATCCGGCGATCCTGGGCCGCGACGGCAGCGAGGTGCCGGAAGGCATCATGGACGCCGCGATGACGGCGCTGATCGCACTGCACGATGTCGGGCCGAAGGGGCGGCGGATGAACTCCCGCGCCGGCTCTATGTATGTGGTGAAGCCGAAGATGCACGGGCCGGAGGAGGTCGCCTTCGCGGTCGACATCTTCGACCGAGTCGAAGCTTTGCTCGGCATGGCCCGGAACACCATCAAGATGGGCATCATGGACGAGGAGCGGCGCACCACGATCAACCTCAAGGAGGCGATCCGCGCGGCACGCGAGCGCGTGGTGTTCATCAACACCGGCTTCCTCGACCGCACCGGCGACGAGATCCACACCTCGATGGAAGCCGGCCCGATGATCCGCAAGGGCGACATGAAGCAGGCCGCCTGGATTTCCGCCTACGAGGCCTGGAATGTCGACACCGGTCTCGAATGCGGGCTCGCCGGCCATGCCCAGATCGGCAAGGGCATGTGGGCGATGCCCGATTTGATGGCGGCGATGCTGGTCGAGAAGATCGCGCACCCCAAGGCCGGCGCCAACACCGCCTGGGTACCGTCGCCGACGGCGGCGACGCTGCACGCCACGCACTATCACAAGGTCGACGTGCACGCCGTGCAGGCGGCGCTGAAGAGCCGGCCGAAGGCCAGGCTCGACGACATATTGTCGGTGCCGGTGGCCGTGCGGCCGAACTGGACGCCCGACGAGATCCAGCGCGAGCTCGACAACAATGCGCAAGGCATTCTGGGCTATGTCGTGCGCTGGATCGACCAGGGCGTCGGCTGCTCGAAAGTGCCTGACATCAACGATGTCGGCCTGATGGAAGACCGCGCCACGTTGCGTATCTCCTCGCAGCACATCGCCAACTGGCTGCGCCACAAGGTCTGCTCGGAAATCCAGGTCAGGGATTCACTGCAGCGCATGGCCGCCATCGTCGACCTGCAGAATGTCGGCGACCCGCTCTACCGGCCGATGGCGCCGGATTTCGACAGCTCGATCGCCTTCCAGGCCGCCTGCGACCTGGTGTTCGAGGGGACGAGCCAGCCAAATGGCTACACCGAGCCGGTGCTGCATAAGCGGCGGCTGGAGCTGAAGGCGCGCGATAGGCAGGAATCAGCCTGAAAGCCCTCACACGCCTTTGATCGCGCGCGACAGGAATACGTCAGTATGCCTGACATGCGCCGGGGTTTCGCGAAAAGGCGCGCAGGGGTTGAAGCCGAACGCCTCATCTGGAACCTGTGACGCCGCAACAAAGCTTAGGAGCTTCGCGACAAATCTATCAGCGGAAACGCGCTCAAAGCGTTCGGTATAGTGACTGGAAGTGCTGGATGCAGATACGACCGATCCAATGCGCCAATGGCTGGGACACCAAGCAGAGCCATGGAACGGAGCATCTCGTCTTCCATGAGCTCAAGCATGCGAATAATTGCCGCCTCGCCCCCCGCTGCTAAGGCGTAGCACTGCATGCGACCAAGGCCCACGAGGTCCGCGCCTATCGCGAGGGCCTTTATGATGTCCGATCCGCGACAGAAACCTCCATCGACCATCACCTTCGCTTGTCCGGCTACAGCGTCGACAACTTCGGGTAGTACGTCCATCGTACCTCGACCATGGTCGAGCTGACGGCCACCATGGTTCGAAACGTAGATCCAATCCACGCCATGATCAACCGCGATATGAGCATCCTCGACTGTGGCAATTCCTTTCAGCACGAGTGGAATGTCATAGGTATCCTTGATCAACTTGACGGTTCGCCAATCGAGGCTGGCTTGGTACGCCTGACCAGGCCACTTTCCCAATCCAGTCATCCGATGGCGATTAGCAATATCTCGATCACGTCGGGCGGGGACCGCGGTATCGACGGTCAAGCAGACTGCAGCACAGCGGCACGCAAGCGCACGAGTAATGTATCCATGCACGAAGGCATCGTCCCCCCTGACGTAGAGCTGGGCTATTCGCAGTGCTGAGGGCGCCGCGTCGGCGACGGTCTCAAGAGGCGTGCACCCCGAACTGAGCATATGGGCGACACCGTACGCTTGAGCGACCGATGCCACAGTTGCTCCTCCACCCAGGCCGAATAGATCCAATGGACCAGTGGGCGCGAAAAAAAGAGGCAAGCGCAGACTTTGACCAAAGTGCTCGACCATGAGGTCTACGACGCTCACATCACGCAGCACACGCGGCTTGAAGGCAATGGAATCGATGGCCAAACGGTTGCGTTTGAGCGTTGTCTCCGTTTCTGAGCCACCTACGAGTGTGTCCCACTTTTCCTTCGGCAGGATCTGGTGAGCTTTCCGAATGATTTCATGCAAGCTCTCGAATTCGCTGAATCTGGAAGCAGCGCCTACAGTTTCATCTCCTGCACTCATCACGCCTCCTGGTGCGGTAGGTCTCGCAAAACTCCCGATTAAAACGACAGTTCTGCACCCGGACTTCTGCTACAGATATGATCCATCACGACGGCAATCTGCACATCTGCTCTCAGAGCCGTCGCTCCCCTGCCATGAGCGGCGAAGATGGGCCGACGGCAGAGTTGCCAAATCTAGCTGTTATGTTCTCCCGAAGCATCTCGATTGCCTCGTGAACAGAAGGCCCCAGAATCGACGGCGGGTCTTCCCTCTCGCAGAACTCTCGCCAAACAAACAGTGTCAGCTCGGCACCATCGGTCGCTGGTTCCGGTGGTGACTGCCCAAATGCTTGGAGGATACGGTATCGTTCATCTTGCCAAAACAGGTCTTCCACCCATTGATAAATCGGGATCACATGGAAGTGGATCGGCCAACCGGAGTCATGACCGTATCTGCCCAGATACACACGCATGGCTCCGAGCAGTGATTGCAATGCGCTCTGAGCGCCTCCCAACACTGGACCCAGTTCGGCAAGTGCTGGCGCCGACAACGTGGATAGATCGATGGTGTCAGTCTTTGAACCGACCATCAGATAGCCGGGAAGGGCTGAGTTCCGCCTGTGCGTAACGAGCCAATGTTCGGTCTCGAAAATGAGGAAATCGTCAGGAACCTTCAGTGCAGTTCTCCACTCGTAGCGCGCAACTGGGGCACCGCACCTTGCCGCATTACACAGCGACCGCAAAGGTCATGAGTTGTCGCGCCGGCTAAAAGCTCGCACAACGTTAGCAGGGTTTGGCCGTTGACCGCCGCCACTTCAAGCTCTCGTTTGACCATCTCTTGCCTTGCCACCGGCGAAGTCGAGCAGGTCACGCGCCGAGGCCGGATGCCGGCCTCTGGGCACGAACTCTACGCGGCCTGCGCCACGCGCTCCGCACTCATACGGTACGAAATCGCTTCGGCCAGATGGATGCGGCCGACGGCCTTGCTGGCGTCGAGATCGGCCAGCGTGCGTGCCACTTTCAGCACGCGATGGTAGGCGCGGGCGGAAAAGGCGAGTTTTTCGCTGGCGTCCTTGAGCAGCGACAGGCCGGCGGCGTCCGGCATGGCGATCGCCTCGATGACCGCGGGAGAGCAATGCGCGTTGGTGGTGGCGCTGTTGACGCCGAGCCGTTCGAAGCGCTCGCGCTGGAGGGTGCGCGCGCGGCCGACGCGGAGTGCAACTTCGGCGCTCTTCTCCGCCCGGTCGGGCCGGATCAGGTCGCTGGCCGAGACCGCCGGCACATCGATCCTGAGATCGATGCGGTCGAGCAGGGGCCTGAGATGCGTGCCTGATAGTCGGTGCGGCAGCGCTCGCCGCGCAGGCAGCGATAGCCCGGCTCGCCGGCCATGCCGCAGCGGCACGGGTTCATCGCCGCCACCAGCTGGATGCGTGCCGGATAGGTGACGCGGTGGTTGGCGCGCGCGATCATGCAGTCGCCGGTCTCGAGCGGCTGGCGCAGCGCATCGAGCGTCTGCGGCGTGAATTCGGGGAACTCGTCGAGGAACAGCACGCCGTGATGGGCGAGCGACACCTCGCCCGGCCGCGCGCGTATGCCGCCGCCCACCATTGCCGCCATCGAGGCCGAATGGTGCGGGGCGCGGAAGGGCCGCCGGTCGGTCAGCTTGCCTTCGCCGAGCTCGCCAGCCACCGAGGCGATCATCGAAACCTCGAGTAATTCCTTCGGCGCCAGCGGCGGCAGGATCGACGGCAAACGCTGCGCAAGCATCGATTTGCCGGAACCGGGCGGACCGATCATCAGGAGATTGTGGCCGCCGGCGGCCGCCACTTCCAGCGCGCGCTTCGCCGTCTCCTGGCCCTTGATGTCGGCAAGGTCGGGCAGGTCGCGGGCCGAGGCATGGATGCCGGCTTCGGGGCGAGACAACACCTGCGTGCCGCGGAAATGGTTGGCGATGGCAATCAGGCTGCGCGGCGCCAGAATGTCGAATTCCCGCCCCGCCCAGGCCGCTTCCGGTCCGCAGGCGAACGGGCAGATCAGGCCCTTGCCCTGGGCATTGGCGCCGATCGCGGCGGGCAAGGCGCCGGCGACCGCGGTAATGGTGCCGTCGAGCGACAGTTCGCCGAGCACGACATAGCCGGCCAGCATGTCGCCCGGAATGGCGCCGAGAGCCGCCATCAGCCCGAGTGCGATCGGCAGATCGTAATGGCTACCTTCCTTGGGCAGGTCGGCGGGCGCCAGATTGATCGTTACTTTCTTCGACGGCATCGACAGGCCCGACGCATGCAGGGCCGCCTGGACCCGTTCGCGGCTCTCGGCCACCGCCTTGTCCGGCAGGCCGACGATGTGCATGTTGACCTTGCCGGGCGCGATCATCACCTGCACGTCGACCGGCACGGCCTCGATGCCCTGGAAAGCGACCGTACGAACCCGCGCCACCATTTTCTGCCCCCGATGCCGGCTCGCCGCGGGCCTTGTGAACAGGCCGCGAGCGCCGTCAACGCAAGACAACCACAGATTTCAGGCTTAGGCAAGAACAATACAAGAACAAAAAGGACGGATTTCGTGGAAAAGGCTAGCCCTCCCCTCGCCCTCGGTTTGCCCCCCACGCAAGGGTTCCACTGGCCCCCCGATCAAATCCGAAACATCTCCGGAACCTGTAACCGCCCCGGTTGCACAGCGCTTGTATGCGGTTGCAGAAAGCGGAACATGGTTAAGACAAAATGAAAACAGGCCATTCGGCCCGGCGCCGCAGAGGAGAGGAGCGGGCACGGTCAGTATATATTTTAGCAACTGCTTATAATTGTATGCCGGCTCCAAATGGGATATGAATCCGTCGCGGTTCCGACAATCGCAACGTCAGGCTCCGCGTCGAGTACAGGGAGGATGACATGGCCGGTGTGGAAGTCAGCAAATTTGCGTCCAAGTCTCACAACAGCCCGGATGAAGTTCGCACGCCGGACAAGACGCGCGTCGAAGTGGTGCGCCTTCCCGGCTATACGTTGGGCCGGCTCAACATGGAGCCGGGCTGGAAATGGTCCGAATGCGTGAAGCCGGTGGTCAAGACCGACAGTTGTCAGGTTTCGCATGTCGGCTACGTCGTCTCGGGAACCATCACCATCAAAATGAATGACGGAACCCAGAAAACGTTTGGGCAAGGCACGTCCTATACGATTCCGCCGGGCCACGACGCCTGGGTGGAAGGCAACGAGCGCTTCGTCTGCATCGAAGTCATGAGTGCCGAGCAGTATGCCAAGGCATAGTAGGATCTAGGCTCCAGGCCGAGCGCGGTCGGCAGGTGGTAACGGCTGCCTTCCTTGGGCAGGTCCGCCGCCGATGCCTGGAGCGCCGCCTGTCCGCGCCCGCAGTCACCGCCCTGTCGGGCAGGCCGACGATCTGCATGCCGCCCGGCGCGATTCATCAGCGGGACATCGGCCGCCACGAGGCCAGGAGCCATTGTGCGAACCCGCCACCAACTGTCCGGGCCCTGAACGAAGTCCGTCCGCCACGCTGCGTTCAGGTGAGATCAGATCAACACCCCAGTCCTCGCCGTAGATCGGCGCGATAGCTGCCGCCGCCGACCCGCGTCCAGTGTCCCGGGATGTCAAAACCATCGTCTCCTAATAAGATTATTATTGCAATGAGACAGAAATCTCATTATGAGGTGCCCATCGTTCAATCTCACCCAGGGATCACACCACATGTTTTCGACCCGAGCATTTCATTCCGATGCCTCTGAGCATCATCGTTGGACGCCCCCTGGGCCGATCCTTCGAATGTTGCTCGTAGCGGCGCTGCCAATTGGGCTCGCCATGGGCGCCGCGAGCGGCGCGTCTGCCGGATCGTTGAAGGCCGAACTTAGTCAACTGCCGAGAACCCGGGTCCTGCCTGCCGGCGTGGTGCAGATTTCACCCTATGTGCCCGGCATGGGCGAGCATTGGGCGAACCCGGCCAATCTGCCCTTCGGACCCATCTACTGTGTGATCGAGGGCCACATCACCTGCATGGAGTACATGATTTCACAGAAGGATTTCGCCGAAGGCGTCTCCCACAACAAGCTCGTGCCTTGGTTTGACGGCAAGCGGCAGCCTCCCATCAATCACATCGATATCGGGTTCGAGCCAAACGGCCACCATGGCTACGAAATTCCGCACTACGACATTCACATGTATTTCCTGTCGCCGGAGGCCCGTCTGGCCGGCGACAAGCTCGTCACGAAGTAAGACTGCCAATCCGCCGCCGCGCCGATGCCGCGGCATCATTCCCGCGAACAATGAGAACCAAGATGATGCTTACCCCCAAGGACATGGATCGGAAGATTGACGAGCATTTCGGCTTCGAGGCAAGCGACAACGTCGAAGGCGTGCTGCGGACCCTGTCCGAAGACGTCGAGCATGACGTTGTCGGCTGGCCCTTCGGACCCTCGCATGGACGCGATGCTGCCCGCTCCTTCTACCAGGCGACGTTTTCCGATCTGGCGGAAAGCTCGGTCGATTGCGTCAAGAGGCTTTACGGCGATGGCTTCCTCGTGGATGAGTCACTATGGCGGGGCCGCGCGCCAGGCCGGCCCTTTGGGCTTGAAGGCCGCAATCGTCCTTTGGAGTTCCGGCTGCTCCATGTCATAGAGTTCAACGGCCAGGGCGACATCAAGCGGGAAAATGTCTGGCTCGACCTTGCAGCAATCATTCGGCAACTGCCACAGGACTGATCAATGACCCGAGCGGGTAAGGCCGGACGGCCGAACCAACGGCGGCGGACCCGCAAGGACCTGCTTGAAGCCGCGACGCGGCTCATGAAACAGGGTCGCCAGCCGGCACTCGAAGATGTAGCAGCGGAGGCGCTGGTCTCACGAGCCACCGCCTACCGCTACTTCCCGAGCATCGACGCGCTGCTCCTGGAAGCCTCCATCGACATCGCTGTGCCCGGGCCGGAAGAACTGTTCGAGCATGAATCCTCGACTGATCCGGTGGCGCGCGTTGAGCGCGCCGACCGGGTCCTGCATGACATGATCCTCGCGAATGAGCCCGCGCTCCGTGCAATGCTGGCCCAGTCAATCGAGCGTCGGGCCAGAGCCGTCGAGGATGGCGACCTCCCTGCCCGCCAGAACCGACGCACACCGCTGATCGAGGCGGCGCTCGAGCCGGCACGTGATTGGTACCACCCGGAGGACCTCGACAGGCTTGCGAAGGCGCTTGCGCTCATCCTCGGGCCTGAGGCCATGGTGGTGTGCAAGGATGTTTTGCAGCTCGACGATGCGGAAGCGCGTGACGTGAAGCGCTGGGCGATCAGAACGTTGGTCACGGCGGCGCGGAAATAACGCGGTCAGCCGGCTGCGTGGCCGGGTCATTGTCGTGCCGCCCGCGGCAACAGGTGGCGGTAAGCAAAGATCGGGGCGCTGCCTAGAGTCGCCGCTTGCCTTCAACGCAATCCCAGAAAAGACTGGCGATGTCGGCGCCGCCGAAGCGTTGCACTTCGCGCACGCCGGTCGGCGAGGTGACGTTGATCTCGGTCATGTAGTCGCCGATGACGTCGATGCCGACGAGGATGAAGCCGCGTTCCCTCAGCGACGGTCCGATGCGGGCGCATATCTCGCGCTCGCGTTCGGTCAGCTCGGTCTTCTCGGCGCGGCCGCCGACATGCATGTTGGAGCGGGAATCGTGCTCCGCCGGCACCCGGTTGATGGCGCCCACCGGCTCGCCGTCGATCAGGATGATGCGCTTGTCGCCTTTGCGCACATCCTTCAGGTAGCGCTGCACGATATAGGGCTCGCGGAACAACTGGCCGAACATTTCGAGCAGCGAGGCGAGGTTGCGGTCGCCTTCCAGCAGATGGAAGATGCCGGCGCCGCCATTGCCGTAGAGCGGCTTGACGATGATGTCGCCGAATTCCTTGCGGAAGGCGGCGACCTCGAGCGGATCCTTGGTGATCAGCGTGTCCGGCATCAGGTCGGAAAACTCGGTGACGAAGATCTTTTCCGGGCTGTTGCGCACCCAGGCCGGGTCGTTGACGACCAGCGTCTTCGGATGGATGCGCTCCAGGATGTGGGTCGTGGTGATGTAGTTCATGTCGAAGGGCGGGTCCTGGCGCAGCAGGATGACGTCCATCTCCGACAGATCGGTGCGCACCTTTTCGCCCAGCGAGTAATGGCTGCCCTTCTCGTCGCGCACCTGCATCTCCTCGACGCGGGCAAACACCTTGCCGTCGCGCAGCGACAGCTGGTCTGGCGTGTAGTGGAACAATTGATGACCGCGCCGCTGCGCTTCCAGCGACAGCGCGAACGAAGTGTCGCCGGCGATCGACACGGTGGAGACATGGTCCATCTGGACGGCGATTTTCAGCTTCATGGCAGGTTCCCAGCGCAATTGGAGCGACGTGCATCCCCTTGGATGCACAAACTACGCTCCAACACTTTTGAATTGACAGCGATATAAGGGTCGCGGCGCCTTCTGCCAATCGGGCCACGCCGCTAACGGTCGAAGACCAGCCGCGAGTAACCCAGGAAGGACAGCGTCATGGCCACCAGCGAAGCGATGGCGAGAGCCACGAGAGGCGAGATTGCCGGCACCGCGAACAGGACGGCCGAGTAGACGGCATAGTTGACGATGCTGGTGGCGACGCCGACGCCGCCATAGCGGGCGCCTTCCCTTGTCATTCCCCTGCTCGACGGCGAGAAGGTCAGGTGCCGGTTGATCTGCCAGGTGACGCAGAGCGCGAAGCCGATCGACAGGATGCGGCTGACGAACGGCCCAAGCGGCGTGATGGCGAGCAGCAGCCACAGCGCCGCCGCGTCCGAGACGAAGCCGATGCCGCCTGCGAAGACAAAGCGGACGACGCGTTGCATCGTTCAGGCCGCGCGCGGGGCCTTGCCCGGCTTCTGAACCACGTCGCCCGTGCGGCGCTGGACACGGCCCGAAGGCATGGAGAGATAGAAGATCCGCTTCTGTTCGGCGCGCCCACGCGAGACCGAATCGAGGATCAGTCCGGTTACCGCCGCCAGCATGGACAGAAGCAGCAGGCCGACCGACAGCACCCAGGTCGGCATGCGCGGTACAAGGCCGGTTTCGGCGAATTCGACCAGCACCGGCGCCATCAGGAACAGGCTCGAAGCCAGGAAGAACAGCGAAAAGGCGCCGAAGAAGCGCAGCGGCTGCGTCTCCTTCATCAGCATGGCGAACATCCACAGGATCCTGGCGCCGTCGCGGAAGGTCGACAGCTTCGACGACGAGCCTTCCGGACGGCGGCCGTAGTCGAGCGCGATCTCGCTGACCGGCAATTTGAGCTGCGAGGCGTGCACCGACATTTCGGTCTCGATCTCGAAGCCGCCGGAGACGGCGGGAAAGCTCTTGACGAAACGCCTGGTGAAGACGCGGTAGCCGGAGAAGATGTCGGTGAAATCGCTGCCGAACAGCCATTTGTAGAGGCCGTTGAAGACCCGGTTGCCGAAGGCATGCCCGGCGCGGCCGGCATCGTCGGTGACGCCGCGCCTGGTCCCCACCACCATGTCGGACCGCTCGGTCAAGAGCGTGTTGATCAGCTGCGGCGCGTCGTCGGGCGCATAAGTGCCGTCGCCGTCGGCCATCAGATAGATGTCGGCGTCGATGTCGGCGAACATGCGCCGCACCACATTGCCCTTGCCCTGGCGCGGCTCGCGAACCACGATGGCGCCGGCCGCGCGGGCGCGCAGGGCCGTCAGATCCTTCGAATTGTTGTCGTAGACGTAGATGGTCGCCGCAGGCAGCGTCTCGCGGAATCGCCGCACCACCTCGGCGATGGTCAGCTCCTCATTGTAGCAAGGCAGGAGCACGGCGATGACGGGTTCATGGCTGATGTCTTGCGGCATTTTCGTCTCCGAATGCCTTGTCGACCATGCGGTCGCGCTCCGGAAACCGGCCGCGTTCAGGCGGTTTTACTATTTATTGAAGCCGTTAAGGCTAGGTTTAAGGCCGACTTCATGAGTGTCGATTGGCCTGGAAAGGCCCGGCATTCCCGCCAAGGGCGATCGGGATGGGCACAGCAAGGGGAACTTCCACCTGGAAGTCCGATATCGCGTTCGCGCTGCTTGCCGCCTTGCTGCTGCTGGCGCTCGAGGCCCAGCAGGGATTCCCGCAACTGGCCAATCCGGCGGGCGACAATGACAGCCTGCTGCAACTGGTCGAAGTCCGCGACCTGCTGGCGGGCCAGGGCTGGTTCGACCTGCACCAGTACAGGATGGGCCTGGAGGGCGGCTTCGTCATGCACTGGTCGCGGCTGCTCGATGCGCCGCTGGCGCTGAGCATCCTTGCCGCTTCGGCCCTGACGGGCAGCACTGCCTTGGCCGAACAAATCGTGCAAGTGCTCTGGCCTGCGCTGCAGTTCTGGCTGGCGCTCTTCTTCACCATCCGCGCCGCGCGCGCTTTCGCCGGCGCGTCCGCCGTGCTGCCCGCCGCCGTCGTCGGCGGGGCGGCCTTGTATTACATCGGGATTTTTTCCCCAGGCGCACTCGATCATCACAATGTCCAGCTGATGCTGACGCTGGCGGGCCTCGCCTTGCTGCTCGAGGCGCCCACGCAGCGGCCGGCTGCCCTTGTCGCTGGCATCTGCGCCACGCTGACCCTGGCCATAGGCATGGAAAGCGCGCCCTATGCCGGCGCCCTCGGCGCCGTCGTCGCGCTGCTGTTTCTCGGCAATCGGGAGGGTGAAAGGCTGGTCGCCAGGGATTTCGGTCTCGGCGTCGCCGGCGCCTCGGCTCTCGTCTTCGCCGTTACTGTCCCGATGTCGTCCTGGGGCCAGGCCCAGTGCGACACGTTCTCGGTCGTCCAGTTCGCCGTGACGGGGCTTGCCGGCGCCGGCCTGGCAATCATTGCTTCATGGAAGGCCGCCAACGCAACGGCGGCCCGGCGCCTGATGTCGCTTGGCCTGCTTGCCGCCGCCCTCGCTCTCGTTATTGGGCTCCTATTCCCGCAATGCCTGGCGGCGCCCTATGCCCATCTCGACCCGCGCCTGCAGCGGATGTGGCTCGGCTATATCGAGGAGGCGCAGTCGATCGTTCAGCTTGTCGCCGACGATCCGGCCAGGGCCGTGGCGCGTTTTGCGACGCCCCTGGTGGCGATCGTCCTGATGGCGCTCCGCTTCAGCCGTGGCGACTGGCGGCGGCAGGACAGCCTCGTTGCCGCGCTGCTGGTGGCTGCGGTCCTGGTCAGCGCCTGGGAAGTGCGAGGCTCGACCTTCTCCATCGCCTTCGCGGTGATTCCGCTTTCGGCCTGGATCGCCAAATGGCGGCAGCGGGCCGAGGCCAGCCCGTCCAGCGGCTCCGTGCTCAGGATGGCCGCAGCCTGGTTGATCTCGGTCAATGCCATCTGGTCGGGTGCCGCCGAGGCCGCCTCGAGCGTTTTCGCAACCGCCGCACCCGCCAGGGACGCCAGCATCGATGCGCCCTGCAACAGCAAGGCCTCGTTCGCCGTGCTTGGCGCGATGGCCCCTACCACGGTGCTTGCCATCTCCAATCTTGGTTCGCCCGTCCTCGCCTTTACCGGTCATCGCGTGTTCGCCGGGCCCTATCATCGCAACGTCGCCGGAAACCTGCTCGTGTTCGATGCCTTGCTGGGCTCGGCCAGCGACGCCAAAGCCATCGTCGAAAGCTATCATGTCGGCCTTGTCGCGCTCTGCCGCGGCAACCCGGAAAGCCGGCTGTTCGCGGCCAGGGCGCCGGACGGTTTTCTGGCCGGGCTGATGCGCGGCAGCGTGCCGGAATGGCTGGAGCCGGTGGCGGAGACCAAAGGCAGCCCCCTGGAGCTCTACCGCGTCAAGTCAAACGGCTGAAAATCCGGGTGCTCGACGTATCTTGTAGCCGGCTTCACGAAGGTATCCGGCGTCTGGGCACGGGTCACGGCGAAAGGCAGATCCCGTTTTCGGGATCGTGCTCCGGCTACAAAAATCGTTTTTGGGATACGTTTCCTAAAGGGTTTGCTGCCAGTCTCGAAATAAATTCCGACGACAAGAGCAGGGACGAGCAGGGACACCGATGCAAACTCCGTTTGGCACCGGTCAGGCAAACAGGGAAAGCACGGATCTGGCGTTCACCGATCCGTTGACCGGGCTTGGCAATCATCGCCGCTTCTTCGACAAGGTAGACCGCCTGATCAGCGATCGTGCCGACGATCCCGCGCCCTTCACCGTCGGCATTCTCGATCTCGACGGCTTCAAGCCGATCAACGACCTGTTCGGCCACAAGGCCGGCGACGACATCCTGATCCAGGTCGCGATGCGGCTGCGCGCCTCGATGGACGGCCATTCGACCGTCTGCCGCATCGGCGCCGACGAATTCGCCTTCCTCTACCCCCTGGTGTTCTCGGAGGAGGCGGCGGCGGAAAAATCCCGCATGCTGATCGAGATCCTGTCGGCGCCTTACGATGTCGGCGAGCGCACCGCCAGGCTCTCGGCCTCGGTCGGCTGCTCGCTGTTCTATTCCGGCGACGAGACCACCGAGATTCTCATCAACAAGGCCGAAACGGCGCTTTACCATGCCAAGCGTTCGGGCCGCGGCCGCGTCGTCGTCTACACCCGTGAGATGGAAGAGGCCGCCAAACGCGTCACCCGCATCGAGCAGGCGCTGCGCCGCGCCGTCTCCGCCGGCGAGGTGGAGCCGCATTTCCAGCCGATCGTCGATCTCACCACGCGCCGCACCATCGGCTTCGAGACGCTGGCGCGCTGGACCGACCGCGACCTCGGCGCGGTGCCGCCGACCGTCTTCATCCCCATCGCCGAGGAGCGCGGCATCATCGGCCCGCTGTCGCAGCTGGTGCTACGCAAGGCGACCGAAGCCGCCAGGAGCTGGCCGAAGGACCTGTTCCTGTCCTTCAATCTGTCGCCCTCCCAGCTCGTCGACCAGAACACCGGCCTGCACATACTGGCGATCCTCGACCGCACTGGCTTCGATCCGCGCCGGCTGGAGATCGAGATCACCGAAACCGGCCTGATGAACGACCCGGCCTCGGCCGCGCAGATCGTCGAGGATCTGCGCCGCGTCGGCATTCGCGTCTCGCTCGACGATTTCGGCACCGGCCAGTCCTCGCTCGGCCGCCTGCGTGAATTCCATTTCGACAAGCTCAAGATCGACCGCGCCTTCGTCTCCTCCATTCTCGACGACCGGCCATCCGAACACATCATCCGCGCCATCCTCGCCATGTGCGAAGGGCTCGGCATGGACGTGGTCGCCGAAGGCATCGAAGAGGAAGCGCAGGCCGACCGGCTGGTCCAGTTCGGTTGCGCCGGCGGGCAAGGCTATCTGTTCGGCAAGCCGGCCGATGCCGACGCCACGTTGGGCTACCTCCGCGATTCCTTCCGTGGGGCCTCGCGCGCCAAGGCGGTCTGAGCGCCAGATTTCGGCGTTGCCCGCCATGCGGCGATGCCGCTTGGTGGGTCGCGCGCGGACGCGATCGCCTTTTTGTCAGACATAAGCCCGAAATAGCGTCTTTTCGCCCTTGCCCGCCGGACGTGTCTGGCTAGGATGCGCGCCGGTTGACCCGGGAGACGAAAATCATGATGCCATCGGCGCGTTTTGCCGACCTCGAAGGCGCTTCGGTGCTGATCACCGGCGGCGGCTCCGGAATCGGCGCGGCATTGACCGAGGGATTCATGCGGCAGGGCGCCAAGGTCGCCTTCATCGACATCGCCGACACGCCGAGCACCGCGCTCGCCGACCGCATCGAGAAGGAGTTCGGTCGGCGTCCGCTCTACCTCAAGACCGATCTGCGCGATGTCGAGGCGCTGCGCGCCTCCGCGGCAAGGGCGGCCGAGGCGCATGGCGACGTCACCGTGCTGGTCAACAACGCCGCCTGGGACGAGCGCCATGCCGTCGAGGACGTCACCGTCGAGTTCTGGGACAACAATCTCGCCATTAATCTGCGGCCGCATTTCTTCACCGCGCAGGCGGTGGCATCAGGCATGAAGCGGGCCGGCGGCGGCTCGATCATCAATTTCACTTCGACATCCTACCTGATCAACCACCCCGACATGCCGGCCTATACCGCCGCCAAGGCGGGCATACTCGGCCTCACCAAGGGGTTGGCCGGCAAGCTCGGCCCCGACCGCATCCGCGTCAACGCCGTCGCGCCCGGCTGGGTGATCACCGAACGGCAGCAGGAGCGCTGGGTGACCGAAGAGGCGCTTGCCGCTCACGTCGCCAAGCAGTGCATCAGGGATGTCATGCGGCCGGACGACATGGTCGGCACGGTGCTGTTCCTGGCCTCGGATGCCTCGCGCATGCTGACCGCGCAGATGCTGATCGTCGATGGAGGCTTCCTGTGAGCCCAGCCAGCAGCGTTCCGGCAGTCGCGGCGCTCGATTGGGGTACGACCCGGCTTCGGGCCTGGCTGATCGACGGAAGCGGCAAGGTGCTTGCCGAGCGTCGCGGCGACGATGGCCTGATCACCGCGCGCGAAAAGGGTTTTGTCAACGTCCTGGAGGGCCATCTGGCAGCGATGGGCGCGCCGGAGGAATTGCCCGTCATCATCTGCGGCATGGCCGGCTCCCGCCAAGGTTGGCTGGAGGCGCCTTATGTCAGCGTGCCGTCGCCGCTCGGCGCCATTCTCGGCGGCGCGGCCCGGGTGCCCGGCCAGAAACGTGACGTCCGTATCGTACCCGGCCTTGCCCAGCGCCTGGCCGACGCGCCTGACGTCATGCGCGGCGAGGAGACGCAGCTTGCCGGCGCCGGCCTGCCGGCCAAGGGCCGCGAGCTGGTTTGCATGCCTGGCACCCATTCGAAATGGGTGCTGGTCGAGGACGGCGCCGTCGCCGGCTTCGGCACCTGGCCGACGGGCGAGCTGTTTTCCGTGCTTGCGGCGCACTCGATCCTGCGCCATTCGCTGGGCGAACATCCGAGCCCTGTTGCCGCCGACAATCCGTTCTTCCGCCGCTGGTGCGAAATTGCACTGGGCGAGGGTGGTGACGTCACCTCGCGGCTGTTTGCCATCCGCGCCGCCGGCCTGCTCCAGGATCTCGAGGCCGATGACGCGGCCGCCTGCCTGTCGGGCCTGCTGATCGGCGGCGAGATCGCCTCCGCGAAACGGCGCCACGGCGCCGGGGCCACATCGGCGGTGCTGATTGCCTCCGGGGCTCTGGCGGTGCTTTACCAGGCAGCGCTCAGCCTTGCCGGACTTGGTGTGCGGACAGTCGATGCCGACGAGGCTGTACGCGCCGGCCTGGTCGAGGCCGCGCGGGAGAATGGCATGATCGCCAGAACAGGAGCCGCCATATGAGCCAGACCGCCCCCTTTCCAAGACTCAAGCGCGGCCTGGTCGCCATCCTGCGCGGTCTCAAGCCCACTGAGGCGATCGCCATGGGCCAGGCACTGTTCGACGCCGGCATCGAGGCGATCGAAGTGCCGCTCAACTCGCCCCAGCCATTCTCGTCGATCGCCAGGATTGTCCAAGTGCTGCCGAAGTCAGCCCTAGTCGGCGCCGGCACGGTGCTGACGGCGGCCGATGTCGACGGGTTGCAGCAGGCTGGTGGGCGGCTGCTGGTCAGCCCCAACATCGATGCCGAGGTGATGGGCCGCGCCAGGACATATGGCATGGTCACCATGCCCGGCGTGTTCACCCCCACCGAAGCCTTCCAGGCGATCCGGCTCGGCGCCTCGGCGCTGAAATTCTTTCCGGCGAGCGTGCTCGGCGCATCGGGCATTTCCGCGATCCGGGCCGTGCTGCCGGCGCAGACGCTGGTCGGCGCGGTCGGCGGCGTTTCGGACAAGGACTTTGCCGGCTACAAGGCGGTTGGCGTGACGGTCTTCGGGCTTGGTTCCAGCCTGTTCAAGCCGGGCATGAGCGTCGACGACGTGGCGGCGCGCGCTCACGCGGCGGTCGCTGCCTGGGACGCGGCATTCGGAGACGCATGATGAGCGAGGTTTCTGTTTTTTCCGACCATGTCTGCGAGCTCGGCGAAGGGCCAAGCTACGATCCCGCCACCGACGCGCTGTTCTGGTTCGACATCGTGAACGGACAGCTCCTGGAAAAGTCCGTGGCCGGCGGTGCGCTGAAGATCCACGAGCTTGGCCAGATGGCGAGCGCCATCGCCATCATCGACGACAAGCGCCAGCTGATCGCCACCGAAACCGGCCTCGTCGTCCGCGACGTCGCGACCGGCCAGATGACGCTGCATACGCCTGTCGAGGCGGACAACCCCCTTACCCGCTCCAACGATTCCCGTGTCCATCCCTGCGGCGCCTTGTGGATGGGGACGATGGGCAAGAGCGAGTCGAAGGGCGCCGGAGCGATCTACTGGTTCTTCAAGGGCGAACTGCGCGAGCTGTTCTCCGGCATCACCGTGTCGAACTCGATTTGTTTCGCCGCGGATGGCGCGCTCGCCTATTACACCGACACTTCGACCGGCCTTTTGATGCGCGTCGCCTGCGATCCGGCGAGCGGCCTGCCCTCTGGAGAACCAAAAGTATTCGTCGATCACCGTTCGTCCAAGGGTTATGTCGATGGTTCGGTCGTCGACCGCGACGGCGTGCTGTGGAACGCCGTCTGGGGCGGCAAGGCGGTCAAGGCCTATTCGCCCGACGGCACATTGCTGCGCGAAATTGCGATGCCGGTGACGCAGCCCTCCTGCCCGGCCTTTGTCGGCCGGAACGCCGACCGGCTGGCGGTGACGTCGGCCTGGAAAGGCAAGGACGACAAGCAGCGCCAGCTCGATCCGCAGGCCGGCATGACCTTTCTGCTCGATATTCCCGTCAACGGCCGCTTCGAACCGCGCGTGCTGATCGCCTGAACAGGCCGGCGATCGGCTCCACTCATATCTATCGTGGTGCTGTCACGCAGGCGTCCGGCTTGAGTCGGTTTCGCGAAAGCCGTTTGCGTCGGTCGTGCGATGCTAGGTGATCGCACCGCCGGGAATGTTCGTCTTATGTCGAGTCACAAGCCAAAGCTGATCCTCGTCCACGAACCGGAGAAGGCCTGCTTCGACCGCCTGGTCGCCGACGGCCATGCGCCGCAGCACGCCGCCGAGATTTCGTCCTACCTGGCGCAATCGACCGATCTCGCCCCCGAATTCGATGCGCTGGCCGCCGCCTGTGACAGGCGTGGCCTCGCCTTCGCCGCGGTGGAGCTGGACCATGCTGCAAGGACGCTCACCGAAGCCGATCCTGCCACGACGCTGGTCTGGACGCTGACCGACGGCATCGCCTATTTCCGTGGCGGCGCCGCACCCGCGCTGGCGCGGCTCAACGGCTTGAGGACGATCGGTGCCGATGATTCGCTCTTCGCGCTCTGCCAGGACAAGTTCCGTTCCGGCGCCGTGCTTGGCGCGCTCGGCCTGCCGGTCCCGAAGGCGGGTCTTGCCCGGGATGGAAACTGGCTGGTGGAGCCCCCGGCCTCCGCCGCCGGCTGGTTCGTCAAGCCCAACCGGCTCGGCGCCAAGATCGGCATCTGGTCGGATTCGCGCGTAGCCGATCTCGGTCACGCGCTGGAGCTCAGCCGGCGTGTTTTCGCCGCCTATCGCGATGATGTCGTCGTCCAGCCCTATGTCGGCGGCCGCAATGTGCGCGCCAGCTTCCTCGGACTGACGCCGCGAGTTGGTGTCGAGGCGCTTGGCGTCGCCTTTGTCGACTCAGGCGCGGATTTCCAGACCATGGCCGACAGCCTGGCGCTTTATGGCGACACCGGCGAGGCGACGAAGGCCGCTGGGCGCTATGCCGAACCCGAACTCGCCCCGGTCGCGGCCAGCCAGCCGGTGGCCGATGCCAGGATCCGCGCGATTGCCAAACGGTTGATGGACGGGCTCGGCCTGCGCGACGTGTTTTCCGTCGACCTGCGCGTCGAGCCCGACGACAATATTCATCTCATCGAGTTTGAGGTCTGCCCCGGCCTGCCCTGCTTCGATTTCCGCGCCTATTGCCGCCAGCAATGGGGGCTGAGCCTGGCCGACGCCATGGCGGAAACCGCGGCGAACAGGCTCGTTCGCTAGATGCCCTCGACCAGCACGATCTCGCCGTCGGCGACCTTCTGGCGGATCGCCACCGCGCGCTGATACTCCGGCGAATGGTAGCAGTCATGCGCGGCCGCGAGCGATTCGAACTCGATGAGCACATTGCGCGCCCGCCCTGGGCCCTCGGCTTTCTCATGCTCGCCGCCACGGGCCAGGAATTTCGCGCCGAAGCGCTCGAAAGCTGGTTTCGCCGCCGCGACGTAATCCTTGTAGCCTTCCGCGTCGCGCACATCGACGCGGGCGATCCAGTATCCCTTGGGCATTCTCTTTCTCCTGTTCGTGGGGGCTCGTCAGGCCGAGCGCATCTCTTCGAGTATCGCCTCCGCCGCGGCGCGCCGGTCGCCTGCCGCCACGATCGGCCGGCCGACCACGAGGTGGCTGGCGCCGTTGCGGATCGCCTGTGCCGGCGTTACCACGCGCTTCTGGTCGCCATGGTCGCTGCCCGCAGGCCGGATGCCGGGCGTCACCACCGCCATGTCGGGGCCGACGATGCGGCGCACCGCTTCGGCTTCCGCGGCCGAGCAGACGATGCCGCCCATGCCGGCATGCAGCGCCTGTTCCGAGCGCCTCAGCACCAGTGTGTGCGGGTCATATTCATAGCCGGCGTCGATCATGTCCTGCTCGTCCATCGAGGTCAGCACGCTGACGGCGAGCAGGCAAAGCTCGCTGCCGCGCGCTGCCTCCACCGCCGCCTGCATCGCCTTGGGATAGGCATGGATGGTCAGCATGGTCATGCCCATCTTGACGATGTTTTCGACGCCCTTGGCCACCGTGTGATCGATGTCGAGCAGCTTCATGTCGAGGAAGATTTTCGTCCCGCCGCTGGCCAGCTCCCTGGCAAAGTCGAGCCCGCCGGCGAAGGCCAGCTGATAGCCGATCTTGTAGAAGGAGACGACACCGTCGAGCTCGCGCACCGCCTGCTCGGCTTCCTTCACGGTCGGCACGTCGAGGCCGACGATCAATCTTTCCTGCATGGATTTGGCCTGCATGGGGTGGGTTTGTATGGGGTGGGCCTGCATGGTAGCGGCAGTCACGCCTCGACCCTGGTCGACAGCATGCGTGAGGTTTCGATCAGCGTGCGGCATAGGTGCTCCATCGATTTGTGCAGTCTTTCGTCGCGGAAATGGCCGTCCCCGTCGAAGGCGTCGCCACCCTCCGGCACCGAGCATTCCGGCGTCACCACCTCCATCTGGCAGCGCACCAGGACGGCGCGCAGATGGTTGATGCAGCGGATGCCGGCAAAATGGCCTTTGGAGGACGAGCAGAGGCCCGCGACCTTGCCGGCAAGCGGCCTGACCGACCGGCCGCCATCCCGTCGCACCCGGCTCACCCAGTCGATCGTGTTCTTGAGCAGCGGCGGGATGGAGCCGTTATATTCCGGCGTCGCGATCAGCAGCCCGTCATGAGAGGCGATCAGCCGCGCCAGCTTCTGGGCGTTTTCGGGGACGCCCCTTTCCTTCTCCAGGTCCTCGTCGAGGATCGGCAAGGGATAGTCGGCGAGCGAAATGCGGGTGACCTCGGCGCCTTGCACCGCAAGTTCCTTCTGCGCCACGTCGGCGGTCCTGCCGCTATAGGCGCCGCCGCGCACCGAGCCGGCGAAGACGAGGATTTTCGGGATCACTGCCATTGGCCACCCTTGTTCTGGGACTGGTACAGCCAAGGTTCGACCAAATCAACGCATCAAACGGAAACCGCAACTCTAAACTTCGTCATCCTGGGGCGAAGCAGGAGCGAAGCTCCGTCGCGGAGAACCCTAGGATCCATGCCGCGACATTCGCCGAAGGACGCAATGGAGCAGAACTCCCCACCGCAGCAGCGCCTCGAAGTCGCGGCATGGATCCTCGGGTCTGCGCCGCGTCGCTGCGCTCCTTGCTCCGCCCGTGGATGACGAAGTCCTGAGGCTTCTGCCAATCGCCAAGGTATGCTGCCAGCACCAGGAACCGCGAGCGCCCCGCGACGAGAATCTAATGGGCTTCGCGCCGGTAGATCCAGAGCTGCGTTGGTGGGATGTTGCGGAAGATGAAGTCGAAATGCTTGACCGTATAGTCGCCGCGGCCAGCCGGGATCGGCGACATCGGACCATAGGTCAGCTGCACGATCGGCCGTCCGGCCGGGATGCGGTCGAGCAGGCTCTCGATATAGGCGATGCGCTGGGCGACCGGGAAGTTGAGCAGCGGCACGCCGGAAACGACGCTGTCGAAGATCATCCCGCTCCTCTCGCCAAGCGTGGCGTTGAGGTTGAAGGCATCGCCCTCGATGACGTGGACGCCGGGGTAGAGCTGGCGCAGGTGGCGCACGAAATCGGTATTGTACTCGACCGCGTAGAGGTTTTCGGGCCGCACGCCCTGAGCGAGGATGGCGCGGGTGATGACCCCGGTGCCGGGACCGACCTCGAGCACCGGCAGGCCGGACTTCGGGTTGACGATCGAGGCCATTTTGCGTGCGGTGATCGAACTGGTCGGAACGATGGAGCCGACCGTCTTCGGCTTGTCGATCCAGCCCTTGAAGAATTTGAGTTCGTCGTCGAACTTCTCGGCAAACGCCTTCCGCAGTCCGTGACCACGTGCCATGCAAGCTCTCCTCAGCGCTCCCGTGGAAGCTACTTAACACCTGGGTGACGCAAGGCAAGGCGCGGCCATGCCTATGTCGTGGATAAGATAGCTCTGGTCGCGTCTCAACGCTCGCCGAAAGACTCGAAAAAGTCCTTCATGCGGGCGAAAAAGCCGCTCGATTGTGGCGAATTGTCCTGCGAGGAGAGTTGTTCGAACTCTTCCAGCAATTCGCGCTGGCGGCGCGACAGGTTCTGCGGCGTCTCGACCGCGGTCTGGATGTAGAGGTCGCCGACATTGGGCTGGCGCAGCACCGGCATGCCCTTGCCCTTGAGGCGGAACTGGCGTCCGTTCTGCGTGCCTTCGGTCACCTTCACCTTGGTCTGCGTGCCGTCCAGCGTCGTCACCTCGAAGGAGCCGCCAAGGGCGGCCGTGGTCATCGAGATCGGTACCTTGCAATAGAGATCGGCGCCGTCGCGCTGGAAGAATTCGTGCGGCTTGACCGCCAGGAAGATATAGAGGTCGCCCGAAGGCCCGCCGCGCAGGCCGGCCTCGCCCTCATTGGCAAGGCGGATGCGGGTGCCGTCCTCGATGCCGGCCGGGATGTTGACCGACAGCGAGCGCTCCTCGGTGACGCGGCCCTGGCCGGCGCATTTCGGACACGGGTCCTTGATGGTCTGGCCGCGGCCCTGGCATTGCGGGCAGGTCCGCTCGATCGAGAAGAACCCTTGCGTGGCACGCACCTTACCGTGGCCGTTGCACATCGAGCAGGTGACCGGCTGGGTGCCCGGCTTGGCGCCGCTGCCCGAGCATTCCGTGCAGGATATCGAAGCCGGCACGCGGATCTGCGCGGTCTTGCCCGCGAAGGCTTCCTCCAGCGAGATTTCCATGTTGTAGCGCAGGTCGGCGCCGCGCTCGCGGCCGCCGGAAGAGCGGCGCTGGCGGCCGCCCATCATGTCGCCGAAAATATCCTCGAAGATGTCGGCGAAGCCGCCGGCGCCAAAGCCTTGCGCGCCGCCATTCATGCCGCCCTGCTCGAAGGCTGCGTGACCGAAACGGTCATAGGCCGCGCGCTTCTGCGGGTCCTTCAGCGTCTCGTAGGCTTCGTTGATTTCCTTGAACTTGTGCTCGCAGGAATGATCGCCGGGGTTGCGGTCGGGGTGGAACTGCATGGCGAGCTTGCGAAAAGCGCTCTTGAGCTCCTTCTCGTCGGCGCCTTTTTGCACGCCCAGCGTTTCGTAGAAATCAGCTTTCATTTTTTCCCGCAGTCCGGATCAACGTCTTGATGCATGGTGTTGCGTCGTTTGCCGGCACGTTGTTTCGATTTAGGAGCGGTGCTGCCCGGATGCTAGGGCCGGCGCGAACTTGTCCGTGGTTTTCAGTGATTTTTTCGGCAGTGCTCGCGCTTTTTTCGGCAAGGGTTGCAAAAAAGCCCGGCCTTGCGCCGGGCTTTTCGCATTATCTTGCCGTCAGGCCGTTCAGGCCGACTTCTTCTTGTCGTCGTCTTCGTCGATTTCCTCGAAATCGGCGTCGACCACGTCAGAGTCCTTGGCGGCATCCGCCTTGGCGTCGGCTTCCGCCGCTTCCTTCTGCGAGGCCTCGTACATGGCCTGGCCAAGCTTCATGGAAGCTTCGGCAAGCACCTGGCTCTTGGCCTCGATGTCGGCCGGGTCGTCGCCCTCGGCGGCGGTCTTCAGCGACGCGATCGCATCGGAAATCGCGGTGCGCTCGGCCTCGGAGACCTTGTCGCCATATTCCTTCAGCGACTTCTCCGAGGAATGCACCAAGGCTTCGGCCTGGTTGCGGGCCTCGACCACGGCGCGACGCTTCTTGTCGGTATCGGCGTTGGCCTCGGCGTCCTTGACCATCTTCTCGATATCGGCGTCTGAAAGACCACCCGAGGCCTGGATGCGGATCTGGTGCTCCTTGCCGGTGCCCTTGTCCTTGGCCGAGACGTTGACGATGCCGTTGGCGTCGATGTCGAAAGTGACCTCGATCTGCGGCACGCCGCGCGGCGCCGGCGGGATGCCGACCAGATCGAACTGGCCAAGCGCCTTGTTGTCGGCGGCCATTTCACGCTCGCCCTGGAAGACGCGGATGGTCACGGCCGACTGCGAATCCTCGGCCGTCGAGAACACCTGGCTCTTCTTGGTCGGGATCGTCGTGTTGCGCTCGATCAGCCGGGTGAACACGCCGCCCAGCGTCTCAATGCCGAGCGACAGCGGCGTCACGTCGAGCAAAAGCACGTCCTTGACGTCGCCCTGCAGCACACCGGCCTGGATGGCGGCGCCGAGTGCGACGACCTCATCCGGGTTGACGCCCTTGTGCGGCTCCTTGCCGAAGAACTGCTTCACGATCTCCTGGATCTTGGGCATGCGGGTCATGCCGCCGACCAGGACCACTTCGTCGATCTCGGCGGCCTTCAGGCCGGCATCCTTGAGCGCTGCCTTGCACGGTTCGATGGTGCGCTGGACGAGATCCTCGACCAGGCTTTCGAACTTGGCGCGCGTCAGCTTCAGCGTCAGGTGCTTCGGGCCGGTCGCGTCGGCGGTGATGAAGGGCAGGTTGATCTCGGTCTGCGTCGTCGAGGACAGCTCGATCTTGGCCTTCTCAGCCGCCTCCTTGAGGCGCTGCAGGGCGAGCTTGTCGGCCTTCAGGTCGATGCCCTGTTCCTTCTTGAACTCGGCCGCCAGATACTCGACCAGGCGCATGTCGAAATCCTCGCCGCCGAGGAAGGTGTCGCCATTGGTCGACTTCACCTCGAACACGCCGTCGCCGATTTCGAGCACCGAAATGTCGAACGTGCCGCCGCCAAGGTCATAGACGGCGATGGTCTTGCCTTCCTTCTTGTCGAGGCCGTAGGCGAGCGCCGCCGCGGTCGGCTCGTTGATGATGCGCAGCACCTCCAGGCCGGCGATCTTGCCGGCGTCCTTGGTGGCCTGGCGCTGGGCGTCGTTGAAATAGGCCGGAACGGTGATGACCGCCTTCTCGACCTTCTCGCCGAGATAGGCTTCCGCCGTTTCCTTCATCTTCTGCAGGATCATGGCCGAGATTTGGCTAGGCGACTGCTTCTTGCCGCCGGCCTCGACCCAGGCATCGCCATTGTCGCCCTTGACGATCTTGTAGGGGACAAGCTTCTTGTCCTTCTCCGTTACCGGATCGTCATAGCGGCGGCCGATCAGGCGCTTGACCGCGAAGATGGTGTTTTCAGGATTGGTGACAGCCTGGCGCTTGGCCGGCTGGCCGACGAGACGTTCGCCGTCGCCCGAGATGGCGACGATGGAAGGCGTCGTGCGCGCGCCTTCCGCATTTTCGATCACCTTCGGCTCCTTGCCATCCATGATGGCGATGCAGGAGTTGGTGGTGCCAAGATCGATACCGATTACTTTTGCCATTTTTCTAGTCTCTCCGCTAAGCAGGCTCTCAGGACCCGGTAAAGGCGTTCCGACGAAAGCCCCTGTTCACAAGAATTCCCGTTCGGCCACCGGTTCTCCGGCGCCGCACGGCTTGGCGCGTATATAAGAACAGGCGGCATCGCGCGCAAGCATTCTGCGCAAGGCGTCCATGAACCTTTCCGCGCCGGCCTGCGACTGATGTCCAGGTGCCGCATGGTGTGGCCCCGGAAAGGAAGCCCCCATGACCAGCAACCCAGAGACTCCATGGTCTCCGGGACCAACAGGAGCTCGGCGCGACCACCGCCTTCGGGACGGGATCGATGCGCTGGGCTTTCCGTTGATTCCGTTGACCCTGCGCAGGAGCAGGCGTATCGTCACCATGAGGAAAGCAGACAATTCGATCAGGGAAGAACGTGCCGGACCATCGCGCCTTGCCCTGATTTGCGCGGCGACGCCGGGTGTTTCTCCCGTGGCTAACGGGGGTAGCTTGATGTCTCGCGTCCGCGGCACGTTCGTGTCTTCTTTTGACTTTGACGGCCGCTTGCGCGGTGCATTGCAGGCCGGCGGCTTGCTGGCTCTGGCGCTTGCCGCCAGCCTGTGGCTGGGCGCCGCCGCCCGGGCGCAGGAAACCCAGATCATCTATCCAGGCTCGATGGCGGTCACCGGCTTTCCCGGCACCATCATCCCCAATTTCGACGAGGGGCTGCCGCCCGGTGTCGATCCGGTCGACGAAACCTTCATCGACACCTCGCGCGCCACCTTGCGCGTGTTCGACGTTTCGCACCTGGGCGGTCCGGCCTCCGGTCAGCTCGTCTTCACGCCGCCGCCTTTCGAGGTGACGGCGGGCCAGATCGGCGAGGTGTCCGGCCTTACCTATGATGACGGCGTGCGCGACGGTGTGCCGTCTGGCATTCCCAACCTCTATGCCGCCGCCACCTCGCTGCATGGTATCGAGATCGTCACGCCGGACGCCGACAAGGACGGCAGGCCGGAGCGGCAGCGCCGCGGCACGGCGGGCGCCACTTTCATGGAGGGCCAGTTCGGCACCGAAAACGGCGGCGGACCGGGCACCATCTGGAAGATCGACGGCATCACCGGCCAGGTCGCCAAATTCGCCGACATCGACACCAACAGCGGTCCCGGCATCGGCAATCTCACCTTCGATCCCGTCCACCGTCAGTTCTTCGCCTCCGATCTCGATACCGGCCTGATCCATCGCATCGACGCCAACGGCGGACTGGTCGACACTTTCGACCATGGCGTCGCCGGGCGACCGGCGCATGGGCTGGCTCCCGTCGCCGACGATGGCGCGGTGATGGACATACAGGGCGCGGCCTTCGACACCGAAGACCCCGACAGCTGGGGCTACACCCAGGACGAGCGCCGCGTCTGGGCCGTCTCCTATCATGGCGGCCGGCTCTATTATTCGGTTGGCGAAAAGTCTGAAATCTGGTCGGTGGGCATTGCCCGCGACGGCACCTTCGCCGGCGATCCGCGCTGGGAACTGACGGTCAGGGCCGACAAGGACTACGCCGTCACCGACATTGCCTTCGACAACAGCGGCTTCATGTACCTAGCCCAGCGCGGCCCGGTCGAAAACCGCTACGACTACAGCCGCTTAGCCGATTCCGGCAAGGGCGAGGTCATCCGCTACTTCAGAGAAAATCCGGACGATCCCGCGACGGAATCGGTCTGGGTGGAGGCACCGCAGGAATATGCGGTCGGCTTCCCGCAAGGCAACAGGCAGTCGGCCGGCGGCCTCGACCTGCAATATGGCTACGATGCCGACGGCAATCTCGACACTTCGGTGTGCACACTGACGCTGGTCAACACCGGCGACAAATTGCGTGACAATCCCACACTTGCCGAAAAGCTCGCCGCCGGCGGGCCGCTTGCCGTGCATGGCGTTCAGATCACGCCCAAGGAGCTGGTCAAGCCGGCCAACGTGCCGCCCTTCGGCTCCTGGTTCGTCGATTTCGACGGCTATTTCGAGGATCCCGAAGTGGAAGGCCATGTCGGCGATGTCGCCGTCTGGCACCCCTGCGAGGGCCGTGCCGGCTATTATGAGGAAATCCCGGGCGGCTATGAGCCTCCTTTCTACCCGCCGGACTTCCCACCGCCCGGCAATCTGCCTCCGTGTCTCGATGTCGAGGCCGTGCAGTATTACTGCACGCCGCGCGGCCTCGAGGCCGATCTCTATCTCCATGACCATGCCGGCTTCGGCGGCGATTCGATCAAGGCCCAATCCAGGACGCCAGGCGTCGGGGTGACCTCACCCATGTCGCATGCACCAGGCAAGCCGTACACGATCGACATCACCGGCCACTATCCGGGCGACAGAGTGGATGTTGGACTTTGCTTCTACAGGAAGTCCGACAAGGACAAGGGTGGCTTCTACCCTTGCTGCAAGATGACCTTGCCGCTCAGAACCCCAGCCGTCAGCTGCGAACGTTGAGGAGGGGAAGATGAACATCCTTGCCCCATCCCCGCTCGCGACCAAAACGCAAAAAACCGTCATGGAGACGATCATGAAACCCCTGTCATATGCCAGGCGCGGTGCGCGCTGGCTGATGGCGGCCGGTATCGCGGTCGCCCTTGCGCCCGCACTGCCGGCATCCGCCGCCCAGACCGTCCAGGCTGTCACCAGCCCAGATGTGCAGCCGTTGCAGCTCGACAATCCGCGCATCATTAATCCGGAGCCCGGACGTGTCGTGCCGTTCTTCACCAAGACCGGTGGCCAGCGCAGCTGCGACTCTGTCTTCTACACCTTGACCTTCGGCCTGCGCGGCAATCCGCAAGGCTTTGCTGATCCGGGCCTCGAGGCGGCACTGAAGAAAGCCAAGCTCGACTTCAAGGACCAGCTTCCGCACGGTCTTTCGATCGTCAACGTGACGGTATCCGGCGACGGCACCGATGCATCGGGTGGGGCCTTGCCGAGTGCTGTCATCAGCAATTCGGCCGGACCCAACGATACGGCAACGGTTTCCGATTTCCGGATTTCCGCCAGCGATCTCGATGGCTCGGGCGCGCTGAACGAACGCGCCATCACCTTCCGCATCACGGCCAAGATCGACCACGCCGCGTTTCCGGCGCCGGTCAATGTCGACAACCAGGGCCTGATCAAGGTCACCGGCGGCGTCGGCACGGGGACCATCATCCCGTCGCAGGATCCGGGCAAGCCGGACGATGGCAACATCGCGACCGGCGAAAAGACCTCGATCCGGATCGACCTCACCAAATGCGACAAGCAACCTCCGCCTCCCACCGACCATGAATGCTTCAAGGTCGAGCGCGGCACGGTCGACTGCTTGCCCGGTGGCGGCGCCTTCATCTATCACATGCCGGTCGGCCCGGAGATGGGCGGCAAGTGGGTGCAGGTTTCGACGACCTCATCAGGCATCACCATCATCCCCGACACCCAGAAGGTGCCGGCGGGCGGTGGCGTGCTCGACTGGAAGATCGTCGGCGCGTCACCCGGCGACGTCATCCACCTCATCGTCACCGGCATCGAGACCTATGCCGGGCCGAAGGAGGGCTGGGGCCTGTGCTGCACGCAAACCATCGACATCGTCATTCCGCGTGACCAGAGGTGCCCGCCCCGGGACAAGGAGCCGGACCTCAAGGTCGAGAAACGCGCCGACGTTCCGCGCTGCACCATGGCCGGCGGCTGCGACTTCACCATCCGTGTCACCAATGTCGGCACGGCGCCCTACAACGGCAAGATCGTGCTCGACGAGGTGACGCTGCCGGCCGGCTCGACGCTGACTTCAGGACCCAATCCGCCCTGGGTCTGCGCGCCGGGAACCACCCCGATGACGTGCACCTATCCGGTGACCACGCTCAATCCGGGGGCCTTTGTCGACCTCAAGCTCGGCTTCAGGCCGGCCGGAGGCTGGCAAGGCAGCGTGCTGCGCAACTGCGCCACCTACAATTACGGCGCCAGCGGCAAGCCGCTGTTCGGCAGCCAGGCCAATGACCGTGGCTGCGCCTCGATCCCGATCTGCCGCCGCGGCGACCGCAACCCGGATTGTCAGCCGCCGGTCGAGAAGAAGGCCGACCTGATCCTCAAGAAGCGTGCCCGCACCGAAGTCTGCACCGCCGACGGCGTCTGCACCTTCATCATCGACATCATCAACAACGGCACATCGACCTACAACGGGCCGCTGACGGTGATCGACAACTATCCAAGCGGCGCGCCGGCATCCTCGACCTTCGGGCCGAGCCCGCCCTGGACCTGCGGCCCGAACGGCCCCGGTCAGTTCCGCTGCGACAATGCCGGCATCTCGCTGCCCGCAGGCGCCTCGACGCCGATCTTCGTCAAGGCGGTGGTGCCGGCCAGCTATCGGTCGGACACGGTCGAGAACTGCGCCGAGGTGAAGGCCATCCCCGGTGAGGTCGATCTCACCAACAACAGGGCCTGCGCCAAGGAACGCATCCGCCATCCCAATGGCGGCCAGCCGACCTTGCGCATCACCAAGGTCTGCAGCGGCTCGCTGGCGGGTGCAGCAGTGGTTTCCTGCCGCATCACCGTCACCAGCGTCGGTACGGCTGCCCCCACCGGTCCGGTACGGGTCAACGATGCCGCCACGCTGGTGTCGGGCGGAGCGCCTGTCCAGATCCAGACCGTCACCCCCGACGGCGCGGAATGGGCGTGCGGACCGGTTCCGGCCAATGCGTTGTCGTGCCAGATTCCCGGCGCCGTCATGACGCCCGGAACCTCCAGGCACTTCGACGTGACTGTCTCGGCCAATGGCGAGTTCGAGAACTGCGCGCGGGGCTCCTATGGCCCGGCACAGGGCGACGACGTCGTCTATCCGATCGGCCAGGCCTGCGCCAAGGGCGGCGGCTCCTCGACCATTCGTGTCGAGAAGACCGGCGACCGCGAGTGCCGCGTCGGCCAGCCCTGCTCGTTCGACATCACTATATCCAATGACGGGACGAGCCCCTTCTCGGGTCCGGTCCGCATCGGCGATGCGATCGGCGTGGACGGGCTTGGCCGGCTGGATGGCGTTGCGATCACTTCGATCGACCCGCCCTTCGGTTGCTCGTCCGAACCGACGACGCTGCCGGCCTCCTGCATCGCCAACTTGACGCTCGGCGCCGGCGAAAGCCAGTCGCACCATGTGACGGTGGTCATTCCCGGCGACGGGCGCCTGGCCAACCTGCAGGGCAACGTCAGTGGCCAGAACTGCGTCGGCGTGCTGTCTCCCGACACACGGGTGCAGGGCGGCGACGTGCTGTCCAAGGATGCGACCAACGGGCAGGGCGATCGCGGCAAGGCCTATGCGTGCCATCCCTTCATCATCACGCATGAGGTGAAGAATGAGTGCTCGCCGGGCTTTGTCATGAACGACGCCGGCCGCTGTGTCTGCCCGGAAGGCACCACCTTCCGCAACGGCCAGTGCACGGGCGGCGGCACCAATGTTCTGCCGTTGCCACCGCCGCCGCGCTGCGTGCTGCTAGAAGGCCAGATCCGCACCGAGGATGGACGTTGCGTCTGCCCGCGCGGCACGGGGCTGGAGAACGGAAAATGCGTCAGGACCGACAGGCCCGAGCAGTGCACCATCCGTGGCCAGGTCCACAATGCGGACGGCGACTGTGTCTGCCCGCGCGGCACCGAGGTGCGTGACGGCGCCTGCCGCCCGATCAGGCCGAAGCCCGAGCAGTGCACCATCCGCGGCCAGGTCCACAATGCGGATGGCGACTGCGTCTGCCCGCAAGGCACCGAGGTGCGAGACCGGGCCTGCCGCCCGATCAGGCCGAAGCCCGAGCAGTGCACCATCCGTGGCCAGGTCCACAATGCGGACGGGGACTGTGTCTGCCCGCAAGGCACCGAGGTGCGCGACGGCGCCTGCCGCCCGATCCGGCCGAAGCCTGACCAGTGCACCATTCGTGGCCAGGTCCATGACTCCGATGGCAATTGCGTCTGCCCGAGGGGTACCGAGGTGCAAGGCAATGCCTGCCGGCGCAAGCAGCCTGACATGCAGCAGTGCGACATACGCGGCCAGGTCCACAACAAGCGCGGCGAGTGCGTCTGTCCGCGTGGGACCGAGGTAATCGACGGCGCCTGCCGCAAGCCCAGGCAACAGAGCGAATGCGCGCCGGGCTCGCAGATGGTCAATGGCCAGTGCCAGCCGATCTTCAGGCGACATTGTCCGGAGGGTACGATCGGGCGGTATCCGAACTGCCGGCCGATACGCGGACAGCCGTCGCTGGAAATCGATCCGGGCCAGTTGCTGCAATTGCTGCCACGGCGCAGGCAGCCGATCGACCAGCAACAGGACCCGGTTCCAAACAGGATCCTGAAACTCCAGCAGCAGTAACCACCCGGGCGACGCCAAACGAGAACCCGCCGGAGCAGTCCGGCGGGTTTTTTCGTGGCTCGGGCAGGCCGAACCGGCTGCGACAAGATCGGCGCCGTGACACCACCCTGTGGAACCGCGCTTGTGCCCTCGACAAGTCGCCGGCAGCGCTTTAGGCAGTCGGTTCGGGGCGTCCGTATGAAAAGGGCACCCGGAAAGGCCGCGAGATGAGAAAAAAAACCTTGATCGCACCGTCGGTGTTGGCATCGGATTTCTCGAAGCTCGGTGACGAGGTCGAGGCGGTGGCGGCGGCCGGTGCCGACTGGATCCATCTCGACGTGATGGATGGGCATTTCGTGCCGAACATCACTTTCGGCCCGCCTGTCATCAAGGCGATCCGCAACCGCACCAAGGCCTTTTTCGACTGCCACCTGATGATCGCGCCCGCCGACCCCTACCTCGCCGCCTTCGCCGAGGCCGGCTGCGACGGCATGACGGTGCATGCCGAGGCCGGACCGCATCTCGACCGCTCGCTGCAGACGATCAGGAACCTCGGCAAGAAGGCCGGCGTCTCGCTCAATCCGGCGACGCCGGAAAGCGCCGTCGAATATGTGCTCGACCGGCTCGACCTGATCCTGATCATGACCGTCAATCCGGGTTTCGGCGGACAGGCCTTCATCCCGGCAATGGTCGACAAGGTGAGAAGAGTCAAGGCGTTGATCGGTGACCGGCCGATCCGCATCGAGATCGACGGCGGTGTCTCGCCGGAAACCGCGCCGCTGGTCACGTCAGCCGGCGCCGACGTGCTGGTGGCGGGTGCCGCCATCTTCAAAGGTGGCAGTGTCGAGGCTTACCGCGCCAACATCGAAGCCATCAGGACCGCGGCCGACAAGGCCGCCGGCTAGAGCAATTCCAGGAAAAGTGCGTAGCGGTTTTCCCGGGAAAAGCGCGTAGCGCTTTCCCTTGGGAATTGCGGGAAAACAAAGAGTTAGAGCGGTTCGGCGATTCCAACAGACATTGAACCGCTCTGACTCGGCCCGATCGATTCGACCGAACCTGCCACTGTCTTTGCGCGCGACAGAAAAGATGCTCGCACGGGCACACGAGAAACATATGATTCCGCGTGCATACAAACACGTTCAGTTTCTGCTGGTTGCAGAGATATTCGAATTCCGGCGATCGGCGCGCGGATTGGGTATATTCCTTTGTTCTAAAGTACAATAGCGCGATCTTCTGCTTGAGCGGCGGAAGCGTGGCGCTGTATGGTACATGTACAGAAGGGGAGTGTTCGGACTCGAATTGCCCAAGACGACAGTTGGGGACAAGGAGTCGCTTTGACATATGGAGCTGCCAATCTGAACGACGACGGCACGGAAGCCAAGAGTACGCTTGCCAGCACGGTCTATCATCAATTGCGTGATGATCTTCTCGGCGGCGCTCTGGAAGCCCAAAGCAAGCTGCGCGTCGAATGGGTCGTTTCCAAGTATGGCGCCGGTGCCTCTCCGGTTCGCGAAGCTCTCAATCGCCTTGCCTCCGAAGGTCTCCTCGGCCGCCATGACCAGCGCGGCTTCTTCATCATGCCGGTCAGTGCGGCCGAACTCGAGGAGCTGACGCGCACGCGCTGCTGGCTCGAGGAGCGGGCGCTGCGCGAATCGATCGCCCACCGCACCGCCGAATGGGAAGAACAATTGGTGCTGGCGCTGCATCGCCTGGGGCGCGCCTCACGGCTTTCGCCGCAAAGTAGCTCGTCGCTCGATCCGGACTGGGAGAAATTGCACCGCGCCTTCCACCGGGTGCTGATCTCGGCCTGCCGGTCGCACTGGCTGGTGGGCTTCTGCGAGCAGCTTTCCGATCACGCCTACCGCTATCGCCAGATGGCCCATGACGGCGAGAGCATCCAGCGCGACGATTTCGCCGAACACCGGCTGATTGCTGAAAATGCGCTGGACGGAAATGCGGATGGCGCCGTCCAGGCCCTGATCGATCACTACCAGCTGACCGCCGCCATGTGCATGGAACGCTTAAAGCAAGGCGAGGCAACAAAGGTCGCCGCCGGTCCGGGTCATCGCGCCCACCGTTGACGGCTGTTTGATCGTCGCGCTCTGCTGTCCCCATCTCTCGAATCTTTTCGATAGACGCCGGGCAGCCGTTTGCGGCCTTGACGGCCGGGCCGGGAAACGCGAACTCTTCGCCGCGTGCCGACCCACGGCCGGCGTCGACATCGCCGTCACCCCAATTGCCGTCACCCCAGGAAGATTTCATGAGCAATCATCTGTTCGATGCATTCCGGTCCCGGATGCCGGCGCCTGGGCATCTGTTGATGGAAACCGATGATGGGCGCTCGCTCACCTATGGCGACATGCTGGCACGGTCGGCGCAGCTTGCGCATGCGCTGCTGCAAATGGATGTCGCGCCCGGCGACCGGATTGCCGTGCAGGTCGAGAAGAGCCCGGAGATGGTTTTGCTTTATCTCGCCTGTGTGCGCGCCGGCGCCGTCTTCCTGCCGCTCAACACCGCCTATACGCTGGCCGAGCTCGGCTATTTCTTCGACGATGCGGCGCCTCGCGTGATTGTCTGCGATCCCGCGCGGTCGGCGGACATCCGTGGGATGGTCGACCCATCCGGTGCCGTCGTGGTCACGCTCGACCGTAATGGCCAGGGGTCCCTTGCGGATCAGGCATCGCGTCAGTCCTCCGATTTCCACGATGTCGAGCGTGGCGCGGACGATCTTGCGGCGATCCTCTACACGTCGGGAACGACCGGTCGTTCGAAAGGCGCCATGCTCAGCCACGAGAACCTTGCCTCGAACGCGCGGGTGCTGGTCGAGCAATGGCGCTTCACCAGGGATGACGTGCTGATCCACGCGCTGCCGATCTTCCACACGCACGGCCTGTTTGTCGCCACCAACGTCGTCCTGATGGCCGGCGCCTCGATGTTGTTCGAGCAAAAATTCGACGCGGGCCGAATCATCTCGCTGCTGCCGCGCGCCACCGCCCTGATGGGCGTGCCGACCTTCTACACCAGGCTGCTGCAGCAGGAGGGGCTGGATCGCGAGGCGGCGAAGGCCATCCGGCTGTTCGTGTCCGGTTCCGCGCCGCTGCTGGCCGAGACGCACAAGGCATGGCGCGATCGTACCGGCCACGCCATCCTCGAGCGCTACGGCATGACCGAGACCAACATGAACACCTCCAATCCATATGAGGGCGAGCGGCGCGCCGGCACGGTCGGTTTCCCCTTGCCCGGCGTGTCGCTGCGCATCGCCGATCCCGACAGCGGTGGGCCGCTTGACCGGGGCGACGTTGGCATGATCGAGGTCAAGGGTCCGAATGTGTTCAGCGGCTATTGGCGCATGCCGGAAAAGACCAAGGCGGAATTCCGCGCCGACGGCTTCTTCATCACCGCCGACCTCGGCATGATCGACGCCGACGGCTATGTCCACATCGTCGGTCGCGGCAAGGACCTGATCATCTCCGGCGGCTACAACGTCTATCCGAAGGAACTCGAAAGCGAGATCGACGCGCTCGACGGCGTCCTGGAAAGCGCCGTCATCGGCCTTGCCCATCCGGACTTCGGCGAAGGTGTCACCGCTGTCGTCGTGCGCTCACCCGCGTCGCGGATCAGCGCGGCCGAGATTCTCGACGCCATCACCGGACGCGTGGCGAAGTACAAGCATCCCAAACGGGTGATTTTCGTCGACGAACTGCCGCGCAACACGATGGGCAAGGTACAGAAGAACTTGCTTCGTGACAGCTACAAGGATCTCTACGTCGCCGCCAAAGCCGGCTAAGCAGATACCCCACTTCGGCGCCCCGACTCAGGCCGGTACAAGAGTTCGACGACATGGTCGGCGATCGCCAGGCTTGCGGTCAGGCCGGGGCTCTCGATGCCGAACAGATTGACGATCTGGCCCGCGCCATGATCGGCCGGCCCCTGGATCATGAAATCGGCTGAAGCTTGGCCCGGGCCGGACAGCTTCGGCCTGATGCCGGCATAGGCCGGCTGCAGGGCTTCATCGGCAAGGTCGGGCCAATAGCGGCGGATCGCCTCGTAGAAGACGGCGCTTCGGCCGGGGTCGACCGTGTAATCCACTCCGTCGATCCATTCGACGTCGGGGCCAAAGCGCGCATTGCCGGCAAGGTCGAGCGTCAGATGGACGCCGAGGCCGCCTTCGACCGGAACCGGATAGATCAGCCGCGAAAACGGCGACCGCCCCGGATGCGCGAAATAATTGCCGCGCGCCAGCCATTGCCGGGGGATGAGACCTCCAGGAAAACCGTCGATTCGGCTGGCCACCGCCTGCGCATCGAGGCCCGCGGCGTTGACGAAAGCGCCGGCCTCCAGGGCGAAGGTCTCGCCATTGGCATCGCGCGTGTCGATCCGGATCGCATCGGCTTCGATCGCTGCTCCGGCAACGGAAGTGAGGAGAGCAAAGGATGTGCCGGCGGCTTCGGCGTCGCCGCGCAGCGACAGCATCAGCGCATGGCTGTCTATAATGCCGGTCGATGGCGACAGCAACGCGGAGGCACAGGTCAGCGCCGGTTCCAGGCGCTCGGCCTCGCCGCGTGTCAAAAGCTCGAGATCGTCGACCCCGCAGCGCTTCGCATTGGCCTCGATCGCCCGCAGCGCGTCCGCCTGGCCGGGCTCGCTGGCGACGATCAGCTTGCCGGCGCGGCGATGGCCGATATCGTGTTCGGCGCAGTAGGCGTAGAGAAGCCTGCGTCCTTCGACGCAGAGCCGGGCCTTCAGGCTGCCAGGCGCATAATAGAGCCCGGCATGGATGACTTCCGAATTGCGTGAACTGGTGACGGTGCCGATCGCGTCGGCCTTTTCGATCACCACCACTTCGCGGCCCGACAAGGCAAGGGCTCTGGCGACGGCAAGCCCGACGACACCTGCTCCGGCGACGACACAATCGATTGTATGCATGGCCTCGCTCTCACCGGGAAGCGGCAGCCTCGAACACCTTGTCGCCGCCGATCCAGACGCTTCCTATGTCAAGATCGTCCGACAGCGCAACGATGTCCGCCGCCGTGCCATTGGCGAAGCGGCCAAGCCGGTGCGACTGGCCGATCGCCTGCGCCGGATAGAGCGAAGCCATGCGCAAGGCTTCGGATAGCTCGAGCCCGACGGTGCGGTGCATGAACCGGATGGCCGAGATCATGTCGAGGTCGGCGCCCGCCAGCGTGCCGTCGGCAAGCCTGAGGCTCCCGTCCTTGCGGTAGATGGTGCGGCCGTTGAGCGCGAACGAACTCATGTCGGTGCCGATTGTCGCCATCGCGTCGGTGACCAGCACGATCCTGCCCGGCCCCTGCTTGGCATCGAGCGCGATCCTGATCGTGGCCGGATGGACATGGATGCCGTCGGCAATCAGGCCGGCGGACAAGGCACCGATGTCGATGACCGCGCCCGCCAGCCCGGGCTCGCGGTTGCCGATCTGGCTCATCGCGTTGAAGAGGTGCGTGACGACGCTGGCGCCGGCCTCGGCGAAGGCTTTTGCCGTGGCATGGCCCGTATCGGAGTGGCCAAGGCTGACGATGATCCCGGCCTTGGCCAAGGCCGTGACCCGGGCCGCATCGACGGATTCGGGCGCGATCGTGGTCAGCAGCACCGGCAATTTGTTGCGCGCCGCGATCAGCATGGCCTGGTCGGCATCCGTCATCGGCCGGATCAGCGCCGGATCATGCGCACCCTTGCGGGCGATCGACAGATGCGGACCTTCCAGATGCAGGCCGAGAAAACCCGGCACTTTTTGCAGCGCTGCCGCTTCGCCGGCGGCGATTGCCGCGGCGGTGATCGCGGGCGTGTCGGTGATCAGCGTCGGCAGCAGCGCCGTCGTGCCGAACGGCGCATGCGCGCGGCAGATGGTTTCGATGGAAGCGACATCGGGATGGTCGTTGAGCATCACCCCGCCGCCGCCATTGACCTGGATGTCGACGAAGCCCGGCGCCAGCATGCCGCCACCGGTGTCGATGGCGCGGATATCCCCCGGAAGCGCGCCTTGCGGCAGCATGGCCTCGATGAGGCCGTCGCGCACGACGAGGGCTGAGCCTTCATGCCAGTCGTCGCCGTCGAAAATGCGGGCGCCAGTCAGGGCAAAACGGTCGCTCATACGGTCTCCGTCACCTTGCGAAGGTTGCGCGGCGCGTCCGGGTCGAGGCCGCGATGCCGGGCAAAGGCCTCGACGAACATGTAGAAGGAGACGATCAGCGTCAGCGGATCGGTCAACGGGTGACCGGTGGCGACATGCGGCAGGCGCGTGGCGCGATTGGCGAGCGCCGAGGTGACGAACACCGGCGCGCCCTTGGCCGCCAGGCTGTCGGCCGCTTCGGCGACGGAGGGCTCGGACGCGTCGCGCGCGGCCAGCGCCAGCACCGGAAAGTCGGGGCCGATCAGCGCCAGCGGGCCATGCATGACCTCGGCCGCGCTATAGGCCTCGGCATGGATGCCGCAGGTCTCCTTGAATTTCAGCGCCGCCTCGTTGGCCATCGCCGCCGACGGGCCGCGGCCGAGAATGAACAGCGACTTCTGCTTCTCGATCGTTTCGGCCAGCACGCTCATCCAGTCGCAGGCGATCGCCTTGCCGAAATGCTCGGGCAGGCGGGCAAGTGCCGCGAGAAGCGCTTCATCGCCGGTCGCATGCGCCATCAGGGCAAGACCGGCAACCGCGGAGTTGATGAAGGTCTTGGTTGCCGCGACGCTGCGCTCGGGACCGGCCAGGATGTCGATGGCGAAATCCGACGCCCGCGCGAGCGGCGAATCGGCGGTATTGGTGACGGCGATGGTCAGCGCGCCGCCGGCCCGTGCAGTCTCGGCCATGGCGACGATGTCGGGGCTCTTGCCCGACTGCGAGATCGCCAGGCAGGCCGAGCCGTCAAGCCGGAGCTTGCGGCCATAGATCGAGGCGATGGAGGGGCCGACCGAGGCGACGGCAAGGCCTGCGGTCAGCTCCACGGCATATTTCATGAAGGTGGCGGCATGGTCGGACGAGCCACGTGCCACGGTGACGACGAAATGCGGGTCGCGCTCCCTGATGCCGCGCCCGGCTTCGGCCAGCACCGCTCCCGAGCCGTCGAGCAGGCGGGCGACGGCCTGCGGGATCTCCTCGATCTCGCGCTGCATATGGGTGGTGTTGGCAATCATGGTCGGCTCTCTTCGCTCGGCCCTGTCAGCCGCAGTTCGGCGACGAAATCATAGGCGTCGCCCCGGTAGATGGAGCGGGTGAATTCGATCACCTTGCCGCTCGCCAGATAGGAAATACGCTCGATGTGCAGGCCGGCAATACCCGGCGGCACTTCGAGCAGGCGCGCATCGCCATCGCCGAGATTGGCGGCGGAGATGCGTTGCACCGCCCGCACCGGCCGGTTGCCGGTCAGTTCCAGTGCCGCGTAGAGCGACGAGCCGATGCCGGCCGGATCGGGCAGCACGCTGGCCGACAGCGAGGCGCGTTCGATCGCCAGCGGCGTATCGTTGGCGATGCGCAGGCGCGCCACGCGCGCCACCAGCTCGTTCGACGACAGGCCTAGCACCATCATCTCGTCGGGCGACGGCGCGTAGAGGCCGCGGTCGAGCCAGGCCGAACGCACCGCCATGCCGCGCCGCGCCATGTCCTCGGTGAAGGAAGTCAGCCGCGACAGCGACTGCTCGACGCGCTCCATGCGCGGCGCGACGAAGGTGCCGGAGCCGTGGCGCTGCACCAATATGCCGCCCTTGACTAGGTCCTGCACCGCCTTGCGCACGGTGACGCGTGAAATGTCGGCCTTGGTGGCGATGTCGCGCTCGGATGGCAGCGCGTCGCCCGGGCCGATCAGCCCGCGATTGACGGCGTCCTCGATGCTTTTGCGCAGCTGCAGGTAAAGCGGCGCGCCGCTTTGCGAGGATTGTTTGAGGGCGGCGAAGATCTGGTCGGCGGCATCGCTCATCGCGCAGCCCCCAAGGGCCCATTGAAAAGGCGCGCCGCCATCTGCACCGCGCCGCCAAGCGCATCGTCGAGCGGTTCCTTCAGCAAGGCGCGGTAGCGCGCCGACAGGCGCGGCGCATAGAGCGGCGCCAGCCCGCCGAGCAGGCAGAGCGGCGCGCCGGCGGCGAGGTCGAGCGCGCCGAGCGAGGCCTCGACATCGGCGACCGCCTTGTCGAGGATCCAGTTGGCGACGATGTCGCCTTTTTGCGCGTGCTCGAACACTTTCGGCGCGAAGCCGCCGAAATCGCCTGGCTTGGCGTTGGTGGTGAACTCGACCACGTCCTCGGGATTGTTGCGGAAAACGGCCATCATGCTGTCGGTCAGCGGCGAGGCCTGGCGCACGCCGTCATGCGCGAGCAATGTCTGCTCCAGCAGGTCGCGGCCGATGCGGGCGCCGCTGCCCTGGTCGCCCACTTGAAAGCCCCAGCCGCCAATGGCACGCGATTTGCCATCCTTGCGCGCCATATAGGCGGTGCCGGTTCCAAGGATCGCCATCGCGCCGTCGCCGGAACCGACCGCGCCTTCGAGCGCGATTTCGGCGTCGGTCTCGACGCGGCTGGTGCTGAACGGCAGGATCGCTTCGAGCTGCTGCCGGTAGGTGCCGACATTGGCGCCGGCAAGGCCGAGAATGGCGGGTGTTTGCGGGATCAGGTCCGGGTCCTGCCCGGCGGCGATGAAAGCCTGCCGCGCCGCATCGACGATGTTCGAGCGGGCGCCGGTGAGGTCGGTGCGGATGTTGGCGGCGCCGCTTTTGGCACGGCCGACGACAACGCCGTCCGCTGTAGCCAATGCGGCTCTGCAGCTGGTGCCGCCGCCATCGATGCCGAGCACGAATTTCACGTGATTTCTCCTCCGGGCGGATAATACCAATAAAATACCAATAGCCAAGGGTTAATTTCCGTTTCAAAAAGATTAAGCCGCATTTTATTGAAAAATCTGTGCAATTCGTCGGCTCAGCGATTTCCTGCCCGCAAGTTCGTTAATGCGTGTGGACAAGTGGTATTTTTTTGGTATTGTTTTCGAAGTTTGGAGGAACTGGGATGGCCGAAACGCGCACCGAAGCGCTGCATGGGAATGCCGAGGGACTGGATATCCAGGCTCCCGAAGCGATCCTCGGCTCGCTGGCCGATGCGCAGGTCGAGGCCGCGAAGGCCGTCCGCAACGCCATTCCCTCCATCGCCAGGGCAGCCGAGATCATTGCCGGCTGCCTGAGCGGCGGCGGCAACCTTGCCTATGCCGCGGCCGGCAGCTCCGGCCTGATGGCGCTGGCCGACGCGCTGGAGCTGCCCGGCACGTTCGGCATCCAGCGCGACCGCATCGCCATCCTGATCGCCGGCGGCGACGGGGCCTTCAGGACACTGGCCGGCGGGCCCGAGGATGATGCAGAGGAGGCCTCGACCGCGGTCGCCAATGCCGGCATCGGCGCGGGCGATTGCCTGATCGCTCTTTCGGCCAGCGGCACGACGCCCTATGCGGTGCGCGCCATCGAGGACGCGCGGCGCCGGGGCGCCGCCACCATCGGCGTCGCCAACAACAGGGACTCTGCTCTGCTCCGCCAGGCCGACACCGCCATCCTGCTCGAAACGCCGCCGGAAGTCATCGCCGGCTCGACCCGCATGGGCGCCGGCACGGCGCAGAAGATCGCCCTCAACATGCTGTCGACGCTGACCGCCATCCATCTCGGCCATGTTCATGACGGCTACATGGTCAACCTCATGGCCGACAACATGAAGCTGCGCGACAGGGCGGCGCGGATGGTTGCCGCCATCAGCGGCGCGAGCCGCGAAGAGGCCGCCAGCCTGCTCGAAAAGAGCGGCGGCGCGGTCAAGACCGCCATTCTGCTCGCCGCCGGCGCCGACAGCGCCGACGCTGCGCGGAAGATACTGGAACGGACGGGCCAGAAGCTGCGGCCAGCCCTTTCCGCGCTGGGGCATGATCCCGAAAAGTGGAAACCGCTTTTCGGAAAAGATCATGCTCGAACAAAGAAATAGAGCCTGTTTCATCCCGATTTCGATCGGGGTGAAACGGGCTTGCGAGGGGAACAAGGGCTCCAAAGCCTAGGTTCTCATCAAAACCGAACCTGAAAAAGGTCAACAGGGAGACTGAGCATGACAACGAAACTACTGACGGCACTGCTTCTGGGCACAAGCATTCTCGGCTCCGCCGGGTTGGCTCACGCCGAGGACGTAACGCTCAACATCGAAAGCTGGCGCGGCGACGACCTTGCCATCTGGAAGGACAAGCTGATCCCGGCCTTCGAAGCCAAGAACCCCGGCATCAAGGTGGTGTTCGCACCATCGGCTCCGACCGAATATGACGCCGCGCTCGGTGCCAAGCTCGCCGCCGGCTCGGCGGGCGACCTGATCACCTGCCGCCCGTTCGACAAGTCGCTTGAATTGTTCAAGAAGGGCAACCTTGCCGACCTATCGGCGCTGCCCGGCATGGAAAACTTCTCGCCCGTCGCCAAGTCCGCTTGGCAGACGGATGACGGCAAGGCGAGCTTCTGCGTGCCGATGGCATCCGTCATCCACGGCTTCATCTACAACAAGGATGCCTTCGACAAGCTCGGCATCAAGGTGCCGCAGACCCGCGACGAGTTCTTCGCCGCGCTCGACAAGATCAAGGCTGACGGCACCTACATCCCGATGGCGATGGGCACCAAGGACCTCTGGGAAGCCGCAACCATGGGCTACCAGAACATCGGCCCCAATTACTGGAAGGGCGAGGACGGCCGCAAGGCGCTGATCAAGGGCGATCAGAAGCTGACCGACAAGGATTGGGTCGCGCCGTATGAGGAACTGGCCAAGTGGAAGCCATATCTGGGCGACGGCTTCGAAGCCCAGACCTATCCGGACAGCCAGAACCTGTTCACGCTCGGCCGCGCCGCCATCTACCCGGCCGGCTCGTGGGAAATCGGCCTGTTCAACACCCAGGCCCAGTTCAAGATGGGCGCCTTCCCGCCGCCGGTCGAGAAGGCCGGAGACACCTGCTACATCTCCGACCATACTGATATTGGCATGGGCCTGAATGCAGCCTCCAAGCACGCGGACGCGGCCAAGACCTTCCTGTCCTGGGTAGCCTCGCCGGATTTCGCCACCATCTACGCCAACGCGCTGCCGGGCTTCTTCAGCCTGAACTCCTCGCCGGTGAAGATGCAGGACCCGCTGGCGCAGGAATTCGTCTCCTGGCGCGGCAAGTGCAAGTCGACGATCCGCTCGACCTACCAGATCCTGTCGCGCGGCACGCCGAACCTCGAAAACGAGACCTGGGTTGAATCGGCCAACGTCATCAACGGCACCGACACGCCCGAGGCCGCGGCCAAGAAGCTGCAGACCGGTCTCGACAGCTGGTATAAGCCGGCCAAGTAAGAGCTCAGGCAACGGAGCAAGGCCGTTCCAAGTGGACGGCCCTGCCTTTTTCGATAGCATCGACTGCGAACGACGGCGCCGCCCCTCATCCGCCTGCCGGCACCTTCTCCCCGTATAGTGACGGGGAGAAGGAACCAGCTGCAACGCTGGCAACCCCCTCTCCCCGTCCTTCACGGGGAGAGGGTAGGGTGAGGGGCAGCGCTGCCGTCGAACGCATTTGCCCAGACCCTTGATCGGCGGGGACCGAACTCATGGCCGCACAAACACGACCGAAAAGACCGTTCCGCTGGCATATCGCCGTTTTCCTGGCGCCGGCGGTGCTGGTCTATACGGCGATCATGATCCTGCCGCTGGCCGGCACGCTGCAACTCTCGCTGTTCCGAAACGTCGAGCAGTCCCAGATCTTCGTTGGCCTGGACAATTTCCGCACACTGTTCGGCGACCCCAACTGGTCGGTGAATTTCTGGAACGCGCTGCGCAACAATCTCTGGTTCTTCATCATCCACATGCTGGTGCAGAACCCGGTCGGCGTGCTTTTGGCGGCGCTCCTGTCCAGCCCGAAGCTCCGGTTCTCGGCCTTCTACCGCACCGCGATCTTCGTGCCGACCATCCTGTCCTTCGTCATCGTCGGCTTTGCCTGGAAGCTGATCCTGTCGCCGCTGTGGGGCGTGGCGCCGCATCTGCTCGATTTCGTCGGACTGAAGAGCCTGTTCACGCCGTGGCTCGGCAAGGAGCAATACGCGCTGACCGCGCTCAGCCTGGTCTCGGTGTGGCAGTTCATCGGCATCCCGATGATGCTGATCTATGCCGCGCTGCTGTCCATCCCCGAAGAGGTGATCGAGGCGGCCGAATGCGACGGGATCACCGGCCTGTCGCAGTTCTGGAAGATCAAGCTGCCGCTGATCCTGCCGTCGATCGGCATCATCTCGATCCTCACCTTCGTCGGCAATTTCAACGCCTTCGACCTGATCTACACCGCGCAAGGCGCGCTCGCCGGGCCGAACTATTCGACCGATATTCTCGGCACCTTCCTCTACCGCGCCTTCTTCGGTTTCCAGCTGCAGGTCGGCGATCCCAACATGGGCGCGACCATCGCTACGATCATGTTCCTGATCATCCTCGGCGGTGTCTGCGTCTACCTCTTCCTCATCCAGACGCGCCTGCGTCGCTACCAGTTCTGAGGGTTGGAGATGTCACGGCTGAACACCCCCCTCTGGCCTGCCGGCCATCTCCCCCTCAAGGGGGGAGATTGGATATCATCACCGTTTTCGCCAACTTTCGGCGCAGCAGAACTGGTGGCTACATCGATGCCGCCGATCTCCCGCCTTGAGGGGGAGATGTGCGGCAGGACAGAGGGGGGTGCCTTGGCGCCAACCTCTCTGTGCAGGGAGGTTTTCCAATGAGCATCGCCACCCGTTCGCTCCCCCGCACCATCGGCGCCCACGCGATCCTGCTGACCTATACGGTGATCGCGCTTTTCCCGGTGGTCCTGGTCATCATGAATTCGTTCAAGTCCCGCGCCGGCATCTTCGGCGCGCCGCTGACGCCGCCGACGCCGAAGACCTTCGACATGATCGGCTACACCACGGTGATCGGCCAGGGCGACTTCATCCATTATTTCCAGAACAGCCTCGTCGTCACCGTCGGCTCGCTGTTCTTCGTGCTGCTGTTCGGCGCCATGGCGGCGTTCGCGCTGTCGGAATACCGCTTTCGCGGCAACACGCTGATGGGGCTCTACCTGGCGCTCGGCATCATGATCCCGATCCGCCTCGCCACCGTCGCCATCCTGCAATTGATGGTGGCGAGCGGGCTGGTCAATACGCTGACGGCGCTGATCCTGGTCTACACCGCGCAAGGCCTGCCGCTGGCCGTTTTCATCCTGTCCGAATTCATGAAGCAGGTGTCCGACGATCTGAAGAATGCCGGCCGCATCGACGGCCTGTCGGAATACACCATCTTCTTCCGCCTGGTGGTGCCGCTCGTGCGGCCGTCGATGGCGACCGTCGCCGTCTTCACCATGATCCCCATCTGGAACGATCTGTGGTTCCCGCTGATCCTGGCGCCATCCGAAGAGACCAAGACGGTGACGCTCGGCGCCCAGCTTTTCCTCGGCCAGTTCGTCACCAATTGGAACGCCATCCTGGCCGCGCTGTCGCTGGCGATCCTGCCGGTGCTGATCCTCTATGTCATCTTCTCGCGGCAGCTGATCCGCGGCATTACGTCGGGAGCCGTCAAGTGAGTTCGCAAGCCCCGCTTCGTGTCGTCGTCGCCGGTCTCGGCAATATGGGCCGCAGCCATGCGCTGGCCTACCACACCAATCCGGGTTTTCAGATCGCGGCGCTGGTCAACCGCTCCGACGTGCCGTTGCCTGGCGGGCTGTCCGGCTATGGCATCAGGCGGTCCTTCGACGACGCCCTGCGCGAGGAAAAACCCGACGTCGCCTGCATCGCCACCTATTCGGACAGCCATGCCGACTATGCGGTGAGAGCGTTCGAGGCCGGCTGCCATGTCTTCGTCGAAAAGCCGCTGGCAACGACGGTGGCGGACGCCAGGCGCGTCGTCGCCGCCGCCAAGGCCAACGGCCGAAAACTGGTGATCGGCTACATCCTGCGCCATCACCCGTCCTGGATCAGGTTGATCGCCGAGGCGCGCAAGCTCGGCGGTCCCTACGTGTTCCGCATGAACCTCAACCAGCAATCCTCGGGCCATACCTGGGAGACGCACAAGCAGTTGATGCAGACGACCTCGCCGATCGTCGACTGCGGCGTGCACTATCTCGACGTCATGCTGCAGATCACCGATGCGAAACCAGTCGAGGTGCGCGGCATGGGGGTGCGGCTGACCGACGAGGTGGCGCCCTCCATGTACAATTACGGCCATCTGCAGGTGCTGTTCGACGACGGTTCGGTCGGCTGGTACGAGGCCGGCTGGGGTCCGATGATTTCCGAGACGGCCTTCTTCGTGAAGGATGTCATGTCGCCAAAGGGCTGCGTGTCGATCGTCATGAAGGAAGGCGTCAAGTCCGACGACATCGACACCCATACCAAGACCTCGACCATCCGTCTGCACAGCGCCGCAACCGGGCCGGACGGCAAATTCGCCAGGCCGGACGAGATGCTGTCGATGGAGGGCGAACCCGGCCATCAGGACCTCTGCGATCTCGAACAGGCTTTTGTCCTCGAGGCGATCCGCGAGGATATCGATCTCACCAGACACATGGACGACGCGGTGCGGTCGCTCGCCGTCTGCCTTGCCGCCGACGAGAGCGTGCGCAGCGGCAAGGCGGTGCGACTGTGATGAGGCTGTTGTCGCCCGCGCCCTACGGCGCCCCCCTCTGGCCTGCCGGCCATCTCCCCCTCAAGGGGGGAGATCGGCTGTCTCGTTTGCCTTCGCCAATCACCAACATTGCAAGAAGAATGCCTGGGTCGACGCTGCCAATCTCCCCCCTTGAGGGGGAGATGGCCGGCAGGCCAGAGGGGGGCGCTTTCGCGCCCACTCATCAATTTGGAGGACTGCCGTGGGCTCGCTGAAGATCGAGAATGTGAAGAAGGCTTTCGGGCCGGTCGAGGTGCTGAAGGGCATCGACCTCGAAGTGACGGATGGCGAGTTCGTCGTCTTCGTCGGCCCTTCGGGCTGCGGCAAGTCGACCTTGCTCCGCGTCATCGCCGGGCTGGAGGATTCGACCTCCGGCCGGGTGCTGATCGATAGCGAGGATGTCTCCGTCACCCCGCCTGCCAAGCGCGGCATCGCCATGGTGTTTCAGACCTATGCGCTCTATCCGCATCTGACGGTGAAGAACAATATGGGCCTCGGCCTCAAGCAGGCGAACACCCCTGCAGCGGAGATCGATCGCCGCATCGGCGTCGCCTCGTCCATGCTGTCGCTGGAACCTTATCTCGAAAGGCGGCCGGCGGAACTCTCCGGCGGCCAGCGCCAGCGCGTCGCCATCGGCCGCGCCGTAGTGCGCGAACCAAAGCTGTTCCTGTTCGATGAGCCTTTGTCGAACCTTGACGCGGCACTGCGCGTCAACACGCGGCTGGAAATCGCGCAGCTGCATCGCCGGCTGAAGGCGACGATGATCTACGTCACCCACGATCAGGTCGAGGCGATGACGCTCGCCGACAAGATCGTCGTGCTCAACGCCGGAAAGATCGAGCAGATCGGCGGCCCGATGGAGCTCTACAATTCGCCGGCAAACGAATTCGTCGCCGGTTTCATCGGTTCGCCGAAGATGAATTTCGTCGACGGCGCCCGGCTCGGCGAGACGGCCAAGACCATCGGGGTGCGGCCGGAGCACCTGACCGTCGATCCGAAATCGGGCGCCTGGAAGGGCACCGTGGTGCACGCCGAGCATCTCGGCGCCGACACCAATCTCTATCTCGACTGTGAAAAGGCCGGCCTGATCACCGTACGGATTTTCGGCGTGTACGACGCGGAGCCCGGCGCGACGCTTTATGCGACGCCGGATCCGGCGAAGACGTATCGGTTCGGGGCTGATGGGAAGACGATCAGCTAATCTGAAATAGGTCGGCGCCGCCCCTCATTGTCCTGCCGGACATTTCTCCCCGTTGTAGTGACGGGGAGAAAGAAGCTGGCCGCGACGTCGGCGCCAATCGGCGAAAGCAGCGACAACAGCGTCCTTCTCCCCGTCACTATACGGGGAGAAGATGGCGGCAGCCAGATGAGGGGCGGCGCAAGCCTGCGAGGTGACGCTTACACGTCGGCCCTGAACTTCTGCTTCTGCTGGCCGAGCCCTTCGATCCCCAGCTCCACCACATCACCCGCCTTCAAGAACACCGGCGGCTTCATGCCGAGGCCGACGCCGGGCGGGGTGCCTGTCGAAATAATGTCGCCGGGGTGCAGCGACATGAACTGGCTGAGGTAGGAGACGAGGTAGGCAACGCCATAGACCATGGTCCTGGTCGAGCCGTTCTGCATCGTCTTGCCGTTGACGGTCAGCCACATTTTCAGGTTCTGCGGGTCGGCCACTTCATCCTTGGTCACCAGCCACGGGCCGGTCGGGCCGAACGTGTCGCAGCTCTTGCCCTTGGTCCACTGGCCCTGGCGCTCGGCCTGGAAGGCGCGTTCGGACACGTCATGGGCGACGCAGTAGCCGGCGACGTAGTCGAGCGCGTCGGCCTCGCTGACGTATTTCGCGGTTTTGCCGATGACCACGCCGAGCTCGACTTCCCAGTCGGTCTTCTCGGAGCCGCGCGGGATCAGCACGTCGTCGTCCGGGCCGACGATGGCCGAGCTTGCCTTCATGAAGATGATCGGCTCAGGCGGCACGGTGGCGCCGGTCTCGGCTGCGTGGTCGGAATAGTTGAGGCCGATGCAGATGAACTTGCCGGTGCCGGCAACGCAGGCGCCAAGGCGCGGCTTGCCGGAAACCACCGGCAGCGACTTCGCGTCGAGCTTCGAAAGCATGTCCAGCGAGGCCGGATGAAGCGTGGTGCCGGCAATATCGGCGACATGGGCGGAGAGATCGCGGATCGTTCCATCCGCATCGAGCAGGCCGGGACGTTCGCTCCCCACCTCGCCATAGCGCAGCAGTTTCATGCATCTTCTCCTGATTGCGGCCTCGTGGCCGTTCTAAAACTCTCCGCCGAGGCATCAGCCCTTCTGGAACCGGGCGGACCCTAGCCACCCGCCTGCTTCACGACAAGCGCGGACAGCCTGTTTTGACGGCCGGCGAGAGGGATTTTCAGACTTCGCGATCCTTCGTCAAACCCGATCGTGCGGTGCCCGCGATCGTCTCCAGGCAGCGCTCAGATCGACCAGCCGCCGTCGATATTATAAGCCTGCCCCGATGTGTAGGTGGCGCCGGCCAGGTAGACGGCGAGGTCGGCGATTTCCTCCGGCGTGCCGAGCCGGCCCATCGGCTGGCGGGCGATGAAGGCGGCGCGGGCGGCGTCATAGTCGCCCTGGGCATGCATGCGGTCCTGCAGCGACGGGCTTTCGACCGTGCCGGGGCAGATGGCGTTGCAGCGTATGCCCTTGCCGACATAGTCGGCCGCGACCGCCTTGGTCAGGCCGATGACCGCCGCCTTGGTAACGCCATAGGCGAAGCGGTTCGGCACACCCTTGGTCGAGCTGGCGAGCGAGGCCATGTTGATGATAGATCCGTCGCCGCGCTCCAGCATGCCGGGCAGCACGGCCCGGATGGTGCGGATCATGGCGCGCACGTTGAGATTGAAGGCGAAATCGAGATCGGCGTCCTTCATCTCCAGGATCGAGCCCGAATGGACGAAACCGGCGCAATTGAACAGCACGTCGACGGCGCCGATCTCGGCAAAGGCGGCATTGACCGCCTCGTCGTTGAGGACGTCGACCTTTCGGGTCTTGATGTCGGAGGTCTTGGCAAGTTCCGCCAGCAGCGCCTCGTTGATGTCGGTGGCATGGACGGTGGCGCCAGCCTTGGCGAAGGCCAGCGCGCTTGCCTTACCGATGCCTTGCGCCGCTGCCGTGATGACAACGACCTTGCCTGCCAGATCCGCCATGTTTTCCTCGCCTGCTTGGATCAACTGCCTTTATCGGCGGCCGGCGAAGGCGTCATGTGCCAGTCAGGCGCGATTGTGCTGCCTGTGCCAGTTCACTGATAAAGATGTTTTTTCTCGTTAAAGAACATAAGTCCGGGCGTCAAGCCCGAACGCGATGGCGACAGCGCTTAGTCGCCGTAAGGCACCCAGACATTCTTCACCTCGATGGCACGGCGCAGCAAAGCATCGCCGGCGGCCTCTTCCGAACCCCAGTCGAGGCCGCGGCCATTGCCGCTCCAGACGCGCTTGAGGTTGCCGATGGAGTCGGCTTCCGCCTTGGCGCAGGTCTCGGCGTCAGCAAACAGCCAGAGCCCGTCGACGTCGTCGTGCTTGGCCAGCACGCCGGCAAGTTCGGCGCTGCGGCCGGTTACGATGTTGATGGCGCCGGCCGGCACGTCGGAATATTCGATGACCTGATAGAGATCGGTGGCCAGCAGCGGATACCGTTCCGACGGCACTGCGACCACCGTGTTGCCCATGGCCAGCGCCGGCGCGACCAGCGAGATGAAGCCGAGCAGGGGCTGATTGTCCGGCGCGACGATGCCGACGACGCCGACCGGCTCGTGCAGCGCCAGCGTCACGGCACGGGCCGGCGGCTGATGCACGCGACCCTCGAACTTGTCGGCGAGGCCGGCATAGAGGAACAGCCGTTCGATCGAGAGTTCCACCTCGTCCCGCGCGGCCTTGGCGTTGGCTCCGGTCAGTTCGGTGAGGCGGGCGGCAAACTCGCTTGCGCGGCCTGAAAGGTTCTCGGCCAGATAGTAAAGCACCTGGGAACGGTTGTAGGCGGTCGCCTCCGGCCAGGTCTTGCAGGCGCGTGCAGCCGAAACCGCGTCGCGAATATCCTTGCGGCTGCCGAGCCCGACTTCGCCGGCGAGCTTGCCCTTGGCGGTCGCGACGGCAAGCGAGTAATTGCCGTCCGGCCGCACCTGCTTGCCGCCGATGAACAACTTAGCCGTGCGGTCGATTCCCACGCCATCAGCCTGCTCGACGGGCTGCGCTGACGACGTCGCCGGCTTGATCACCGGACCGAGCGGCAGTTTCGCCGAGAGATATTCGAACATGCCCTCGCGCCCGCCTTCGCGGCCAAAGCCGCTCTCGCGATAGCCACCGAAGCCGCAGGCGGCGTCGAACATGTTGGTGCCGTTGATCCACACCACGCCGGCCTTCAATTGCGGCGCCACATGGAGGGCAAGGTTGACATTCTCGCTCCACACCGAGGCTGCCAGGCCGTAACGAGTGTTGTTGGCGAGCTCGATCGCTTCCTCGGTGTTTCGGAAGGTCATGGTGGCGAGCACCGGCCCGAACACCTCTTCCTGCGCCAGGATATTAGCCGGCGAAACACCCGTTGCAAGCGTCGGCAGGTGATAGTAACCCGACGACGGCAGCGCCGCGTCCGGCTGCCAGCAGACGGCGCCCTGCCTGGCGCCCTCGGCGATCAGGCCCTTGACTCGGTCGAGCTGGGTCAGGTCGACCAGCGGGCCGATATCGGTGTTCTTGTCCAGCGGGCTGCCGACACGCAGCCGGCTCATCCGCGTCTTGACCTTGGCGATCAAGGCGTCGGCGATGCCTTCCTGCACTAGAAGCCGCGAACCGGCGCAGCAGACCTGGCCCTGGTTGAACCAGATGCCGTCGACCAGCCCTTCCACGGCGCTGTCGAGATCGGCGTCCTCGAAGACGATGAAGGCCGACTTGCCGCCGAGCTCCAGCGACAGTTTTTTCCCCGACCCCGCCGTGGCCTTGCGGATGATCTTGCCGACTTCCGACGAACCGGTGAAGGCGATCTTCTGGATGCCGGGGTGATTGACGATTGCCGCACCCGCTTCCGGACCGCCCTGCACGATATTGACCACGCCCTTCGGCACGCCGGCGCGTTCGCAGATCTCGGCGAACAGGATTGATGTGAGCGGCGTGAACTCGGCCGGCTTCAGAACCACGGTGCAGCCGACGGCGAGTGCCGGTGCGATCTTCCAGGCCAGCATCAGCAGCGGAAAGTTCCACGGGATGATCTGGCCAACGACGCCGACACCCTTGTGGCCGGGAAAATCCCGGTCCAGCGCCTGCGCCCAGCCGGCATGGTGGAGAAAATGGCGGATCGCCAGCGGCACGTCGATGTCGCGGCTTTCGCGGATAGGCTTGCCGTTGTCGATTGTCTCAAGCACGGCGAACAGGCGCTGGTGGCGCTGCATGGCGCGGCCGATGGCGTAGAGCACTTTCGCGCGCTGATAGCCCGAACTCGCGCTCCATTTCGGCAGCGCCTTGGCGGCCGCGGAAACCGCGGCATCGATATCGCTGGCATTGGCGTCGGAGACTCTGGCCAGCAGCTTGCCGGAAGACGGTTCGCTGGTGTCGAAGGTCTTGCCGCCGCTCGCCGCTTTCCAGTCGCCGCCGATGAACAGCGCCTTGCCGAAATCGCGTGCCGCGAGCCAGGCATCCGCTTCGTTGCGGGCCTCCGGCGCCGGGCCGTATTCCATGGCGTGATAGCGTTCGAGAATGTTCATGGGACGCTCCAGATAGTTGTCTCGGGAAGCATTTCTTCGCGCCCCCCTCTGTCCTGCTGGACATCTCCCCCACGAGGGGGGAGATCGGCCTTCACGACTGTCCGCCGCCATTCTGCAACGTCGCCGGTTGGCGAAATGGCCGATGCCAGCCAATCTCCCCACAAGTGGGCAGGACAGAGGGGGGCGCCGTAGGGCTCCACGTTCAAAGCCTCGCTCGCCTCAAGCCATCGCGTGGCGATGATTGGCCGAATAATGCCCGGTCAGATGGTGCTCGAGCTGGCGCTCGATGTCGGTCAAAAGGCTCGAGGCGCCGAAGCGGAACAGCTCGGGTTCCAGCCACGGCCGGCCGAGCTCTTCCTTCATCAGCACCAGCCAGTCGAGCGACACTTTCGCGGTGGAAATGCCGCCGGCCGGCTTGAAGCCGATGAGATAGCCGGTCTCCTCGAAATAGGCCCTGATGGCGCGCACCATGGCAAGCCCGACCGGGAGCGTGGCGTTGACGCTTTCCTTGCCGGTCGAGGTCTTGATGAAATCGGCGCCTGCCATCATCGCCACCATCGAGGCCAGCATGACATTGCGCAGCGTGGCGAGGTCGCCTGTACCCAAAATCACCTTCAGATGCGCATCCCCGCAGGCGGCCCGCATCGAGACGATCTCGTTGTAGAGCTCGCGCCACTTGGCGCCGAACACCAGGCCGCGCGGGATGACGACGTCGATCTCGTCGGCCCCGTCCTTCACCGAGGCCTCGATCTCCTGCAGCCGGGTCGACAGCGGCGCCAGGCCATGCGGGAAGGCAGTGGAGACGGCGGCGACATGGATGCCGGTGCCGCGCACGGCGTCGACAGCCGTGGCGACGAAGGGGTGGTAGACGCAGACGGCGGCGGGCCGGATGGTCTCGCCCGCAATGCCGAGGCCTTCCATGATGTCGCGGCGCAGCGGGTTGATCGCCTTGGCGCAGAGCCGGCGCACGCGCTCCTCGGTATCGTTGGAGTTGAGCGTCGTCAGGTCCATGCAGGCGATCGCCCGCAGCAGCCAGGCGGCCTGGTTGTCGGCCTTGATCGAGCGCCGCTTGGTCAGGCTGGCGACGCGGCGTTCCAGCGCCGAGCGGTTGACGCTGCGCACCGATTCCAGAAAACCGAGGTCGAGTTTCAGGCCGGGATTGCGCGCGATGTGATGGTCCAGCGGCACCGGCGTGTTGGCGGCGGCGCGTGCCGGCAGCGGCGTCACCTTGGTGCCAAGATCGGCTTCGCGGATTGTGCTGCTCATCTCCTGCCCTTTCATTCAGCGGCGTGCGCTCTTGGTGCGCATCGTTCTCCCAAAGCCGTTCGGCACTTTGGGCGACACGCACGAAGATAGCCCGCGAAGCCGCGCTTCACGAGTCCTCAAGCGAGGGATAGCTGAAAAAGGCCGCGAAAGCAGCTGATTTTTGACCGGAAGGTCAAAACAGGTTTCTGGGAGACGCGCTGGTCTCAGCCGACGAAGGCGCGTTCGACGACGAAGCTCGAGGGATGGCTGAGCGAACCTTCCTGGAAGCCGAGGCTTTCGGCCAGCTCCTTGACGTCCTTCAGCATGTGCATCGAGCCGCAGATCATGATGCGGTCGGTCTCGGGATCGAGCTTCTCGATGCCGAGATCGCTGTAGAACTTGCCGGAGCCGATCAGCGCGGTGATGCGGCCCACGCGTGCCGACTCCTCGCGGGTCGTCGAATTGTACAGCGTGACGCGGCCGGCGGTAAGCTCGCCGATCAGCGGGTCGCTTTCCAGTGCCGCCACCAACTCCTGGCCGTAGATCAGCTCGGCATTGTCGCGGCAGGTGTGGGTCAGGATCAGCTGATCGAATTTCTCGTAGGTGTCGGGGTCGCGTAGCAGGCTGGCGAAGGGCGCGATGCCGGTGCCGGTCGAGATCATGAACAGGCGCTTGGCCGGGGTCAGTGCGTCGACCACCAGCGTGCCGGTGGACTTCTGGCGCATGATGACCGTGTCGCCGACCTGGATCTTCTGCAGTTCCGAGGTCAGCGGGCCATCCGGTACCTTGATCGAGAAGAATTCCAGCTCTTCGTCCCAGGCCGGGCTGGCGACGGAGTAGGCGCGGTACACCGGCTTCTCGGCATTGGGCAGGCCGATCATGACGAATTCGCCGGAGCGGAAACGCAGCGACTGCGGGCGCGTGATACGGAACGAGAACAGCCGTTCGGTGTAGTGCTTCACCGAGACGACGGTTTCGGCATAGACATTGGCCGGAATCGGAAACTGCAGCGGGCGGGCTTCAGCGGTATTGAACGCGGGCGTGGTATTCATCAATTCCAACCTTCTCGCCCAATTACAGACGCGGGCGCCAAACTTTCCCGTGCGCGCCCGGACCATTCAGGTTCCGGCGTGCCATGCACGCTACCGAAGCGGTAAGCTCTTGTGTCCGGAATTTATTAGTATACAAACGATATTTGCGTCAAGATGCCGCCGTAAAACACCTTTCCAAACTGTGGCATATCCGTAGTCCCAGCATTTCGGGTTTCGACAATGAAAGAGAATTTTTCGGTGCAGCCACCGGATTCCCTGGGCAGCGTCGTCGCCGGCATCGATGTCGGCGGAACCTTCACCGACCTGCTTCTGATCGACGGCAGGGACGGTGGCAAGGTGTATCTGGCCAAGACCCCGACCACGGTCGACAACCAGGCCTTCGGCGTGGTTTCGGCGCTCGGCGCCACCGGCTTTCCGGTCGACGGCATCGACCTCATCGTGCATGGCACGACCACCACCACCAATGCGGTGCTGGAGCGCCGGCTGGCCAAGACCGGCATGATCACCACGCGCGGTTTTCGCGACGTGATCGAGCTCGGCCGGCGCACGCGGCCGCAGCCCTATGGCATGACCGGAACCTTTGTCCCGATCATCCCGCGCAATTTGCGCCTAGAAGTGTCCGAACGCGTCGAGGCATCAGGCGCCGTCCGCACGCCGCTCGACGAGGCCGAGATGGGCGCGGCGGTGCAGGCGCTCATCGCGGCCGGCTGCGAATCCCTCGTCATCCATTTCCTGCATTCCTACGCCAACCCGTCACATGAGCGGCGCGCGGCCGAAATCGCCGCCGAGCTTTGGCCGAACGGTTACATCACCACCGGCCATGCGCTGCTGTCGGAAGCGCGCGAATTCGAGCGTGGGGTGACGGCATCGGTCAACGCCTCGGTGCAACCGATCCTGGAGCGCTATGTCGAGCGCCTGCGCAAGGAATTGGCCGACAAGGGTTATGCCCGCGATTTTCTCATCATGAACGGCAATGGCGGCATGATCTCGGCGCGCTTCGTCACACGTGAATCGGCCAAGACCGTGATGTCGGGCCCCGCCTCCGGCGTCATCGCCGCCGCCTATACGGGCAAGCGCGCGGGCTTCCAAAATCTCGTCACCTACGACATGGGCGGCACTTCGACCGACGTGGCGCTGATCCGCAACGCCGAGCCGGCCGTCTCGAACGAGATCGAGATCGAATACGCCATGCCCATCCATGTGCCGATGGTGGCGGTGCATACGGTCGGCGCCGGCGGCGGCTCGATCGCCCGCGTCGATGCCGCCGGCCTGATCCAGATCGGCCCGGAAAGTGCGGGCGCCAATCCCGGCCCGATCTGCTATGGGCGCGGTGGCACCGAACCGACGATCACCGACGCCAATCTGGTGCTCGGCCGGCTGGCGCCGAAGAAGCTGCTCGCCGTCGACAACCCGGTCACGTCGGAGCGCGTCACCGGCATCTTCGAGGACAGGATCGGCAAGGCGACCGGCCTGTCGGGTGTCGAGGCCGCGGGCGCGGTGCTCAGGCTCGGCAACATGAAGATGGCCGGCGCCATCCGCATGGTCTCGGTGTCGCGCGGCCATGACCCCCGCGATTTCGCGCTGTTCGCCTTCGGCGGCGCGGGCCCATTGCATGCCACGGCGCTCGCCCGCGAACTCGGCTTGCCCAAAGTGCTGGTGCCGGCGCGTCCCGGCATCACCAACGCGCTCGGCTGCGTCGTCGCCGATCTGCGCCACGACTTCGTCAACACCATCAACCAGCCCGTGGCTGTGCTCGATGAAGCCCGGCTCCACCAGGTATTGGAACGGCACCGGAACGAAGGCGAGGGGCTGATCGCCAAGGAAGCGGTGAAGCCGGAAACGATCCGCGTCACCCACTCCGCCGACATGCAGTTCGTCGGCCAGACCCACATCATCAACGTGCCGTTGCCGTCCTCGTCGGTGACCCGGCACGAATTGCAGTCCCTGTTCGAAAAGGCCTATTTCGCCCGCTTCAAGGTGGAGCTGCCGGAAATCCGCGCCAACCTCGTAAACCTCAACACCTCGGTCACCGGCGTGCGCCCGGCGATCGACCTGTCACGCCTGATCGACCCCGCCGGGCGGGCAAAAACGCTTGAAGAGGCGCGGCGCGAAATCAGGCCGGTCTGGTATGGCGGACGCTGGTATGACACGCCGGTCTATATCAGGGAAAAGCTGCCGCTCGACGCTGTCATAGAAGGGCCGGCGATCCTCGAACAGATGGACGCCACCACCGTGCTCGAACCCGGCGACCGCGCGCGATCGGACGCCGACGGCAACATCATCATCGACATTGGCGAGGCCTGACATGCCAGTTGATAGTGCAAAGCTCGACGCCATTACGCTTTCGGTTCTCCAGGCGGCCCTGCAGCAGGTCTGCGACGAGATGGACCTGACCTTTTCCCGCGCCGCCTTCTCGCCCGTGATCGCCGAGGCCAATGACCGCTCGGACGGTATTTATTCGGCCGTCGATGGCTCGCTGATCGCGCAAGGCAGCCAGGGCCTGCCGGTGTTTGTCGGCGTCATGCAATATTCGACCAGGATGGTCATCGAGATGATCGCCGACGGCCGCTGTCTGGCCCCGGAGCCGGGCGACATCTACATCGTCAACGACCCCTATCTCGGCGGCACGCATCTGATGGACGTGCGTTTCGCCATGCCGGTCTATCGCGGTGAAAAGATCTTCTGCTGGTTGTCGAACACAGGCCATTGGCCCGACATTGGCGGCTCGGTCCCCGGGGGCTTCTCCGCGTCCGCAACCGCCGTCGAGCAGGAAGGCCTGCGGCTGCCGCCGGTAAAACTGTTCAAGAAGGGCGTGCTCGATTCCGAAATCTACGCCATCATTTGCTCCAACATCCGGGTGGCAGACCAGCGCATCGGCGACATCAGGGCCCAGGCCGCCGCGCTGTTGATCGGTCAGGATAGGCTCAATGGAATCCTGGATCGTTACGGAGACGAAACCGTCGTCGAGGCAATCGCTGAACTGCGCCGCCGCGCCGCCGAGCAGATGCGCGCCAACATCGCGGCCATTCCCGACGGCACCTACCGCTCCAAGGCCTTTGTCGATTCCGACGGGGTCGTCAACGAACCGCTGACCATCGCGCTCGCCGTCGACAAGAAAGGCGACACGCTGACCTTCGATTTTTCAGGGTCGTCAAAGCCCTGCGCCGGGCCGATGAACAGCGTGCTGGCGACGACCCTGTCCTCGGTCTATCTCGCCATGCGTCATATCTTTCCGGACGTGCCGATCAGCGCCGGCGCCTTCGAGCCACTCGACGTCAGGCGGCCGGAAGGCACCTTCCTCGACGCGAAATACCCACGGCCCGTTTCTGGCTGCGCCGCCGAGGTCTCGCAGCGCATCGCCGAGGCGGTGTTCGCGGCCATGGTGCAGGCGCTGCCTGACAAGGTGACGGCGGCTCCAGCCGGCTCCAGCGGCAATTTCGCGCTCGGCGGCAACGACCCGGCGCGCGGCCGCGATTATGTCATGTACCAGATCTCCGGCGGCGGCTATGGCGGCAATTCAGGCCATGACGGCCTGACCAACGGCTGCTCGACCATCGGCATTTCCAAATCGCCGCCGGTCGAGATCATGGAGCAGGCCTTTCCGGTGCTCTACCGGCACTATGCCTTGCGCGAAGGCTCGGGCGGCGCCGGCAAGCATCGCGGCGGTTTCGGCCTCGCCTACGAGGTCGAGATTCTGCGCGGCGAGGCGCGTGCCTCTTTCGTCATGGATCACGGCCGCTTCGGCCCGCAAGGCGCCCACGGCGGTGGGGACGGCGAGCCCAACAGCGTGACCGTCTTCCGCAATGGCGGGCAACACATACCGCCGCACCTCTCCAAGGAGCAGGACATCCCGCTGAAGGCCGGCGACCGCGTGCGCGTCGGCACGCCGGGCGGTGGCGGCTATGGCGATCCGCGTCAGCGCGATGCCGATCAGGTACTGCGCGATGTGGCGCTGGGCTACTACACGGCTGAAGAGGCCCTGGACAAATTCGGCGTCGCCTTGTCGGCGGACCGGCTCACGATCGACTGGCCCGCAACGAAGAAAAGACGTACGGCTTGACGCTTCCGGTGACCTGGGCTGCCTCATAGTGGCCAGCGGTTGGCGCTGCCCCTCACCTGCCTGCCGGCATCCTCTCCCCGTATAGTGACGGGGAGAGGAGCGCTCTCATCCACGATTTCGCCAATCAGCGTGCAGGGAGAACGCCGGCGTCACGACCAGCCCCTCTCTCCCCGTTCCACGGGGAGAGATGTCCGGCAGGACAGTGAGGGGCAGCGCCGACGCTCCATGGGAAGGTCACATCGCCGATGGCGCCCGCCATCGCCGAGGCGCCGATCAGTGTCACCAGCGTCACCGTGATGCCTCGGAGTTCAGGGAAACCGGCGGGCTCTTAAAGCGCGATCCAGGCTGTCTTCAGCTCGAGATATTTCTCCAGCGCGTGCAGGGACTTGTCGCGGCCGAAGCCTGACTGCTTGACGCCGCCCAGCGGCACGGTGATGTCGGCGCCGCCATAGGTGTTGACGTGGACGACGCCGGCATTGATGGCGCGCACCATGCGGTGCGCGGTTGAGAGATTGGCGCTCCACACTGCCGACGCCAGCCCGTAGACGGTCGAGTTGGCGAGGCGCACCGCCTCTTCCTCGGTCTCGAAGCGCATGACGCCGAGTACTGGCCCGAATACCTCCTCGCGGGCAAGCTGCATCTCCTGTGTCACGTTCTCGAAGATCGTCGGCGCCATGTAGCTGCCGCCGGTCTCGGCCAGGATCCGTTCGCCGCCGGTGACCAGCCTTGCGCCTTCTTCCGTGGCCTTGGCGACGAAACCGAGATTCTTGTCCAGCTGTTCCGCGCTCGACACCGCACCGACATCGCTTCCGAGATCGAGCGGGTCGCCGACCTTCAGCCTCGTGGTCGCCGAAAGCAGCTCGTCCATGAAGCGGTCATAGACCGAGGCCTGGACAAGCAGGCGCGAGCCGGCGACGCAGACCTGGCCGGAATTGCGGAAAATGCCGTTGGCGGACACGACAGCGGCTTGCTTCAGGTCAGGAGCATCGGCAAAGACGATGTTGGGCGACTTGCCGCCGAGTTCGAGGAAGACGCGTTTCATATTGGAGCGGGCGGAATATTCAAGCAGCCGCCGGCCGACCGGCCCCGAGCCTGTGAAGGCGATCGCGTCGACATCCTTGTGCAGGCCAAGCGCCTCTCCAGCGACCGCCCCCCGGCCGGTGACGACATTGAGCACGCCCGCCGGCAGCCCGGCTTCGGCAGCCAGTTCCGCCAGCCGCAGCAACGTCAGCGAGGCGATCTCCGGAGGCTTGACCACCACGCAATTGCCGGCGGCCAGCGCCGGCGCGATCTTCCAGGCGCCGATCATCAGCGGAAAATTCCACGGAACGATGACGCCGACGACGCCGAGCGGCTCCTTGTGGACCAGCCCGAGCACGTTGTCGGCCGTCGGCGCGATCTCGCCATAGACCTTGTCGATCGCTTCGGCGTAGTAGCGGATGGTGCCGGCGGCCGATAGCGGTTCGGCCTTGTAGGCCATGCCGATCTCGGTGCCGTTGTCGCGAACGCCGAGCACGGCCAGTTCGTCGACATGTTTTTCAATCAGCTCGGCGAACCTGGTCAGTACCTTCTTGCGGAAGACCGGGGCGGCGCGCGACCATGAACCCTTCTCGAACGCCTTGCGCGCCGAGCGCACGGCGCGGTCGATGTCGGCTGCATTGCCGTCGGCGATGCTGGCGAAGGCGCGGCCATCGATCGGCGAGATGACAGGCAGTGTCGCGCCGCTTGCCGCCTCCGCTTGGGCTCCATCGATGAACAGGCCGCGCGCACCGATCTCGGTCCTGCGCAGTGTGTCGATGGCATTTTGACTGATCATGGGGAACCGGCTCCGAAACTGACATACAATGTGGTTGGCGCCCGGAACTCCCAGCCGCGGAACACCGGCTCCTTGCCGGGCACCAGCCTGAGATCGGGGAAACGCTGAAGCAGCAGCCTTACCGCGAGACACATTTGCTCGCGCGCGAAAAACCGGCCGGAACAGAAATGATGGCCGAAGCCGAAGGCAGCGTGATTGCCCTCGTCGCGGTTTATGTCGAAGCGGTCGGGGTCGGCAAAGCGGCTCTCGTCGCGGCTGGCCGAGGAGACAAGTGCGGCGACCGGCGCGCCGGCGGGAATCGTCGCTCCGCCGATCTCGACCGCCCGGGTCGTTTCGCGCGTCTGCGTACCGATCGGCGCCACCCAGCGCAGGCCTTCGTCGACGGCTTTGGGCACGAAAGTTTCGGGATCGTCGAGCACCTGCCGCAACTGATCGGGATTCCGGAGCAGGCCGACAAGGATCGAGCCGGCGCCGTGGCCCGGCTCCTGCATGCCGCCAAGCAGGATCACCTTTATGGTAGGCATCAGGAGGTCGAAGGACCGGGTTTTGCCCTCGGGCATGCCGTCATGCAGCATGTGCGACAGCGCGGAATCGTCGGGCTCGCGGACGAGCCTTTCCAGCGTCGGCATCACGGCATCGCCGACCTCGGCGCCGATCGCGTCGGCGATTTGCTGTCGCTTCGGGTCGTTCTCGAAATTGATGGCGCCCTGGGCGAGCCCATAGAACCAGCGGCGCAGGGTCGGCATGTCGATGTCTGTCAGACCGAGCGAGCGCGCCAGGCTGAGCGTCGACACCGGCTCGAAATAATCGGCCATCAGTTCGGCCGAACCGCGCTCGGCGATCGCGTCGAGATAGGGCTCGACGATCGAGCACACGAGATCGCCGGCATAGGAGGTGACAGTGCGCGGCCGGTATTTCGGATCGACGCCCTGGCGAAGGTCCCTATGCACCGCGCCATCGCTGGTCAGGATGGTCGGCTTGCCGAAGGAGCGCTCGACGGGCGATACGCCATTGGTGATGATTGCCGAGAAGATGTCGGGCGACTTCGCCACCAGCTCGACATCCTTCCAACGGGTGACGAACCAGAGATTGACCGACGGCACGAAGGCGACCGGCGCGCTGCGCCTCATTTCGGCATAGATCGGGTAGGGGTCCGCTTCCAACGCCTCGACGGTGATGTTTTCGGCAAAGCTCAAACCCGCCACTCCTTTTGAGGTCGGAGGGGCGGCATCTCGCGCCGCCCCTGGATGCTTTGACACCGCTCGTTCAATCCTTCAGCGGCAAACCGAGGCTTTCGAAGGCGACCGGGTCCCGGCTCTTCAACGCACCCGCCAGCAGCAGTCCGATCACCGCCGCGATCAGCACCAGCCCCGGCAGGAACACGCCGAGGAAGCCACCGGCTCCCGACAGGCTGCCGAAATTGATGACGATCAGGTAGATGATGACGGCGAAGGCGATAAAGGTCAGCCCGGGCAGGAGCGTGGTCTTTACGGCATTCTCCTTGGCCGACGGGTTGGCGCGGAAGTACATCACCACGGCGAGCGAGGCGACCGCCATCATCACGATGACGCCGAGCGTCGCGACATTGGTCAGCCACGAGAAGAGCGCCAGCACGGGATCGAGGCCGAGCACGGCGAACAGCCCGACGACGACAGCGGCGAGCACGCTCTGGATGACCGAAGCGACATGCGGACTCTGATGTGCCGAATGCGTCACGCCGATCGACCGCGGCAGCAGCTTCTCGCGCCCGGAAACGTAGATGTAGCGGGCAACGGCATTGTGGAATGCCAGCACGCCGGCGAACAGGCTCGACACGAACAGGATGCTCATCGCGTGGGTCAGCAGCGTTCCGGAGTAGCGGTCGGACAGGCCGAACAGGAAAGTCGTCGGATCCTGCAGGCCCTGCAGCGCCGGCAGCAATTTGTCGACGCCGGCACCGACCGCCATCAGCCAGGCCGTGACCGTGTAGAAGACGCCGATCAGGACGACCGAGAAATAGGTGGCGCGCGGAATGGTGACCTTGGGGTCGCGGGCTTCCTCGGCGTAGATCGTCGTCGCCTCGAAGCCGATGAAGGCGGCGAAACAGAACAGGATGGCTATGGCCGGCGCGCCTGATGTGATCTGGCTCCAGCTGAACGGAGCCGCCGAAAGGCCGCTGTCGCCGCCGGTCTTGAGGATGGTGAGATCAAGGATCAGCACCACGGCGTATTCGCACAGCACCAGCACCGTCAGGATCTTGGCCGACAGATCGACCTGGCGATAACCGAGCACGGCGACGATGGCGATGGCGATGAAGCTCCACACCCACCAGGGCAGGTTGATACCCCAGCCGGCGAACAGCCCGGAGGTGGCAGCGCCGAGCAGGCCCATGACGCCGATCTGCATGGCATTGTAGGACAGGATGGCAATCAGCGCCGTGGCGCCGCCGGCCAGACCGCCGAGGCCGCGCGCCGCGTAGGCATAGAAGGCGCCGGCATTGCCGACATGGCGCGACATGGCGACATAGCCGACCGCGAACAGGAGCAGCAGCACCGTCACGATCAGATAGGTGCCGGCAAAGCCGGCGCCATTGCCCATCAGCATGCCGAGCGGCGTGCCGCCGGCGACCGCGGTGAGCGGCGCCGCCGCCGAGATCACCATGAAGGTGATGGCGCCGACACCCAGACTGTTCTTGCGCAGCCTGTTGGCCGGCGCCGTTTCCGAAATTGCTGACATTGGTCCCTCCTGTTTGCAAGCCGTTTGGCTTGCCGGCCGATCGGCCTGTCCCATACGCTCTGGATGTGGTTCATTATTTGAACCATTATTTTGAATATAGACTTGCAAACAAAGCGGCTTCCTGTCAAGTTAATTCACACGTTAATTGATTGCCCGCTCAGGGAGGATGCATTGAGTACGGTCGGCAAGGCGATTTCGCTTCTGGAGTTGTTCACCGTGGCCGAGCCCGAGCTCGGGCTCTCGGACCTGGCGCGCCGGTCGGGTTTCGACAAGGCGACGACACGGCGCCTGCTGGTGGCGCTGACCGGCCATGGTCTCGTCGAGCAGGATGCGGCCACACGGCACTATCGGCTCGGCGCCGGCCTGTCGCGGCTGGCGCGCATCCGCGAGGCCCGCTTTCCCTTCCTGCGGACCGCGGTGCCGCTGGTGCGGGATCTGGCAAGTGCCACGGCCGAGACCGTGCATCTGTCGGAATTCGGCGTCGACAGGCTGGTCACCGTCCATGTCGAGCATCCGGCACGGGCAAACCGGGTCAATGTCGATATCGGCCAGCTTCTGCCCCTGCATTCGACCGCCTCGGGCATCGTCTATCTGGCCTTCGCCAGGGACGACGCCGTCAAAGGATGCCTGGCTGGCCCCCTGGACGCCTTCACGGCGCACACGCTGACCGAGCCGGCCGCTATCTCCCGCTCCATGGGCGAGGCACGCGAGCGCGGCTATTCGATCTGCGACCAGGGCCTGGAAGAAGGCGTCATCAGCGTCGCGGCGGCAATCCTGGCGGCGGACGGGTTCGCGCTCGGCACGATCGCGGTGGCGGCGCCGAAAGCCAGGACGACAGCGGCTGACATCGTGGAAAGAGGACTTGCGGCCGTGGCCGTGGCGCGGGAGATTTCGATGCGGCTCAACGGCGATAATCTGCAAGCGCTGAGGAGGCAGGCCTGATGTCCGAACAGACGCCCCGCATCCTGGTCATAGGCACCGGCGACACCAAGGCCGACGAATTGCTGTTCATGAAAGCATGCATCGAGGCATCGGGCGGCAGCGCCGTGATGATGGACGTCAGTGTGCTGGGCGACCCGCCCTATAGCCCCGATCATGACAAGCACGCGGTCGCCCGCGCCGTGGATGTCACGATCGGCGAGATCGTCGCGAGCGGTGACGAGAACACCGCCATGACGCTAATGGCCGGCGGCGCCGTGCAGCTGGTGCGCAAGCTGCACCAAGCCGGCGAGATCGACGCCTTCATCGCCATCGGCGGCTCGATGGGAACCGATCTGGCGCTGGATGTCGCGCTCAGCCTGCCGCTCGGCGTGCCGAAATTCGTCGTCTCCACCATTGCCTATTCGCACCTCATCCCGCCGGAGCGCGTCGCGCCCGACCTGATGATGATCCTGTGGGCGGGTGGGCTCTATGGCCTCAACTCGATCTGCGAGCTGGTCCTGTCGCAGGCCTGTGGCGCAGTCGTCGGCGCGGCGAAATTGGCACTCGCCTCACGGGCCTCGGCTGCGCCGACCGGCCCGACCATCGGCATGACCTCGCTCGGCAGCTCCTGCCTTCGCTATATGAAGACGCTGAAGCCGGCGCTGGAACAGCGCGGCTATGATGTCGCGGTCTTCCACACCACTGGCATGGGCGGCCGCGCTTTCGAATCGATCGCCGGCCAGGATCATTTCTGCGCCGTCTTCGACTTCAGCCTGCAGGAGATCACCAACCATCTGGCCGGCTCCGTCGTCAGTTCCGGCATCGACCGGCTGGAGAATGCCGGCGCCCGTGGCGTCCCGCAGATCGCGGCGCCAGGCGCGATCGACATGGTTGACCTGCCGACCTGGCAGGCTTTGCCGGCTAAATTTTCCGAACGCCCGTTTCACGCTCACAACAGGCTGATTGCTTCGGTTACCGTCGATGCGGATGACCGCCGCGAGGTCGCCCGGACCATCGCCGCCAAGCTCGGCATGGCAAAGGGCCGTTCCGCCCTCATCCTGCCTTCCCGTGGCATCCAGGAATGGGACGCCGAGGGCGGGCCACTCCATGAGCCCGAAGCGCTTGCCGCCTTCGTCGATGAAATGCGCAAGGCCATTCCCGCGCAAGTGGAGTTCCACGAGATCGACGCCCACATCAACAGCGACGGCTTCGTCGCCAAGGCGCTCGAAATCTTCGACCGCTGGGTCGAGGAAGGCATTGTCCCGCGCGGCGCGCCTGTCAAGGAGGTCGCCGCGTGAGTGCCGTTCCCGCCCAGGCGCTGGTCCTTGATTTCGGCGGCGTCGTCACCCGCACGCTGTTCGAGACGCATGCCTTGACCGAACAGGCGCTCGGCCTTGCGCCGGGAACGCTGCAATGGCGCGGGCCGTTCGACCCGGACTCAGACCCACTGTGGCGCGCCATGCAGGCCGACGAGATCAGCGAACGCGACTATTGGCGAACGCGCACCGGGGAGGTCGGCCGCCTCGTCGGCGAGGACTGGCAGGCGATGGAAGCCTTCGTTCAGCGCGCACGTGGCGCCGAGCCTGAAAAAGTGGTGCGACCCGAAGCCGAGCGCGCCATCCGCGCCGTCCATGCCGCGGGCTTTCGCCTGGCGATCCTGTCCAACGAACTCGACCTGTTCTACGGCGCCGGCTTCCGCCAGCGTCTGCCGCTGCTTGGCCTGTTCGACGTTATCGTCGACGCCACCTATACCGGCATCCTCAAACCCGATCCGCGTGCCTACGCCTTCGTCACCGAAGCGCTTGGCCTGCCTCCCGGCGCTTGCGTTTTCGTCGACGATCAGCAGCGCAATGTCGATGGCGGCCGTGCCGCCGGCATGCGCACGGTTCATTTCGACGTTGCCCGGCCGGCCTATTCCTATGCCGAGGCACTCGGCCATTTCGACCTCGTTCCAGTTGCCTGAGACATTTGCGGAGCCTTGCGATGCGCGACATCAATTTCCTCACCGAGAAGAATGCCAAGCCGATCTGGCACCCGATGGCGCATCCGGCCGAGATGCGGGCCAACCCGCCAAAGGTGATCATGAAGGGCGAGGGCGTGATGGTCACCGACATTGCCGGCAACACCGTGCTCGACGCCGTCGGCGGGTTGTGGAACGTCAACCTCGGCTACAGCTGCGATCCGATCAAGAGAGCGATCGCCGACCAGCTCCGCGCGCTGCCTTACTACTCGGGCTTTCGCGGCACCTCGACCGGGCCGTCGATCGAGCTCGCCCATGAGCTCTCCGAGTGGTTCGAGTCGGAGGGCATGGTGCGGACCTTCTTCACCTCCGGCGGCTCCGATTCGGTCGAAACGGCATTGCGGCTGGCCCGGCAATATTGGAAGATCCGCGGCCAGGGCGACCGCACCAAATTCCTCGCCTTGAAGAAGGGCTATCACGGCACGCATTTCGGCGGCGCCTCGGTCAACGGCAACGCCAATTTCCGCCGCAACTACGAACCGCTGCTGCCCGGCGTCTTCCATATTCCCGCCCCATGGACCTTCCGCAACCCGTTCGACGAAACCGATCCGGCGCGGCTGGCGAAACTGTGCGCCAAGGCGCTGGAGGACGAGATCGCCTTCCAGGGCGGCGACACCATCGCCGCTTTCATCATGGAGCCGGTGCTGGGTGCGGGCGGCGTCATCGTTCCGCATGAGAGCTTCATGCCGCTGGTGCGCGAAATCTGCGACCGCCACGAGATCCTGCTGATCGCCGACGAAGTGGTCACCGGCTTCGGCCGCGCCGGCGCCTGGTCGGGCTCGCGGCTGTCCGGTGTAAAACCGGATTTCATGACCATCGCCAAGGCGATCACCTCGGGCTATTTCCCGCTCGGCGCGACCCTGATCGGCGCCAGGGTTGCCGACGCCTTCGAGGCCGACAAGACCAGTTTCGGCGCGATCGGCCATGGTTATACCTATTCCGGCCACCCGGTCGGCTGCGCGGCCGGGCTGGCGGCGCTTGCCGAGACCAAACGGCTGCGCCTGAACGAGAACGCAGCCGCGCGCGGCGTCGAACTCGCGGCGGTGCTGGAAGGCCTGAAGGCGAAGCACGCGATCGTCGGCGACGTCAGGTACAAGGGCCTGATGGCGGCGGTGGAACTGGTCTCCGATCGCGCGACGAAAAAGGCCGCCGACAAGAAGACCATGGCCGTCGTTTCCGAGGCTGCCTATGAAGCCGGCGTCATGCTGCGCGTCTCCGGCAACACCATCATCCTGTCGCCGCCGCTGATCATCGGCGCCGCGGACGTTACCAGGATCGGCGAGGCGATCGATTCGGGCCTGTCGAAGGTCTGACGGACACAACGGAGTTTTGGTGATGGCTCAGCAAAAAATGGCCGACGAGGCGCTGGTTAGCCGGCGTTCCCGCCTGCTCGGCGCGAAATCGCAACTGTTCTATGACGAGCCCGTGCACCTGGTGCGCGGCGAAGGCGTCTGGCTCCATGATGCCGATGGCCGAAAATATCTCGACGCCTACAACAATGTCGCGCATGTCGGCCATTGCCACCCGCATGTGGTCGAGGCGCTGTGCCGGCAGGCAAGCCTGCTCAACACCCACACGCGCTATCTCCACACCGCCATCCTCGACTATGTCGAGCGGCTGACCGCGACCTTCGATGCCGGCCTGTCGACCGCTATCCTCACCTGCACCGGCAGCGAGGCCAACGACATCGCGCTGCGCATGGCGCAGGCGGTCTCCGGCCAGATGGGCATCATCGCCACCGACGCCACCTATCACGGCAACACCACAGCGGTTTCGCAGCTCTCGACCCGCATGCCGCCGGTCGGTGGCCGCGCCCACCATGTCAGGCTGGTGCCGGCGCCCGACAGTTTTCGCCATCCCGATGCGATGGCAAATGGCAAGGCTTTCGGCGACGCCGTGCGCGAAGCCATCGCCTCGCTGGCCAGGGAAGGCATAGGCCTTTCCGGCATGATCCTGTGCCCGTTGCTCGCCAATGAAGGTTTTCCGTCACTTCCCAGCGGCTTTTTCGACGACGCCGTATCGGCTGTGCGCGAGGCGGGCGGTCTGGTGATCGCAGACGAAGTTCAGCCCGGTTTCGGCCGCACCGGCAGCCATTTCTGGGGCCACCAGCGCGCCGGTTTCGTGCCCGACATCGTCACCATGGGCAAGCCGATGGGCAACGGCCATCCGGTCGCCGCCGTGGTCACAACGAAAGATATCCTGGCTACCTTCCGCAACGCCTTCCGTTACTTCAACACCTTTGGCGGCAATCCGGTCTCCTGCTCGGTGGCCAATGCGGTCCTCGATGTCCTGGAAGACGAAAACCTCGTCGCCAATGCGCGCGATGTCGGCGCCTACGCGCTCGAGCTGCTGCGGCCGCTGGCCGATCGGCATGATTGCATCGGCGAAGTCAGGGGAGCCGGCTTGTTCTTCGGCGCCGAGCTTGTCCACGACCGCCAGACCCGCGAGCCCGCGTCCGATATCGCCAGCCGCGTCATCAACGCCATGCGCGACCGTGGCGTGCTGATGGGCAAGACCGGCATTCATGGCAATGTGCTGAAGATCCGCCCGCCAATGCCCTTCTCCCGCGACAATGCCGATCTGCTGATCGGAACGCTCGACGAGGTGCTCGGCGAAGTCGGCGGAGTGCCGGCGTGAACGCTGTCTCGACGCATGCCGAGCCGGAAACGGCAGCTGACGTGACCGACCTTGCCAGTCGCGCGCTCGAACACTGGGGCGTTCGCCACGGGCAACCGGAGCTCTTGAAATACCGGGAGAATGCGGTCTTCCGGGTTCACCTGCCCGGCGGTCGGCCGGCCGTGATGCGCGTGCACCGGCTTGGCTATCACACGGATGCCGCGCTGCGCGGGGAATTGCAATGGATGAGCTTTCTGCAAGCCGCCGGCGTCGCCACGCCGTCTCCGATCGCAACGCAGGCCGGCGATCCGTTCGTGCTCGTGAGCACCGCCGCCCTGGCGCAACCGCGCCAGGTCGATTGTCTGAGCTGGCTCGAGGGCCGCGCCGTCGGCGCGCGCGGCGTGCCGCTGGGCTATGCGCCGGAACAATTGAAGCAGGTCTTCATGGCGATCGGTCGAAGCGTCGCCCACATGCATACCGTCACCGCCGCCTGGGCGCCGCCTGCCGGCTTCGCCCGCCATGCCTGGGATTTCGACGGCTTCTTCGGCGCGGCCCCAAATTGGGGACGCTTCGAGACCTCGCCCTTCCTCGACGGCGCGCGCCGCGAGCTGGTTTTCCAGGCCCGGGAAAAGGCCGTGAAGGCGCTGTCGGAGCATGAACGCAGCGCCCGCAATTTCGGCATCATCCATGCCGATCTGGTGCGCGAGAACGTGCTCATCCATGACGATGCGGTGCGCATCATCGACTTCGACGATTGTGGCCTTGGCTGGCACATGTACGACCTTGCCGTCGCGCTCTATCAGAACCGCGACGAGCCGCTCTATCCGCTGATCGAGGCATCGCTGCTGGAAGGCTACCGGCGGCAGCGCGAGTTGACCCCGCGCGACATCGCCGCGCTGCCGCTGTTCGCCGCGCTGCGGGCCTTCGCGTTTCTGGGCTGGGTGCAAAGCCGTGTCGAAGGCGACATTACGAGGGAGGTCGGCCTGCGCATGTCCGATATCGCGGCCGATGTGGTCATTGCCTATTTACGCGGCGAGTAGAGCAATTCCAGGAAAAGCGTGAAGCGGTTTTCCGTCCGGAATTGCGTTGGAGTGAGAACCGCAATTCCAGGAAAAGTGTGAAGCGGTTTTCCGTCCGGAATTGCGTTGGAGCAAAGAACCGTCAGCCCCTGGCGAAGTGGATGCTGACGGTTCCCGAACCGCCGAAATCGGCGGCGATCGTGTCGCCGGGCCGCGCCTCGACGGGCCGCACGAAGGACCCCGACAACACCACCTCGCCAGCCGCGATCGACATGCCGTAGCGGGCGAGCCGGTCGGCCAGCCAGGCGATGCCCATCGCCGGATGGTTGAGCACGCCGGCGCCAAGCCCGGTCTCCTCGACCTCGGCATTGCGCGAGACGATGGCGCCGATCCAGCGCATGTCGGCTTCATCGGGCCGTTGCGGCCGGCCGCCGATGACGATGCCGGCATTGGCGGCATTGTCTGAAATCGTATCGAAGAAGGTGCGCGCCTTCTTGGTCTCCGCATTGACCCGCTCGATGCGCGTGTCGAGGATTTCAAGCGCCGGCGTGATGTAGTCGGTGGCGTTGAGCACGTCGAAGATGGTCACGCCGGGGCCCTTCAGCGGCGCCTTCATGACGAAGGCGATCTCGGCCTCGACGCGCGGCTGGATGAAACGGCCGGCGGGAATGGTCGCGCCGTCATTGAAGAACATGTCGTCGAAGAGCACGCCCGAATCCGGTGTGTCGATGGCCAGTGCATATTGCATCGCCTTGGACGTCAGGCCGATCTTCCAGCCTCTCGGCTTCAGCCCGGCATCGATCTTGCGCGTCACCAGCGCGGCCTGCACGCGATAGGCATCCTCCATCGTCGCCTCGGGAAAATCGAGGCTGAGCAGCCGGATCTGGCGGCGTGAGCGCTCGGCCTCGAACAGCCGGTCGGCCGCGTCTTCCACTTGGCTCGGGGTCATGCTTCCGCCTCGTCGACGACGCCGTTTCTGAGCACGCCGATGCCGTCGGCCTCCACCTCGATCACATCGCCCGGCTTCAGCCAGACCGGCGGCTCGAAGCGGGCGCCGGCGCCGGTCGGGGTTCCCGTGACGATGATATCGCCGGGCACCAGCGTGGTGAAGGTCGAGATGTAGTTGATGATCTTGCGGAAGGAAAAGATCATCCGGCTGGTGCGGTCCTGCTGGCGCACTTCGCCGTTGACGCGCGTGGTGAGCGCGATGTCGGCGATCTGCGCCTCGTCCGTGAACGGCACCAGCCACGGGCCGATCGAACCGGTGCGGTCGAAGTTCTTGCCTTGCGTGACGTTGAATTTTGCATGCCGCACCCAGTCGCGGATGGTGCCTTCGTTACACAGCGACAATGCCGCGATATGGCCGAGCGCGTCTGCCTCGGCGATGCGCCGGCCGGGTTTGCCGATGACGATGACGATCTCGCCCTCATAATCCAGCTGTGGCGACTCCGGCGGCCGTACCAGCGGCGCGCCATGGCCGACGAAGGAGCGGGGGAACCGAATGAACAGCGAGGGGTTCGAAGGGGCTGCCTGGCCGTCCTTGTACTCCTCATTACGGTCGGGGAAATTGACGCCGACGCAGATGATCTTTTCCGGCGAGGGGATGGAGATGTCGTAAGTGATAGCGTCGAGCGGAAAATCGGCGGCGAGGGTGTCTGCCTCTTCAGCCAGCCGCCGCAAGGCGCCGGCCTCGATCACTTCGCGCAATGTCGGCCACTGGCCGTGGCGGGCGGAGAGGTCGACGACGCCTTTCTCGGTGATTGCGCCGTAGCGTGTCTTGCCGTCGATGGTGAAGGTGGCGAGCCGGGCATTCATGCTGCCACCCCGCCATCTGTGTTGTTCGATGCTGGCCAGGCCGGAGTTCTACGGCGCCCCCCTCTGTCCTGCCGGACATCTCCCCCTCTTGGGGGGAGATTGGCTGGCTCCGGCGTTAGCGCTTTCCTTGCGGCGTCGACGATTGGAGAAAGCGGAAATGAAGTCCGATCTCCCCCCTTGAGGGGGAGATGTCCGGCAGGACAGAGGGGGGCGACACAGAACGCTGACATAAAATCAAAATCCCTTACGGCGCGATGATCGGCGACGCCGCCAAGCCCGGCTGCCGCACCTCTGCACCCGCGAAAACGCTGCCCTCCTCGAACCAGCTTTTCGGCGCCGGCGCGCCCCACAGCGTCTGGCGCTGCGGGTCCTTCAGATCCCATTTGATCGGCTCGAGGTCGGGATCGACCGTCTGGTAGTCCGAGCAATAGATCTCGATGCGGTGGTTGTCGGGATCGCGCACATAAAGGAAGAACGCGTTGGAAATGCCGTGCCGGCCGGGGCCGCGCTCGATGTTCGGCAGATACCCGGTCGTCGCCATCAGGTCGAGCAGGTCGATGATGTTGAGCGGCGTCGGCACCCAGAAGGCGACATGGTGCAGGCGCGGGCCGACGCCATTGGTGAAGGCGATGTCATGGACGCCGCCCTTGCGGTGCGTCCAGGCCGCCCACAGCTTCCCGCTGCTGGCGTCCTCGGTGTATTCGGTGACGCGAAAACCGAGCTCGTTGTAGAAGCCGACGGACTCGTCGACATCAGGCGAGAAGCAGTTGAAATGGTCGATGCGCAGCGGCTTGACGCCCTTGTAGAGCGCGTATTTCTGGTGGATCGGCGGCAGGCGCTCCATCGTCGCGTAGAATTCGAGCGGAATGCCGTGCGGGTCACGCGTGCGGAAGGTGCGCGACTGGTAGGGACGCTCGACCCATTCGACCGGCAGGCCCTTGCCCCTGAAGAAATGCTCGGCCTTGTCGAGGTCTTCTTCGGAATACACCTTGAAACCGAGATCGCGTGCTTCCGCCGTTGTCGCCGTCTTCAGCACGATGCAGTGGTGACCACGCTCCTCCATGGCCCTGAGGTAGATGGCGCCTGCTACCTCGTCGGTGACCTGCAGGCCGAGCGTATCGACATAGAAAGCTCGGGATTTGGCGAGATCGGTGACGGCCAGTTCGACATGGCTCAGCCGCACGATGTTGAAGGCGGGATAGAGGTTGGGCTTGGGCAAGGGCATCTGGTTTCCTCCGGTCAGCCGCCGAGTTTCTGGATCGCGTGCGCTGACGTGGCGAAGGCGATGTTCTTGGTCTCCATGTAGAAATCGAAGGAATGGTCGCCGCCGTCGCGGCCGATGCCGGAATTCTTGACGCCGCCGAACGGCGTCGGCAGATGGCGTACATTCTCCGAATTGACCCAGATCATGCCGGCGTCCAGCGCTTCGGTGAAGCGGAAGGCGCGGGTGACGTCCGATGTCCAGAGATAGCCGGTCAGGCCATATTGCGTGTCGTTGGCCAGCGCCAGCGCCTCCGCCTCGTCCTTGAAAGCGATGGCGGTCAGCACCGGTCCGAAGATTTCTTCCTGGGCGATGCGCATCCTGTTGGTGGCGCCGGTGAACAGTGTCGGGCTGACATAGCAGCCGCCGCCGGGGCCGGCGAACTTGCCGCCGCCGGCGGCGACCACGGCACCTTCCGATTTGCCGATCTCGATATAAGACAGCACCTTTTCCTCGTGCACCGGATGGATCAGCGGCCCGACCACGGTTTTCGGATCGAGCGGATGGCCTATCCTGATGCGCTTTGCCTTCTCCGCCACCAGATCGGTGAACCGGTCATAGACCGGGGCTTCCACCAGCAGCCGCGACGATGAGGTGCAGCGCTCGCCGTTGAGCGAATAGATCATGAACACCGCCGCATCCGCCGCGCGTTCGAGATCGGCGTCGGCGAAGACGATCACCGGGTTTTTGCCGCCGAGCTCGAAATGCACGCGCTTCAGCGTATCGGCGCCTTGGCGCATGATCATCGAGCCGGTGCGGCTTTCGCCGACGAAGCCGATCGCCTTGATATCGGGGTGCTCGGTCAGCGCCTTGCCGGCATGTTCGCCAAGCCCGTTGACCAGATTCCATACACCCTTCGGCAGGCCGGCCCCCTCGGCGATCTCGACCAGCAGCCGCGCGCTGAGCGGCGAGAACTCAGCCGGCTTATGAACGACGGTGCAGCCGGCGGCCAGCGCCGGCGCGATCTTCCAGGTCGACAGCATGAACGGCGTGTTCCACGGCGTGATGATGCCGACCGGCCCGATCGGCACCCGCGTCGTCATGTTGACCTGGCCCGGGGTTCGCAGCGTCTCGCCGTCGCGCGCTTGCGGCGCGCGGTCGGCAAAGAAGCGGAAGTTTTCGGCGCCCCGCAACGCGGCCTTGGCCATGAACTTCAGCGCCTGGCCGGTGTCCATGCACTCGACGAAGGCGATCTCCTCGGCGCGCGCCTCGATCGCATCGGCGATTCTGTGCAACAGCTTCTTGCGCGCCTCGCCCGGCAAGGCGGCCCAGGCCGGGAAAGTCCCCTTCGCCGCTTTGGCCGCACGGTCGATGTCGGCGGCGCCGCCGCGCGCGACCTTGGCCAGTGGCTGCAGATCGACCGGCGACAGCGTCTCGAAGGTCGAGCCGTCGGCGGCCGGCACCGCCTCGCCGCCGATCTGGTTCAGCACGCCGTCGGTCTTGAAGCGGGCGAGGTAGGCGTGCGCCTTTTTCAGATTGCCTTCGAGATCGGACATGTCGGTCTTCCGTCACTTGTCGCGCAGCCGCGGGTGGATTGCATTCTTCTTCCAGCTCAGCACGGGGTCGATTTCCCTGATCTCCAGCGACAAGGCGAAATGCGGAGTCTCGAACAAGCTGCCGAGATACTGATCAATCGCCGCGAACACGGCCTCGCCGGTCCGTTTATTGTCCTGCGCGCTACGGCCGGTCCCGATGCGAAACGACATATCGAGAAAGGCGTTTTCCGGCAGGCGATCGGCAATGGCGTAGGCGTCAGCGCGAAAGGCCCGCACCCGCACGGCGCCGGTCTCGAACAGACCGGTGTCGAGCACCGTGCGCAACACCAGCGCGCACAATTCATCCATATCGACCTTGGCATCGAGATTGGCCGAATACTCGATGGAGAAGTGCGGCACCGCGTTTCGTTCCCTGGTTTGTCGCATTGCTGTAGTTAACGCGTTAATTACATGACGTACCCCCAAAGTCAAGTCTTGCATCGGGCTGGAGGCGACGATACGGGATGGAAAGGTCGGGTTTCGACGTTGGTCCATGTGGGCCGAAATCCGCTGACCACCGCATTATTGGGGGCGCTGCTTCTTGCTGCCGGAAAACACTCGTCGCTCCTTGCCGATGGCATTGCTTCACGCCCGCGAAGCGGTGATGGCGCGGTTTCGCCCGATGCTTGCCGCGCATGACGTGACCGAGCAGCAATGGCGCGTGCTGCGCGTGCTGAGCGAGGCCGGGCCGGTCGAGGCGACCGAGCTTGCCGACCGCGCCTCCGTGCTGCCGCCCAGCCTGACCCGCATCATCAAGGCGCTCGAAGGGCGGAAATTCATCACCCGCAACAAGGCGGAAGGCGACGGCCGCCGCGTCGTGCTGACCATCGCGCCGGCGGGCTCCGCCTTGATCGATGCACTCTCGCCCGAGAGGCGTGTCATCTATGACGACATCGAGCAGCGGTTCGGCCACGAGCGGCTCGAGCAGCTGCTCGATCTCCTGGAGAGCCTGATCGACGGCGAGAGTTGACCGCTCCGCGGCCAGGGCCGTTCGCTCCTGCTCACCCCCCGAAACTCCCCAATCGCGTCGGCTGTGTGTAGTTGCGGTCGACATAGAGCAGCGCCGAGCCGCCGCTGCCGTGCCTGACGTCGATGACGCGGCCGACCATGACATTGTGCGTGCCGACGAGGTGCACGGTCTCGATCTCGCAATCGAAGTTGACGATGGCGTCCGACAATGCCGGCGTGCCCGAGGCCAGTGTCTGCCAGCGCGCGGCTTCGTAACGGGCCGCCATGTCCCTGGTCGCGCCGGCAAACTTTCCGGCCAGGTGCATATGGTCATGCGTCAGCACGTTGACGCAGAAGCGCCGGTTGGCCAGGAACATCGCCGCCTGTGTCGAACGTCCGTTCATGCACACAAGCAGCGTCGGCGGCTCGTCGGAGACGCTGCACATGGCGGTGGCGGTGAAGCCGCCGCGTCCCGCCGGCCCATCGGTGGTGATGATGTTGACCGGCGCGCAGACCCTCGCCATGGCGTCGCGGAAATCGGCCTTCGAAATCTGCGCGGCCATCGGCTTCACCCGGCCGTCGAGCCAAGCGGCGGCAGCCAGGTGTCGCCTGTCCAGCCGTTCTCGTCATAGTCGGCCATGCAGGTATCGACGAGTTCCTCCATCGCCTTCAGCTGCCCGCCGCGCTCGGCGCCCTTCAGCACCTGCAGCCGCACCTCTTCCGGCGCGCCGGCATAGTTGAGTTCATAGAGCGCGTGGCGGCCGCCGAACTCGGTGCCGGTCGCGTCCCACAGCAACTTCATGATCTTGATGCGCTCGACATGGCCCATATCGTTGGAGCCGCGCACATATTGCGTCAGATATTTGTCGATCTCGGGATTGTTGAAGTCGCGCACCGAGGACGGCAGGTAGATCAGCCCCGACGCGATCACCCGGCGCACCGTGTCGATGACGCGCGGATAGGCCTCCGACATGAAGGTGCGATAGGCGAGCGCGGCGTCGAGATTGGGCAGCACCGCACCGTTCGCCCACGGAATCGGGTTGTGGGCCATGGCGTTGGAAAAACTCCAGAACATGTGCCTGAGCGCGATCACCTCGCCAAGTGCTGCCTGGTTGCCGCGAAAGGCGTCGCCACCGGTGGCGCGCAGCGCCTTGGCCAGCAGGCCGGCGAGGAAATCGAGCTTGACGGCGAAGCGCGTGCAGCCCTGGAAACAATAGCCATGCATGAACCCCGATGCCGGATGGAAGGACAGGATCTTCTGCGCGTCGCGCAGCACCAGCACGTCCTCCCAGGGGATGAAGACGTTGTCGAGCACCAGGATGGCGTCGTTCTCGTCGAAGCGCGACGACAAGGGATAGTCGAACGGAGCCGCCACGGTATTGGCGGTCTGCTCATAGGAAACGCGGCAGAACATCTTAATCCCCGGCGCGTTCATCGGTACGATGAACATCACCGACAGCGACGGATCCTCGGTGACCGTCGCGGAGCCCTGCGCCAGGAAATTGTAGTGCGTCAGCGCCGAGGACGTCGCCACCACCTTGGCGCCGGAAACGAAGATGCCGGCATCCGTCTCCCTGGTGATATGGACGAACACGTCCTTCACCTGCTCGGCCGGCTTGTGGCGGTCGATCGGCGGGTTGACGATGGCGTGGTTCATGAACAGCACGGCTTCCTGAGCACGTTTGTGCCAGGACCGCGCATTCTCCTTGAACGGTCCGTACCAGTCGGCATTGGCGCCGAGCGTGTTCATCAGCGCCGCCTTGTAGTCGGGCGTGCGCCCCATCCAGCCATAGGACATGCGCGACCACTCGGCGATCGCCGTCTGCTGGGCCGCGAGTTCGCCGGAGGATTTGGCGACGCGGAAGTATTTGTGGGTGTAGCCGCCCGAACCGGTGTCGGTCGGCGAGGTCAGCGCCTCACGACGCTTGCCGTCATGCAGCGCATCATAAAGCCGCGCCAGCGACCGCGCCGAGTTGCGCATGGCGGGGTGCGCGGTGACGTCGGCGATGCGTTCGCCGTTGATATGGACCTCGCGCCCATCGCGCAGGCTCTCCAGATACTCGGCCCCGGTGAACGGGCGCGCCTTGTCCGCGCGAAAATCTTCTGATCGCATCGATGCTCCTCCACTTGGTATCGCAACCCTAGCGCCTCCGCGGTGGATCGGGTATGGACGGAACGGCAAAACCGATTGGACTTTTTCCGGCACCATGAGTCAGAATTCGATTCCCGATTTCTTCGTCTACGGCGAACCGGTGCGGCCGCTCGATGTCGGCTTCCTCCATGTCGAGACAGTGCTTGCACGCAGTAACATTCACCTCGGTCAGGTTGCCGCGCACAAGCACCCGCAAATGGGCCAGATTACCTACTGGACCAGCGGCTCCGGCACCTATCGCATCGAGGACCACTCCTGGAACTTTTCGGCGCCGGCCGTCAGCTTCGTGCCGAGCAATGTCGTGCATGGTTTTTCGATCGGACCCGGCGCCGACGCCATCGTCGTATCCGTCGCCGACGATGCGTTGGCCACGCTCGCCGGCCACAGCCTGCTGCCGCTGGACCGGCCGGTCTTCGCCGACGCCTTCCCGCAGCACGCCGCATGGCAAAGACTGGCGACGGTGCTGGACATGATCGCCGCCGAGTACGCCGAGGCGGAGGCGGGCAACGACAAGGTGCTGCCGGCGCTGATCGCCGTCGCGCTCTCCCATATTGCGAGGCTCGCTCCTGAGGCGACAGATGCCCCGGGCTCTTCAGACACGTCACTGGCGCGGGGGCTACGGAGACTCGTCGATGCGCATTTCCGCGAGAACTGGCCGGTCGACCGCTACGTCGAGGCCCTCGCCACCACGCCGCATTTGCTCGACAAGGCCGCGCACGCGGTGTTGGGCAGTGGCGTCAAGCGGGTGGTCGGCGATCGCCGACTGCTGGAAGCCAAGCGTCTGCTGCTGTTCACCGTGCGCACGGTCGAGGACATCGCCTACGAGATCGGCTTCGATGACCCGGCCTATTTTTCACGCTTCTTCCGCGAGCGGATCGGCGAGGCCCCAGCCGCCTGGCGGCGGAGGCAGTTGCGGGACCGGTGATCACCGGATGCGGTTGCAGCCCGCATCCGGTCGGGGTTAGCGCCCCTGCTGCTGGCGCGCTTCCCGCTTCTTGCGCCATGGCGCGTTCGCCTCCCAGTCGCCGGCCATGATGCAGCCATAAGGCAGCACTTCGTCAACGATCTCCGCCAGACCGAAATGCTCGATCTGGCGGCGCATCGAGGCCGCGTTCTTGTAGGCGCTCGGCAACTCCGAAATATCCGTCACGCCGGAGAAGAAGCGGGCATCGATGCCCTTGGTCTCCTGCGCGAAGATATCGGCGTCGCTGCGACCCGCCTGCATGCGCCGGTGCTGGGTGCGCGAGAAATTGCGCCCGGCGCCGTGAGGCGAGAAGCCAAGCCCGTGCACCGCGTTCTTGCCACGTACAATCAGCACCGGTTCCGCCATGTTGAGCGGGATCAGCGTCAGATCGGTGGCGTCGTCGGCCCAGTTGTCGAAGGCCGGTGTGGCGCCCTTGCCGTGGTAGAATAGCCCATCCGAGCGGCGGAAGGCGAAGTTGTGCTCGTTCCAGAACCGGTCCGACACCTTCGCCGACAGCTTTTCGGCCGCTAGGTCGTGGATGAGCATATGGTTGCCCTTGGTCCATTCGCGGATCGTTTGCAGGGCCTCCCAATACTCATCGCCTTCCCGCGTGTCGGCCGGGATCCAGGCGTTCTGCGGCAAGGTTTCCGGCGACAGCGTCTTGCGGACGCCCTCGGCGATCCTCATCCCCTTGCTGTAGAGCCGCGCGCCAGGCGAGCGCGAGCCGTGATGGGTGACCAGCGCCGTCTCGCCACTCGACTTCAACGTGCCGACATAAGCGAAATGGTTGCCGTCGCCCTGCGTGCCGAAATGCTCGATCGCGGCACTGGTCAGGTCGCGCAGCAAGGGGTTGGCCTCGAAACGCTCGAAGATCTCCTTGGCCGGCCGGATCTGCTGGCCCCGCGGACGCCCGCCCGGTCCGAAATGGGTGACCCCATGAACGGCATCGAGCAGCGCGGCGGGCGCCACGCCGGGAAATACCGAGATCGCCATCGAGCAGCAGATGTCGGCAGAATGCATGCCGGGGTGGATGCCTTCGGACACAGCGACGCCGCCGACCGGAATCGTGCCCGCCGGACCAGCCGGGCAGGCGTCCGGCATGATGGCGCCGGCGCGGATCACCGGCGTGCGCATCAGCTCGTTCATCGAGCGCATCACCGCTTCGACATTGGCGGCTTCGTCAGGCGTTTCGGCCTCGATGTTGAGGTGCAGCGGCATGGAGGAAGCCGCATGCAGCGGAATGGCGGGCGGCGGCGCGAAAGCGCGCGCGGCCTCCAGCGCATCGCCCTGCGATCCACCCTTCTCCAGCACCGCATTGGCGGCGGCCAGCGCCTTGCCGAACCATTTGCCCTGCGGCATGCCGGCGTCGATCAAATCCTGTCCACTCAAAATCTCGGTCATGTCCTTCACTTTCGATACATCAAGCACTGCGCATTGCGGACGGACGACAAGGGAGTGCGAGACATTTTTCCGCCACTTCGCGAAGATGCGAAGGAGGGACACGAACCCTCACGCCTTTCGGCACCCGCTTGCTTGTTTGCTTTGGAGCGGGCCGCGTCTACCTGTAGTCTCGCAGGCATTCGTCCTTATTCGGTCTGGCGACAAGTGTCGGCAAGACAAACTGAGCTACTTTCCGTCCCAGTGGGATGGAAGGGATGGCTTGAACATCCGACCTTCCGCCGCTTTCGCCGCGGATGCTCTATCCTGTAATCCTGCCTGCATTCGCCATTCATTCTCTTCTCTGCGGCGGGCGACAAATCGAAGCGAGAAACCGATCGATCAACCGATCGACGGGCGGATTCGAACCGCCAGATACCAATGTATTCCCGTAGGCATTCGCCCGTTCAATCGGCTGGCGACAAGGATCGGCAAGACGGTGACTGCGCCACCCCGCTCCAGAGAGCGGGAGAGTGATTTGAACACCCGACCTCCCGTCCTTCGACGGGCGCGCTACCTGTAGTCCTGCCTGCATTCGCCATTTGTTCGGTCGCCGCGGCGACAAGGGATGATGAAACACCGGGAGTCCCGCTCGTGCCAGAGAGCGCCTGCAAGGTGAGGAGTCGAACCTCACGGAGCATCCCGTTCATGTTGCTGTAGTTCCATCCGGCATTCGCCGCGGCTTTGTTCGGGTGTGACGACAAGATTTCTGCGAAAACTGCCTTTCTGCTCTGCCGACTGAGCTACGGAGCCGATTGGCAGCTCCGGCGGGACTCGAACCCGCGACCCGAAAGTTAGGATGTAGTTCCACAGGCATTCGTCACGCTGTTTGTTCAGTTCCTTTCCTATTCAGTTGCGGCCGAAACCGCGTAATGCCGTCGGGCATGACGACAAGGTTTGATGAAACGTCCCGCTCTATCCGCTGAGCTACGGGTCCATAGTGGCGGACCCGACGGGATTCGAACCCGCGACCTGGAGGTGAACAGCCTGTAGTTCCATCGGCATTCGTCATGCCCTGTTTTTGTTCCGGTAGTCCCGGCGGGCGCGCCGCCGGGACCGTTTTCAGAGTTCGATCGCCTCGATCGTGCGCACCCAATGGTCCGGGTCGCCGCTCGACGACAACATCGTCCCAACCACGTCGAAGACGCGGTCGGAGAAGCCACCGACATTCAGGATGTCGGCCTGCGACTTGGCCTGCGTCGTCGCATGGGACTGGATGTCGATGCAGACCAGCTTGGCTGCCGGGTTCAACCCCTTCAACTTCTGCCATTCCTGCATCGTCGCCGTCCCCTGATGCGCATGCGCCGAGGCATCCACCCAGGACTGGTTGTCCGACACGAACACCACCAGGTCGACATCGGCCTTCTCGCGCACCAGCCGCGCCAGCGGAGCCGAACAGTTGGTCCCGCCACCACCGACGGTGGCAAGCTTGGCGGCGTTGGTCATCACCGTATCGCGAGCGTTGAGGCTGACATCAACCACATCGTTCTCGAACGGCAACACCCTGGCCGTCGGGTTGCGTCGCAGCAGTGCGGCGGCCACCAGGGCGGCCACATCGATGCAACGCACGGCCGACGTCGCGCCCTGGCGGTAGCCGGTGACGGGCGAGCTCATTGAGCCCGAAACGTCTGGACACACCACCACGTTGCCCTTGATCCGGGGCACGTTGCCGAGCGCGATTTCCATCGCATCCTGCAGCGCGTCCCGAACCACGCCAGGCACTTTCGCATCGGCCACGGTGAACGCCACCATCAGCTGATACGGGAACACCCGGGCGCGCCGGACCTCCTGGGGATCGCGCAGACGCGCCGCCAGCTTCTCGCCGAACCCTTCCACTTCGAACACGCCATTGCGGGCAAAGGTGTTCAGGTTCTGCCGCAGCATCTGCCATCCGGCCGTTTGCGCGATCTGCACCCAATGTTCACGCGACAGCGGCATCGAGGTCAGCATCTGGAACGGCACCTCAGGCACAGGCAGCGATGGATCGCGCTTGAAGGCTTCGAATGCCTTCACCACGTCCGGCAGCACGGCCACGTCGTGCGGCTTGCCCAGGAGATAGCCATAAAGCGCCTCACGCGACGCCGATTTCGGCTTCGGGTGAACCATCTTCACGACATCGGCCAGCGACGGATCGTTGCCGACCGCGGCCCGCATGATCTCGAAGTCGGCCGCCTGCTCGAGCCAGGCCTGGACATGGCGCTTCGGCCGCGTGCCGAGCGACTTGCGGCCGGTGGCGCCCGAACGCATGACCTGCACGAAGTTGCGCAGCATCTTGCCGTTCCGGACGATGCGCCCGAAAGCACGGTCGAACTCGTCGCCCTGCATCGAGGAGAGAACGGCCAGCAGCAGCGCCGGCATGTCCTTCATGTAGCCCTGCTCGAAAGCGTGGACGGCGGTGCGTGCCAGGAACCCCGGCTCGACCTGCCAGGCAAGCTTCAGCACCTCGTCCAGCTGCTCACGCGGCTCGGCGTAGAAGGTGGCGTTGAACGTTCCCGTCGCCGCCAGCTGCGCCAGAGACTGCTCGGGCGATAGGCGGTAAGCCCGGGCACCCTCACGGTTTTTGGCGTCAGCCGGCGGGAGCAGCTTTCCTGCACTCGTCGCAAACACGGATTTGTTCGCCATTGTTCTGATCCTTCATTTCACACCAGCAGCATTACAAGCTGCGTGCCAGTTTGAAGAGCGGGGCTGCTTCAGGTCGCCTCATCGCGCATAATCGATTGATTTTATTGAGAAACAAAAATAACGGACTAAACCTTTTGCATCTGGCGCTTCGCGAGAAGAAGCCTGTACTATAATCCAATTGTATCGACTCTTATATCACGGGATAAAATGCGAAGACGGGTCGCTATAGGTATTCTCGGGACGACGCTCGATGCGGGTCGCACCGACGACCGCTGGAAGAAATGGCGGCCGACGGTTGCGCTGTGCCAGCAGCAGGGATTGTTCATTGACCGCCTGGAACTCATTCACGGGACACAGTCCCGGCAGCTCGCCACGCAGATCATCGCCGACATCGAACAGGTTTCGCCGGCGACAGAGGTCAGGCCGCATATCATCGGCATGAGAGACCCCTGGGATTTCAGCGAGGTCTACACCGGCCTGCGCGATTTTGCCCGGAGTTATGTGTTCGATCCCGAGAAGGAGGATTATCTCGTCAACATCACCACCGGCACGCATGTCGCGCAGATCTGCTGGTTCCTGCTCACCGAGGCCCACTTCATCCCTGCACGCCTGCTACAGCTCTCTCCCCGCAAGGATGGGCGCGACGACGTCTCCGGCAGCCACTCGATCATCGACCTCGACCTGTCGCGTTATGATGCGATCGCTACACGCTTTACCGCGGAGCGCGACGAGGCGACGTCGTTCCTGAAGTCTGGCATCGCCACCCGCAATCCGGCCTTCAACCAGATGATCGACCAGATCGAGAAGGTGACGATCCGCTCGCGCGCGCCCGTCCTGCTCACCGGCCCGACAGGCGCCGGCAAGTCGCAGCTCGCGCGCCGCATTTACGAACTCAAGGAAGCGCAGCGGCAGGTTTCCGGCGCCTTCATCGAGGTCAATTGCGCGACCTTGCGCGGCGACCAGGCGATGTCGACGCTGTTCGGCCACGTCAAGGGCGCTTTCACCGGCGCGCAGAACGAACGCGCCGGGCTGATGAAGTCGGCCAACAAGGGCGTGCTGTTTCTCGACGAGATCGGTGAACTCGGCATCGACGAACAGGCCATGTGCCTGCGCGCCATCGAGGAGAAGCGTTTCCTGCCGGTTGGCGCCGACCAGGACGTAATCTCGGATTTCCAGCTTCTGGCCGGCACCAATCGCGACCTGTCGATCGGCGTGAAGGAGGGCAGGTTCCGCGAGGATTTGTTCGCACGTCTGAATCTCTGGACCTTCCAGCTTCCGGCGCTACGCGACCGCAAGGAAGACATCGAGCCCAACCTCGACTTCGAGCTGCGCCGCTTCGGCGAACGCGAGGGCCAGAACGTGACCTTCAACAGGGAGGCGCGGGATCTCTACCTGAAATTCGCCATCGCGCCGCAGGCGATGTGGCGTGCCAATTTCCGCGATCTGTCGGCATCCATTACCCGCATGGCGACACTGGCGCCGCTCGGCCGCATCAACGAGGAGACCGTGCGCGACGAGATCGAACGACTGACGATGCTGTGGCGTGCCGGGGATGCCGGCGGCCGCGAGGCCATCCTGGTGGAGGCTTTGGGTGTCGAGCGGCAAAGCCGGATCGACCTATTCGATCGGCCGCAACTTGCCACCGTGCTCGAGGTCTGCCGCGACAGCAACTCGATCAGCGCCGCCGGCCGAAAACTGTTCGCCGTTTCGCGGCTGCAAAAGACCAGCGGCAACGATGCCGACCGGCTACGCAAATATCTCATGCGGTTCGACTTAAGCTTCGAGGACATCGCCCGGAAATGATGGACGTCCTTCGTCGGTTGCCGGCGGGTTCATCCGCTGCGAGCGGAAGTCAAAAAGCTCTGCGGCTTGCTCGGCCACCTTTTCGTGAAGGCGTGCGGGTTGATCCGGCGGCCTGCTTGCCTAGGTAGAGAGGGCGGTCGGGCGCCACGCGATCTCAATAATCGGTATGACATTTTCCTGCATTCGAAAGCTTGCCCTCTCTGGTCTCATCGTCGTCGTCCAGTCTTCCTGCGTCGTTCCCGACGACACGTCGCGCATCGCCAAGATCGATCCCACGGCGGCGGCGGCTCGCAAGGAAATGGTCGGCCTCAGTGAAGCCGACGTTCGAATGTGCGCGGGGTTTCCGACCGCCACCGCGGATGTCGGTCGGTCCGGGCAGATCTGGACCTACAAGCGCGTCGTCCAGCGCGGCAATCTCAGCGTCGTCGTTCCTGCCTTGGCCGTCGGGGCGATTCCGACGGTCGGCGGTTCCGTCAATGTCGCTCCCGGCGGTTACTGCGACACGCAGGTTCGCATGGTCGGCGGCCACGTCGCCGAGGTTGCCTATGCCGGCGACAACAATCTGCCGAACAGGCGCGACGCGCTTTGTGTCTCAACCGTGGATGCTTGCGTAACCTATGCCCGCCAACACAGGCCGGCGGCCAAATAGCGGCGGCGGATTTAGGAAATCCCCAGCGCCAGCCGCCGGATCGGCGAGGCCCCGCTGAAACTGGCGCTGAGTGATGTCGGCAACGGCCATCTGGTCGCGGCCGGGGGTTGAAGCCGTCCAGGCTCAAACAAGCTCGGTGTGTCGCCGGCCGAGCTTCACATATTCGTGTCACACGCCATGGGGTCGGCCTTGCCGCCATGAAATCCGCGGCCGCCCCTTGCCCTTCCGCCTCATTTTCCTAATGTGCTTGCGGATGACGATCGTTGAGGGCGGCCGGATTCATCCACACTGGGAGGAAATAAACTCATGAAGCTATGCTATGTCGTTTCCGCCGCGCTGCTCGCGGCCACCGCGATTCCCGCCTCGGCCGCCGAGATTTCCGATGGCAAGGTCAAGATCGGCATCCTCAACGACCAATCCGGCGTCTATGCGGATTTCGGCGGCAAATGGTCGGTCGAGGCGGCCAAGATGGCGGTCGAGGATTTCGGCGGCAAGGTGCAGGGAGCACCGGTCGAGATCATCAGCGCCGACCATCAGAACAAGCCCGATATCGCCTCCAACATCGCACGCCAGTGGTACGACACCGAACAGGTCGATGCCATCATGGAGCTGACGACCTCTTCGGTCGCGCTCGCCGTGCAAGGGATCTCCAAGGAAAAGAAGAAGATCGACATCGTCACCGGTGCGGCGACCACGGAACTCACCGGCAAGCAGTGCTCGCCCTACGGCTTCCACTGGGCCTATGACACCCATTCGCAGGCTGTGGGCACCGGCGGCTCGCTGGTGCAGCAGGGCGGCGACAGCTGGTTCTTCGTCACCGTCGACTATGCGTTCGGCTATTCGCTGAAGGAGCAGACCGCCAAGTTCGTCGAGAGCCATGGCGGCAAGGTGCTGGGCGAGGTGCGTTATCCCCTCGGCGCGACCGATTTTTCGTCCTTCCTGCTGCAGGCGCAATCGTCGGGCGCCAAGGTCATCGGGCTGGCCAATGCCGGCCTCGACACCTCCAATTCCATCAAGCAGGCGGCCGAGTTCGGCATCGTGCAGGGCGGCCAGCGCCTGGCCGCCCTCCTGTTCACGCTGGCCGAGGTGCATGGGCTCGGCCTGCAGGCGGCGCAAGGCGTCGTGCTGACCGAGGGCTATTACTGGGACCGCGACGACAAGAGCCGCGAATTCGGGCAGCGCTTCTTCAAGCGCACCAACCGCATGCCGAACATGATCCAGGCCGCGACCTATTCGGCGGTGACGCAGTACCTGAAGGCGATCGACAAGGCCGGCACCGACGAGACCGAAGCGGTCGCCAAGCAATTGCATTCGCTGCCGGTGAACGACGTCTTTACCGCCAATGGCAAGGTCCAGGCCGACGGCAACATGGTCCACGACATGTATCTCTACCAGGTCAAGGCGCCCAGCGAGAGCACCAAGGATTGGGACTATTACAAATACCTGGCCACCATTCCCGGCAAGGAGGCCTTCCTGAGCGAGAAGGAAAGCGGCTGCCCGACGGCCGCCCAGTGACCGGCGCGGCCACGGTGCCGCCTGATCCGAGCGCGGAAGAGCCGCGGGTGGTGCTTTCCGCCCGCGGCCTGCGGCGTGACTTCGCCGGCTTCGTCGCCGTTAGAAATGTCGACCTGGATGTCCGCCATGGCAATATCCACGCCCTGATCGGACCCAACGGCGCCGGCAAGACCACCGTCTTCAACCTGCTGACAAAATTCCTGGCGCCGACCAGCGGCAGGATCGAGCTGCTCGGCAACGACATCACCCGCACGCCGCCGGCCAGGGTGGCGCGGATGGGGCTGGTGCGCTCGTTCCAGATCTCGGCGATCTTTCCGCATCTCAGCGTGCTCGACAATGTGCGCGTCGCGCTGCAACGGCCGGCCGGGCTCGGCATCCAGTTCTGGCGCTCGCTGGCGGCGCTCGACCGGTTGACGCCGCGCGCCATGGAGCTGCTGCGTTCCGTCGGCCTCGACGACGCGACGAACAGGCTGGCCGGCGATCTTTCCTATGGCAGGAAACGCGTGCTCGAGATCGCCACGACGTTGGCGCTCGATCCCAAAGTGCTGCTGCTGGACGAGCCGATGGCCGGCATGGGCCATGAGGACGTGGCCACGGTTTCCGCCCTCATCCGCTCGGTGGCGAGCGACCGCGCCATACTGATGGTCGAGCACAATCTGACCGTGGTGGCCGATCTCTGCGACTGGATAACGGTGATGCAGCGCGGCGAGGTGCTGGCGGCCGGCGACTACGCCACCGTCAGCCGCGACGAGCGCGTCAAGGTCGCCTATATGGGCACCGCCGATGACTAGTGCTTCGCCCCTGCTCGCGGTCAGCGGTCTCAACGCCTGGTATGGCGAGGGCCATGCGCTGCACGGCGTCGACCTCGAAGTGTTTGCCGGCGAAACGGTCACCTTGCTCGGCCGCAACGGCGTCGGCAAGACGACGACATTGCGTGCCATCATGGGCCTGATCCGCCGGAGAACCGGCAAGGTCGTCTTCGACGGCGCCGACCTGATGCGGCTGCCGCTGCACCGCACCGCGCACCAGGGCATCGGCTTCGTGCCGGAAGAGCGCGGCATCTTCTCGACATTGACCGTCGACGAGAACCTGGTGCTGCCGCCCGTCGTCGCCCCGGGCGGCATGAGCGTCGAGGAAATCTTCGATCTCTTCCCCAATCTGAAGGAGCGGCGCAACAGTCCGGGCACCAGGCTGTCGGGCGGCGAACAGCAGATGCTGGCGATCGCGCGCATGCTGCGGACCGGCGTCAAGATGCTGCTCCTGGACGAACCGACCGAGGGCCTCGCCCCTGTCATCGTCCAGCGCATCGGCGAGCTGCTGGCGACGTTGAAAAAGCGCGGCATGACCATCCTGCTGGTCGAACAGAATTTTCGCTTCGCCAGCCGTGTCGCCGACCGTTTCTACCTGATGGAACACGGCAAGGTCGTGGCCGGATTTCCGACCGGCGAACTGGCGGACCGCATGACGCTGCTCCACGAAATTCTGGGTGTATGATGACGCCATGACGATGATCTTCGGCATCCCCATCCAGGCATTGCTCGGCCAGTTGCTGGTCGGCCTGATCAACGGCTCCTTCTACGCCATGCTGAGCCTGGGCCTGGCGGTGATCTTCGGCCTGCTGCGCGTCATCAATTTCGCCCATGGCGCCCAATATATGCTCGGCGCCTTCGTCGGCTATCTCCTGCTCACCCATCTCGGCATCGGCTATTGGCCGGCGCTGGTCCTGGCGCCGCTGATCGTCGGCCTGTTCGGCGTCGTCGTCGAACGCCTGGCGCTGTCCAGGCTCTACGACACCGATCCGCTCTACGGCCTGCTCTTCACTTTCGGCCTCGCGCTCGTGCTCGAAGGCATCTTCCGCTACTATTACGGCGTGTCGGGAAACCCCTACGCCGTGCCGCCGCTGCTGGCCGGCGGCACCAATCTCGGCTTCATGTTCCTGCCCAACTATCGCGGCTGGGTGGTGGTCGCCTCGCTGATCGTCTGCTTCGGCACCTGGGCGCTGATCGAGAAGACCAGGCTCGGTTCCTATCTGCGCGCCGCAACCGAGAATCCCCGTCTCGTCCAGGCCTTTGGCGTCAACGTGCCGCTGCTTTTGACCCTCACCTACGGCCTCGGCTCGGCCCTTGCCGGGCTCGCCGGCATCCTGGCGGCACCCGTCTATCAGGTCAGCCCCCTGATGGGGTCGGATCTCATCATCGTCGTCTTCGCCGTCGTCGTGATCGGCGGCATGGGATCGATCCTCGGCGCCATCGTCACCGGCTACATGCTCGGGCTGGCCGAAGGCCTGACCAAGGTTTTCTATCCCGAGGCCTCCAACCTGGTGGTCTTCGTCATCATGGCGATCGTGCTTTTGGTCCGGCCGGCCGGCCTGTTCGGAAGGGACGCCTGACATGGCGGAAGAAACATCCGACATGGCCGAGCTGACACTTCGTGAGACATCGGCCAAACCCTCGGCAAGGCTCGAATGGGTGCTGGTCGGGCTCGGCATAGCGGCGCTGCTGGCAGCACCTTTCTTCGTCTACCCGATCTTCCTGATGAAGATGCTGTGCTTCGCGCTGTTTGCCTGCGCCTTCAACCTCCTGCTTGGCTATACCGGCCTCTTGTCCTTCGGCCACGCCACCTTCTTCGGCGGCGCCGCCTACTTCACCGCGCATGCCGTCAAGGTCTGGGGCTGGCCGCCGGAAGCCGGCATCCTGCTCGGCATGGCGGGCGCCGCGCTGCTCGGCCTCGTCATGGGCTTCTTCGCCATTCGTCGGCAAGGCATCTATTTCGCCATGATCACCCTGGCGCTGTCGCAGATGTTCTTCTTCTTCTGCGTGCAGGCGCCGTTCACGCAAGGCGAGGACGGCATCCAGGGCGTGCCACGCGGCATGCTGTTCGGCATCCTCGACCTCAACGTCCCGCTAAACATCTACTACTTCGTGCTTGTCGTGGTCCTGATCGGCGTCTTCGCCATCTGGCGCATCGTCAATTCGCCCTTCGGCATGATCCTGCGCTCGATCCGCGAAAACGAGAACCGCGCCATTTCGCTTGGCTATTCCGTAGCCAGCTACAAACTCGGCGCCTTCGTCATGTCGGCGGCGCTGGCCGGGCTCGCGGGCTCGCTGAAGGCGATCGTCTTCCAGTTCGCCACGCTCACCGACGTCACCTGGCAGATGTCGGGCGAGGTGATCCTGATGACGCTTCTGGGCGGCATCGGCACCATGGTCGGCCCGATCATCGGCGCCAGCCTCGTCGTCGGCCTGGAAAACACGCTGGCCACATCAGGTTTCCCGGTGACCATCGCCACCGGGCTGATCTTCATGGTCTGCGTGCTGGTGTTTCGGCGGGGGATTGTCGGGGAGGTTTATGCGCGGGTGATGGGGCGG
>NZ_JAIUGW010000022.1:0-101782 GCF_020164795.1 Mesorhizobium sp. ES1-3
GCCAACTTCATGGGCTTTGTCAAACTTGCCGCTATCGCTATCTGGCTCAGGTAGTTAAATCGTCACTACGCCCTAGGATGGCTACTTACCTAATCGGCACGCTGAGCCGCTCGCCGTCTCAAGGTCACGGTAAACGGTTCTAACTCGCCTTTCCCGGGAAACCGTTTCACGCTTTTCCTGGAATGCTCTAAAGATCGAGCTACCATCATTCCACGCTCCTCCGCCATTTCCAGCAGCAGATCCTGCAGGTCTTCGATGGTCAGCGCCGCGCCAGCTGTCGCCGGCAGTTCCTCGATACACTCCTTCATCGAAATCACGGAGGCCCCGGTTTTCTGCGAAAGCAGCCGCGCGGACAAGCGCATTCTGGTCAGGCATGATTCCCCTTTCATGCGATGGTAACGGCACCATTTTCTTACATGCTGTATGCCTTGTCGCAACTTATGAGAGCGTTCATTCACGCTTGCAAGCGTCTCGCTGATATTCGTATGAGAGACGGCCGCTCGACAGCGAGAGCGACGGCACCCCGCTGTCATCGGGCTCCATGCTGGCGAGCAGAGCCAGCGGCACTTCGTGCCGATGGAGCCCGATCAAGCTCCTGCCTTCCACCGTAACCGGCAATTCGGTGTATCTGTCGAAAATGGAATACGCGCCTGTCGGCTCGTACAGGATCTCGAAACGCTCCAAAATCGCAAACCTCCTCCCGGGGAGGCTGTAACGCACGCGTCCATCAGAGGTTGCATAAAAAAGCGATTCTTTCCGGCCGCGTGCGGCCGATCAGGGGTGGGCGCCCTGAACCGGCTCGGGCCGGCGGCGCATCAGCAGATAGAACGCGGCGACGTGCGTGATCATCAGCAGCGGCACATAGAGGATCGGGATCGCGTAGGCGGCGCCCAGTTCTCCTGCCAGATCGGGAAGGTCGAGCTGGACCCCGTGATAATAGTCGACGACGATGTCGACGGTTCCCACGAGATTGAAGGCGACGACGAGCGGCCAGAATAGCTGATGTCTCCGGGCCGTCAGAAGCGCCAGCATGGCCAGCAGGCCGGTGGCGAAGTCACCATAAGCCGCGAGGACGGCGAAACCAGCCGGCAGATTGGGCCCGACGACACCCGGAAGCATGAAGACAAGCCCGAAGAAGCGGAAGCTGTGCAGGGTGGCGATCGCGCGTTGCGCCTCGAGGTGGTCCATCGCCTTGAGCCTCGGCCAGACATAGGCGCCGAAGCACAGCAACCATGGCACGTAGCCCAGAGCGAGATGGATATCGAAGATCATTGCCGGCGACATTCCCGCCTCCCTCAGGTCTTGCCCGGAATGGCTTCGAAGACGGCTGTCAGGATGCCCAACCGGCCTTCCCCGAGATTGCGTCCAAGGTTGGCGGCAACTCCCGCGAAGTCCGGCCCCATGACGACGCCGAGATTGAGCAAAGGAGGCGGTCCGGACGCCCGCAATTGCGAAAACCACGCCTTGGCTGCCTCCGTGTCGTCTTGCCACACCAGGGTTTCAAAGCCTGCCTGCTCGATCCGCGTCCGCGTCTCGGCCGCGGTGAGCAAGAAACTCTCCGCCGGGCTTCGTGCCCAGGGAACGGGATAATGCGGATCGCCGCCGTTCAACACGACGTCGTAGGTGGCAAACCGGCCGCCCGGCTTCAGCACCCGCCTGATCTCACCATAGAGCCGTCCGCGCTCGGTGATGTTCATCGCCACATGCTGCAGCAACGCGACGTCGAACTGGCTATCGTCGAAGGGAAGCGCCAGCGCGCTGGCGCCCTCGAACGTCACCTGTTCGCTCAGCCCCATTCGCTCGGTCAAATAGTGTGCGGCCTCGACGAACGGCTCGCTGAGGTCTACGCCCGTCACCCGGCAGCCATGGGTCGCCGCCAGGAAACGGGCCGGCCCGCCAAGTCCCGAGCCGACATCGAGGACCATCGTTTCCGGGCCAATCCCGGCCAAGCCGGCAAGCTCGGCGGTTGCAGCGAGCCCACGGGTGTGGAACTGGTCGAGCCCGGCCAGCCGTTCCGGCATGAGCCGTTGGTCCTCTGGTCCCAAAGCGGCCAGTGCCGTCTTGAGACGCTCGGTCAGACCGCTGGCGCGGTAGTGAGCGCGCACGCCGTCGAGATTATCTGTCATTGCGGTTTCCTCCGGATTTACCTCGTTGCTGCAGAGATAGAAGCGCTTTCGAACAGCGACTATCCGCGATAATGTCGATGCGCCATGAAGCAGAACTTCACAGTCAGGCAGGGAGCGCTCGACGGCGTCGAGGCCTTCCTGAGCGTCGCCCGGCATCGTAATTTCCGCAAGGCGGCGGCCGAGCTCAAGGTGACGCCGTCGGCGATGAGCCAGGCGATCCGCACGCTCGAGGCGCGCATCGGCGCAGCGCTTTTCATCCGTACGACCCGCAGCGTCGGCCTGACCGAAGCCGGGGAGCGCTTTCTGTCGCGCGCCGGACCCGCATTCGAGGAACTGGTCGCCGCGAGCGAGGTGGCGCGCGACCTCGGCCAGCGGCCGACCGGACTGCTGCGCCTCTCGGTGCCGCCGTCGGTGGTGCCGATCCTGCTGGAGCCGCTCATCGCATCCTTCTGCCAGGCCTATCCGGAAATCGAGCTGGAGATCGTGGCCAGTGGAGAACTCGTCGATCTCGCCGCCGAAGGCTTCGACGCAGGCATCCGGCCCGGCGAATTTGTCGACGCCGACATGATCGCGGTGCGCTTGACGCCGCCGCTGCCATTCGTGGTCGTCGCCAGCCCTGATTATCTGCGCCAGCGAAACGTGCCGCAACGCGTCGAGGATCTGCGCGGCCATGCCTGCCTGCGCATGCGCCGGTCAAACGGGTCGATCGCGCCCTGGCCCTTTGTCGACGGCAACAAGTCGGTCGAGGCCATCGTCTCCGGGCCGCTGATCGCGCATGATTATCCGACGCTTCTGGGCGCGGCGATGCGAGGCGCCGGGCTTGCCCAGGTACCCCAACCGCTCGCCAGCGTGCCGATCGCCGACGGCCGGTTGCGGGAGGTGCTGAGACCCTTTGCCGTGACCTTGCCTGGGCTTTTCCTGTACTACCCGGGAAAGCGTCAGGTCCTGCCCAAGCTGCGCGCGTTCATCGACCATGTCAGGCGCCGGAGCGATGCCGAGGCGCGCGCCTGAGCCTGGCCCGCAACGAATTGCGATTGGCGCTTGCCGAAGCCGGCGGCCTCGCTCATCCATGGCCTACAGACACATGGCGTACAGACGGTAGCCTGGGAACAATGATGACCGACACCAGCTTTCATCTCGTCGAAGCAACGATCGAGCAACTGCGCCGCGCACTGGATGACGGTCTCGTCACCTCGGTCGAACTGGTCGCCGCCTATGTCAGGCGCATCGCGCATTTCGACCGGCACGGCATCGCGCTGAACGCCGTGCCCGTGCTCAACCCCGATATGTTCGGGGAAGCCGCCGCTTCCGACCAGCGGCGTCGCGCAGGCACCCTGCTCGGACCGCTCGACGGCATCCCCTACACCGCCAAGGACAGCTACAAGGTCAAGGGCCTGGCGGTCGCCGCCGGCTCGCCGGCCTTCGAGCATCTCGTCGCCAACGAGGACGCCTTCACCATCGCCAGGCTGCGTGCCGGCGGCGCGGTGCTGATCGGCCTCACCAACATGCCGCCGATGGCCAATGGCGGTATGCAGCGCGGCGTCTATGGCCGCGCCGAGAGCCCCTACAATGCCGGCTGCCTGACCGCCGCCTTCGCGTCGGGCTCGTCCAATGGCTCGGGCACGGCGACGGCGGCCAGCTTCTGCGCCTTCGGGCTCGGCGAGGAAACCTGGTCGTCCGGCCGCGCGCCCGCCACCAACAATGCGCTCGTCGCCTACACGCCTTCGCGCGGCGTCATCTCCGTGCGCGGCAACTGGCCCTTGGTGCCGACCATGGACGTGGTGGTGCCGCACACGCGCAGCGTGCCAGACATGCTGGAACTGCTCGATGTCATCGTCGCCGACGATCCGGAAACGCGAGGCGATTTCTGGCGCGCGCAGCCCTGGGTCGCGCTGCCCAAGAGTTCCGAGACGCGCCCACCGTGCTACACGGATCTGACGCTGGAAGGATCACTCCGGGGCAAACGGCTCGGCGTACCCAAAATGTATATCGGTCGCGACGTCGAGGCTGACCGTCTGATCGAAACCCGCGCCTCGGTGCTTGATCTGTGGGAGCAGGCGGCGGCGGATCTGCGGCGGCTCGGTGCCGAGGTGGTCGAGGTCGATTTTCCCGTCGTCTCCAACTACGAGCGCGACCGGCCCGGCACGCAAACCATGGTCGAGCGCGGGCTGGTGCCGCGGGACTTCGCCGAGCGCGAACTCTGGGATCTCTGCATCTGGGGCTGGGACGATTTCCTGCGCGCCAATGCCGACCCTGCCTTGCCCGATCTCGTCTCGGTCGACGGCCCGAAAATCTTTCCGCAGCCGCCGGGCACGCTGCCGGACCGTTATGAGGGCGGCTTCGACCTGGCGGAGTATGTCGAACGCGCGAAATCGGGAGTCGCGCCCTTGGCCGACATTCCCACGATCGAAGACGGCATCAAGGGACTTGAAGCAACAAGGCGCATCGACTTCGAGGATTGGCTCGACGCCAACCGCCTCGATGCCGTGATCCTGCCGGCCGCCGCCGATGTCGGCCCGGCCGATGCCGACGTCAACGAGGCGTCCGCCGCGCTCGCCTGGCGCAACGGCACCTGGGTCGCCAACGGCAATCTGGTCTGGCGCCATTTCGGTATTCCGACCGTCACCGTGCCGATGGGCACCATGGCCGATATCGGCATGCCTGTCGGCCTCACCTTCGCCGGCAAGGCCTATGACGACGAAAGGCTGCTTCGCATGGCCGGCGATTACGAACGGTCGACCCAGCGCCGCACCCGCCCGCCGCGCACGCCCGAGCTGGCCGACGATGTGTTTTCGCATCGTCCTGCCCGAGCCGGCGATGGCAAGGCGCCTGCGCTCACCATCAAGCTTGCGGCCGAGACGCGGGCTTCTGGGGATCTGGATGAGATCGCCATCACGATCGAAATGATTGGCGAGAATGTTGAAACGGCGAGCATCAAGGTGCATGTCAACGGGGAGCCCGTCGCGATGCAACAAAACGGCGCGCGTCTCACAGGGCGGGCGCTCGTGCCGACCACTGAGCACCAGCGGTTCCACAGTGTCTGGCGCGGCTCCTACGGCTCGATCGTGACTGCGGTGGTGCGGCTGCGGGATGGGCGCATCGCCGGTGCCTACGCGGTTGCCGGCGGGATTGAGTGAGGAGTAGCCGGGATGAACCAGCAGCGTCTACCTCTCCGTTACAAGGCCCTGATTGCTGTTAATTTTGCGATTGGCGTTGCAGGTATTTTGTTGCGGCCCCTCTATCCCAAAAGCATCTTCATAGCAATGTTCATCATAGCCACTATGATTACTGCCTTATCTGGATGGGTAATTCTTCGAGAGAAGCTGAAACCGTCGACGTCGATAAGCGAAACACGGCTGACACTTACAGTTTTTGGATTGGGCATCGGTTTGGGTATTTGGGGTATGTACATTACCCTTGGCTCCATCCTTGAATGACCCGATGCGGCTCTTACCCGCACAACCGCAGGGCCAGCTATGATCAAAGTGAAGCAACTCGCCCATGTCTGCATCTTCGCCAACGACCTCGAAGAGACGCGGCGCTTCTATCACGATGTCCTGGGCATGGACGTCCAGTTCAACTTCCTGCGCGACGGCGCGGTTTTCGGGTTCTACCTCAATTGCGGCGGCCGCAGCCATGTCGAGGTTTTCCAGAAGGATGGAGCCCGGTTCAGCGAGACGGACCAGATCAACCACTTCTGCCTGGAAGTGGAGAATATCGACGCCGCGATCGCCCACATCGCATCCATGGGCGTCGATGTCACCGCCAGGAAACACGCTTGCGACGACACCTACCAGGCCTGGCTGCGCGACCCCAACGGCGTGAAGATCGAACTGTTCGAATACACCGCCAAAAGCGCGCAATTTACCGGAGGCGATCGCGTCGCCGACTGGTAGGCTAGAGCAATTCCAGGAAAAGTGTGTAACGGTTTTCCGTCCGGAATTCCGTAAAAACAAAGAGTTAGAGCGGGTCGGCGATTCAATTGAACGCTGAACCGCTCTACCCCCGCGCGGCCCACAGCAAACCGCGCTCCATGATCAGCGCCATTTCCGGCACCGCGAACTCGTCGGCCGTATGGCCAAGCGAGCTGTAAAAGACCTTGCCGGCGCCATAGCGGCGCTTCCAGACGACCGGCATGATGACGCCGCCAATCCCGGGGAAATGCGCGTCGGTGAAGGTGGTTGTCGCCAGCACCTCGTTGCCGGGATCGACATGCATGTAATATTGCTCCGACCGATAGGCGAAACCACTGACGCCGCTGGTGATCGGGTCGTCCGGCCGGGTGATGACGACACGATAGTCTATGATGTCACCGGGATGCGCGACCCATTGGCCGCCGGTCATGAACTGGTAGTCCGGCTCATTGCGGAAACTGTCGCCCATCGTGCCGTGAAAACCGCCGAGCCCGCTCCCTTGGCGAACCGCCTGCGTCAGGTTCTTCAGTTCGGCCTTTTCGATCGTCGACATGGTGATGACAGGCACGATGAGGTCGAATGAAGCAAGGTCCGGATCGGCGAACATCGCCGTGCCTTGGCCGAGCGTGACCGCGAACCCGTTACGCCGGAGCATGTCGCGCACGACATTGGCGCTGCGCTCCGGCGTGTGGCCTTCCCAGCCGCCCCAGGCAATCAAAGCCTTCTTCGGCATGCGGCAACCTCCCTCGATCTATGGACCGACGACCGCTCGCCGCATGGGTCAGCGCCAGCCGAGCGCCGGCGCGACATGGGTGAGGATCGCCTCGATGACATGGGCGTTGTAGTCGACGCCGAGCTGGTTGGGAACCGTGAGCAGCAGCGTATCGGCCTCGGCGATCGCCTCGTCCTGCGCCAGCTCCTTGATCAGCACGTCCGGTTCTGCGCCGTAGCTGCGGCCGAAGATCGCTCGCGTGTTTTCCTCGATGAAGCCGATCTGGTCGCGGCTCTCGTTGCCGCGCCCGAAATAGGCGCGGTCGCGGTCGTCGACCAGCGCGAAGATGCTGCGGCTGACCGAAACGCGCGGTTCGCGTTTATGCCCCGCCGCCTTCCAGGCCTCGCGATAGATGCGGATCTGCTCGGCCTGCTGGACATGGAACGGTTTGCCGCTCTCGTCGAATTTCAGCGTCGAGCTCTGCAAATTCATGCCGAGCTTGGCCGCCCATTCCGAGGTGGCGTTGGTGGCCGCACCCCACCAGATGCGCTCGCGCAGGCCCTGCGAATGCGGCTCGAGCCTGAGCAGACCGGGCGGATTGGGGAACATCGGCCTTGGATTGGGCTGGGCGAACCCCTCGCCGCGCAGCGTGTCGAGAAAAACCTCGGCGTGATGGCGCGCCATGTCGGCGTCGCTCTTGCCTTCCTGCGGCACGTAGCCGAAGTAACGCCAGCCGTCGATCACCTGCTCGGGCGAGCCGCGGCTGATGCCGAGCTGCAGGCGTCCGCCGGCGATGATGTCGGCGGCACCCGCGTCCTCGGCCATGTAAAGCGGATTTTCGTAACGCATGTCGATGACGGCCGTACCGATCTCGATGCGGCTGGTCTTGGCGCCGACGGCCGCCAGCAGCGGAAATGGCGAGGCGAGCTGGCGGGCGAAATGATGGACGCGAAAATAGGCGCCGTCCGCGCCGAGCTGCTCGGCCGCGACCGCGAGATCGATGGATTGCAGCAGCGCGTCCGAAGCCGAACGTACCTGCGATTGCGACGAGGGCGTCCAGTGCCCGAACGACAGGAAACCGATTTTCTTCATCGCCGTGAAGTATATGCGAGCGGCACGTGCTTCAATGGCAAAAGAGCGGGGTTACACACCGTCGCCCTCTCGGTGCCAAAGTTCGCAAAGCACCAAAGAGTTGACCGCTGTGGAGGATGGGATGCTCAGGGGAATCCGCATCGTCGAGATCGAGGCGCTGGGGCCGGCGCCCTTCGCCGGCATGCTGCTCGCCGATCTTGGCGCCGATGTCATCGTCGTCCATCGCAAGCTGGCGTCCATGCCGGGCGCGCCCAAGCGCTCGCTGCTCGATCGCGGTAAGCGCTCCATCGCCCTCGACCTCAAGGATGCCGGGGACGTGGCCGTGCTGATGCGCCTGATCGCCACCGCAGACGGGCTGATCGAGGGGTTTCGGCCCGGCGTCATGGAACGTCTCGGGCTCGGCCCGGATGCCTGCCTCGCCGACAACTCGCGCCTGGTCTACGGCCGCATGACGGGCTGGGGCCAGGACGGACCGCTGGCCTCCGCCGCGGGACACGACATGAACTATGTCGGCGTATCGGGCGCGCTCTGGTACGCCTCCTTGCCGGGAGAACCACCCATGGCGCCGCCGACGCTGGTCGGCGACATAGGCGGCGGCGCGCTCTATCTGGCGATCGGCATGCTGGCCGGCATCATGAATGCCCGCGCCGGCGGCAAAGGCACCGTCGTCGATGCCGCGATCGTCGACGGCTCGGCCCACATGATGAACCTGCTGATGTCGCTCGGCCAGTCCGGCGCGCTCGCAGCCGAGCGCGGCCAAAGCCTGCTCGATGGTCCACATTGGTGCCGTGTCTACCGCGCGTCGGATGGCGGGTTCGTCAGCGTCCAGTGCATCGAGCCGAAATTCTACGCGGACTTCCTCGACAGGCTTGGCCTGTCGGCCGATCCGCAATTCGCCGATCAGTTCGATCGCGATCTGTGGCCGGAACTCGGCGACCGGCTGGCAGCGATCTTTGCCACGAGACCTCGCGACGAATGGGGCAAACTGTTCGAAGGGTCCGACGCCTGCGTCGGTCCAGTCCTCAGCCCCCATGAAGCAGCACTGCATCCGCACATGACCGCGCGCGGCACCTGGCAGACAGTGGACGGCGCGCTTCAGGCGGCGGCCGCGCCGCGCTTTTCCGGATGGGAACAAAAGACATGGGCCAAGAGCCCTGCGCGCGGTGAACACGATGCCGAAATTCGTGCGGGCCTGGCGGAACCGTGATGACGGCATGCTAAGCTATGCCAGTGTTCGCTGGTCGCCTACCGCCTCACTCGAAGATGATTGGCAGATAGGACGAGGTCCGTGGCGGTTCGGCCGATCTTGAAGTTTCCCAATCCCCTCCTCCGCGCCGTGGCGGAGCCTGTAAAGCTGTTCGACAGCGACCTGCACGGTTTGGCCGGCGACCTCATCGACACCATGCACGCAGCGCCCGGGATCGGCATCACAGGCCCGCATGTCGGCATCTTGAAACGCCTGGTCGTGATCCAGCTTCCTTCCGCCACAAAGCCGGGAATCTACGCAAATCCATCTGTCATCCAGGCCTCGACCGAGATGATCCGTCATGCGGAAGGCAGTGTTTCGATGCCCGGCGTCACCGAGGATATCGATCGGCACGCCCGCATACGCGTCCGCTATCAGGATCTGGATGGCAATGAGCGGTTCGAGGACGCCGAGGGCCTGCTGGCGGTCTGCCACCAGCATGAGATCGATCAGCTCGACGGGCTCTTCTGGACGCACAGGCTGACGCGCCTCAAGCGCGACCGGCTGATCAAGCGCTACGGCAAGCTGATGCGAGCCTCGTAGCGCCGTACCCGCAGGAGAAGCGCGCGATCGCGGCTCGGGATGGGGGCTGGCCGTCCTGGACAACGTCACGCCGGCCGCCTGTCCGCGCCGGCGCACCGTGTCCCGTTCGCAACGGGCTGGCCTGATGGCCGGCAGCCGATTATTTCCCGCAGTGGTGATCGTTGATCTTGTTTATCGCAAACGCGTCCGGTCCTGTCCGGTGGTAGGAACAGGCCCCGGCAGCCGTCGTGAACAACTGCTGGTCGTAATAGCGCGGGCCGCCGAACAGGAAATCGATGAGATCGTCATTGGCCGGAACGTAGCGTTCCTGTTCGGCTTGTTGATAGTGACGGTGCCTGGCCCCCGCGAATGCCGACGAGGACATGCCGCAGCCCATTGCGAGAGCAAGAACGCAGATCGCTAACCGTTTGGTCGTCATCGCAAAACACCCTTCTGTTCGGACTCGACTTTATATCCAAATCGTCAGGCGGCGAAAAGTTCCTGAGCAGTCGCCAGCCGGAGAGGCCCGTGTCGCCAGGGTACATCCTGCTGGACTCACATTGATCCGCCTGGAGCAGCTTCCAAGATTTCGTGACGATGATCCATTGGGCAAGTTAGCGTGGCACCAGCGGCGTTGCGCCGAGCGCGAGCCACCGCTGTGGTGACAACGGCAAACGCCAGGAAGAAGAGGATGCCCGGATCGGCGCTGCCAGCTGACACAGAGCTGGCTATTATGCTGGCGAGGGATGCGTTTCTGACGCTTGTGACCACGGCATCCGTTTCCGGCTCCATCCACTGCCGCACGCGACCGGTTCCGCTGACCAGGACACCCAGCAAGATCACCATCATCAGCGATCCGAACAGGCCAAGCTGGGATAAGACCGCGATCGGCCAGCCTATCCCTATCTCATCCGCGCCTGACCTACCGTCGTGCCAACCATTGCAGGACCGGCAGGACGGCGCCGTCCGACGCCGGGTTCAGGAACTTGTTTGAATGCCACGCCGCGGCGAGTGGACCGGTCTCGGCTTCGCCGTCGCCGACGATGCAGGCGACTATCAGATCCGGATTGTCGAATGCCGCGCCGAAAGCATGGACCAGCGCATATCCGAGCTCTCCACCCTCGTGAATGCAGCCGGGTGTTTCGGGCGCAAAATCCAGACCAACCCATGGCACGATTCCGTAGGAGCCGCTCGGGCGGCAAGCGGAACGATTGAACAGACGGAAACGATTGAAATCGCGCGGCGGCCGTCGTGGCAGGGAACCATCACTCGGCACAAGGGTTGTGTTCGACGTTTCGAAAAAATGCAGGGAACGACGATGCGGATGTTGATGATAGTTGCCGCGCTTTCCGGAGTGGTCGTCACGCAGCCCCTCTACGGGCAAGCCGTCAACCCGCAGGTTCCTCGGACACCCGTTCCTCAGATGACGCCCTTGGAGCCCCAGCCGGATCAGATACCGCTGCCCGGGCAAGGAACTGCTGACCAGAATTTCACCGATGTTGCCGTTGTCGCCGTCGAGGATCTACCCGCCGAAATCAAAGCGCAGGCGGAAGCCGTGATTACCCAGACCAGCGCGGAAGATCTGCTGCGGCTGCAGAACTCCATCGATGCATCGCCTCAGGCAACAACGGCGCTGAGGGTGAACGGGCTCAACTCTTCACAGGTCGTGGCCGCCAACATCGATGGTGATGGCACGCTGACCCTGATCATCCAGACGACAACTTGATCGGCACACCGAACGATACGGCCGCGCCGTGAAGCAATGAAACGCAGATATCGCCGAGAGCCGCCATGGCCGAAGCCGCTGTTCGCAACTTCACCATCAATTTCGGACCCCAGCATCCGTCGGCCCACGGGGTTCTACGGTTGGTGCTGGAACTGGATGGCGAGATCGTCGACCGTGCCGATCCCCATATCGGCCTGCTCCATCGCGGCACGGAAAAGCTCATAGAATACAAGAACTATCTGCAGGCCCTGCCCTATTTCGACCGCTTGGATTACGTCGCACCGATGAATCAGGAGCATGCCTTCTGCCTCGCCGCCGAGAAATTGCTCCAAATATCGGTGCCAAGGCGTGGGCAGCTTATCCGGGTCCTGTTTTGCGAAATCGGCCGGCTTCTGTCGCATCTCCTCAACGTCACGACCCAGGCCATGGACATAGGCGCCCTGACTCCGCCGCTCTGGGGTTTCGCGGAGCGTGAGAAATTGATGGTCTTCTACGAGCGCGCCTCCGGCGCCCGCATGCACGCGAATTATTTCAGGATTGGAGGCGTGCACCAGGACCTGCCTGCCGCGCTGCTTGACGACATCTGGGATTTTTGCGACCCGTTCCTCAAGGTCTGCGACAATCTTGACGGCCTGCTCACCAACAGTCGTATTTTCAAGCAGCGCAATGTCGATGTTGGCGCGATTGGCCTCGACGACGCCTGGGCCTGGGGCTTCTCCGGCGTGATGGTACGCGGGTCCGGGGCGCCATGGGACCTGCGCAAGGCACAGCCATACGAATGCTATCCCGAGATGGATTTCGATATTCCCGTCGGCAGGAATGGAGACTGTTACGATCGTTACCTGGTTCGCATGGAGGAAATGCGCCAATCGGTCCGGATCATGAAGCAATGCCTGGAAAAGCTGCGCGCGCCCGAAGGCCAAGGGCCTGTGGCAATTCCGAACCAGAAGATCACACCGCCACCGCGCGCCAAGATGAAACGATCGATGGAAGCGACCATCCACCATTTCAAACTTTATACCGAGGGCCTTCGTGTGCCGGCCGGAGAAGTCTACGCCGCCGTCGAAGCGCCGAAAGGGGAATTTGGCGTCTATCTGGTTTCGAACGGAAGCAATGTTCCCTATCGATGCAAGATACGCGCGCCGTCCTTTGCCCACCTGCAGGCGATGGATTTCCTATCCAGGGGTCACATGATCGCCGATGTCGCCGCAATCATCGGATCCCTCGACATCGTGTTCGGCGAGATCGATCGCTGATCAATGCGCGGATCCGCGCCGCATCGCTCATCATCAACCCGAAAGTCGCAGCAGCGCTCGCCTACCAGCGCACGCTGAAGCCGAGCTTGGCGCCGATGGAATTGCTGTCGCCGAACTTCTCGAGACTGGTCTTGGCGATCGCCTCGCCGAAGACCGCGTATTTCCCGTCGCCAAAGTCCAGCGAGCCGCCAAGGCCGACTCCACCCCACAGTGTCTGGTTCTGGCTGATCAGCCGCAGGCCGGAGACATCGACATCGGTTCCGTCGAGGAAATCGTAGTAGAGGTTGGCGATGCCATAGATGTGTGTGCGGCTGACCTGCCCGGCGCTGTCGGCCCACTGGCCCTCATAGTCGGCGGAGACACCGAGGCGGCCGATCAGGCTGTCGTCGCTGCCATGCGATACGACCGCGCCGAACTTGTCGGTGAAGGTGTCGAAGCGAACCGACGAGTAGGCGAGTTGCGCCTGTGGGGTCAACGACCACTTGCCAGTGAGTGCGACCTTCTGTCCGGTCTCGACGCTCAGCGCATAGCCGAAGCCGTTGTTGCCGTCGGCAAGCGTGGTGCCCAGCGTGGCGGAGCGGATGTCGCTGTCATACCAGGTCGCCTGCGCCTGTGTGTCGACATAGAAGCCGCTGTCGCCAAACCAGGTCAGCGAGCCGCCGACGCCGTAGCCGGTGGCCTTGATCGAGCCGACGCCGAAGGTCGACGAGACATCGGATGAGGCGGTGCCGTAATTGACCACGATCCCGCCGATCAGGACGCCGGCCTCGCTCTCGTGAAGCTGGCCGTCGACACCTGCCTGAAACTTCCAGGTCGTCACGTCGTAGTCGGTGCCGGAGGTCGACGTCTTCGGATCGAGCTTCGTATGAGCCGCCTCGATGCGGGCCCAGATGGCCTTGCCATCGACCGGCCCCTGTCCCGGCACGTCGGCCCCTTCGGGCGTCGCACCCTCGCCCCACGATCTGTTGCCGATGCGCTGCTGCAGTGTGCCGAGCTCGTTCAGGCTCTGCAACACGCCGGCATAGGCCTCGTAGATCGGCACGGCCGGCGAATAGAGCGGCTGCGGCTGGCCGTTGATCAGAGCCGACCGCAGATACCAGTCGCCGTCCGTCGGGGTACTTACGCCGTTCTTGTAGAGCCGGTAGGCATAGGCGCCACCGACGACCGCCTGGTCGCCCTGGAAGACATAATCGCCGGCGAGCGAGAAGGTGCCAGCCGAGGTGCCGCCGACATCGATGATCTTGATGCCTTCAACCGTCTGCGCGCCGCCGCCGCCGAGATTGGCGACCTTGAGCGTCGTGGTGCCGGCCGTGTCGCCGGTGACGACCAGCCGGTCGGTGGCCGAAGCATCGCCGCCGAGCACGGTCTCGATCTCCAGCGTGCCGCCATTGCCGGTGTAGTCGCCGGCGATGGTGAGCGTGCCCGGCACGCCCGGATTGCCGGCGGCGATGGTGCCGCCCGCGGCATTGGTGGTGTCGCAGACCGTGCCGGTGCCTTCGAGCCGCCCGCCGGCAAGCACATTGACCGTGCCGCACAGGCTGCCCGAGACATTGACCGTGCCGCCGCCGATCGCGGTGGTGCCGGTGAAGCCGGAAGAGTCTGCCGTCAGCGCCAGCGTGCCGGCGCCGCTCTTGGTCAAGGCGCCGGCGCCGGAGAGCACCCCGTCGAGGGTCAGCGTCGTGGCGGCGTCGGTCAGAAGCGTGCCCTGGCCGAGAACGTCGACGGCGCGGCCGCTGGCGAAGCTGGCGGTGGTGTCGAGCGTGCCGCCGTTGAAGGAAAGCCCGCCCGCCGCATCGCCGAGATTGGCATCGGCCGAGACCCGCAGCGAGCCGCCATTGATGGCGGTACCGCCGGTGTAGCTGTTGGTGCCGGTCAGCACCAGCGTTCCGGCGTCCGTCTTGATGAGCTGGGTGTCGCCGCTGAGCGCCGAGGCGATCGTCGCCGTGTAGCCGGCGCCGGCACTGGTGCCGTCGCCGACCCTGATGGTCGACTGCGGCCCGACGAGCCCGATGTCACCGCCCTGGATGACATAGCCGTCGGTGGCGAATTGCATGCCGGCGGCCGTCACCTGGCCGTGCCCGTTGTCCACCGTCACCGTGCCGGCGGTGCCGGCGAAGATGGCGAAGGCGCCGTCCGAATAGGCCGCGTTGACGACGCCTGTCTGTTCGGTCCAGTTGTCGTTGCCCGACGAACCCTGCCAGGTGCCGTTGCCGCCATTGACGGTGCCATCGAACTTCGGACCGGCGTCACCATCCCAATAGTTCAGGTCGAGCCCAGCCGTGTTGACGAGGTTGACCTGATGGTCGACCGAGGTCTGGACGAAGGTGTTCGACGACGGGATGGAGCCGATCGCAAGCCCGTTGTTGGTCAGCGTGCCGCTGTAATCGAAGACGCGGTAGATGCCGGGACCGAAGCTGCCGCCGGCCGGCACGTCGACATTGAGCGTGCCGTCGAGGACGAGATTGCCGCCGACCGTGGTGATGTCGTTGAGCGCGCCGCCGGCGACATTGGCCTCGCCGAAGGAGTAGTTCAGGATCGAGCCGCCGGAGAGCGTCAGGTCGCCGGCGATCGCCAGCGTGCCCGGCGTGCCGTCGGCCGATCCCGGCGACAGCGTGGCGCCGTCGGCAACGCTGACGTTGCCGCCGATCGTGCCCTTGCCGCCAAGCGCCGCGCCGATCTGCACCGAGGTCGGCCCGGTGGCCGCACTCTGGTCGCCGTCGACATAGAGGCCGCCCGCCGCGACCGTGGTCGGTCCGGCATAGCTGTTGGTGCCGGTCAGCACCGTCGAACCGCTGCCGATCTGTTTCACGCCGCCGGTGCCCGAGATCAGCCCCGCGAAGGTATAGGCGTCCGACCGGTCGAAGGCGAGTGTGCCGTTGTTCGTCACATCGCCTGTGATCGAGCCCGAAGTGCCGTCATTGCCGAGTTGCAGCGTTCCCGCCGAGATCGTCGTCCCGCTCGAGACCGTAGCGGCACCGCTGAGGATCAGGCTGCCGCCGTTGACGGCAAGCGTGTTGGTGGCGAGGCTGCCATCAATCTCGGCCGAGCCCGAGTTCATGGCGGTGCTGTTCATGCCGGTGTTCGCGTAGGCGGCGGCGTAGGTGAAGCTGCCCGAGCCAAGATCAAACTTCAGGGCACTGTTGCCGCCACCGCTGATATTGCCGTTGATTGCTCCGCCGGTGATGTCCAGTACATTGCTGGCAGCGCTGAGGTTGATGTTGCCGGCTACACTGCCGGCCGTGGTGATGGTGGCCGCACCGCCCGTCTGGTTGAGGGCGACGCCCGAGGCCCCGGCGTTGACGGTGGCGCCCGAGCCGATGGTGATGGTGCCGCCCGCAATGGCGTCGCCATGAATCGCGGCGCCCGTGCCCGAACCGCCGGTCACCGTGCCGCCTGTGACGCCGATGTCGTAAGTTCCGGCGCCTTTGTTGCTGGCGAAGAGGCCATCACCACTGCCGTTGTTCGTGACGGTGCCGCCGCTTATGGCGATGCCGGCGGTGGCGGTGGCGGCAGCATTGTTGACCACGGCGCTGAGGGCGGGGTTGGTGCCGCTTTGGACCGTGACCGTCCCGGCCGTCATGGTGATACCGGCGCTGCCCAGCTCCGACTGGCTCAAGACGCCAGTGCCCGGATTTGCTGTGATGGTGCCGCCATTGATGGTGACACTGGCAGCACCGAAAGAGCTAGCATTGGTGATGCCGGCACGCAGGCCAGCGCCAGCAGCGCCGACGATGCTGACCGAACCGCCGTTCATCGTGATGACGGCATTGCCCGTGCCCTGGTTTTGGGCATAAGCGCCATTGCCTAGCCCTGTATTGACGACCTGCCCGCCATTAAGGGTGATTTGGGCATTGCCGGCACCCACGCTGTTGCCGATCAACGCAAAGAGGGAACCTCCGCCGGCAGAAATGCGTGATGTCACGGTGCCTGTGTCCATCCGCACAATTGCATTGCCGTCAGTGCCGATATTCACGGCATCAATGCCGTTCGACAAAGTTGCCGTGGACTGAACCGATTGAAAAAGAAGCGCATTGATGACAATATCATTGATATTGTTCGCCCCGCTGACGATGGCGACGGCGCCGGTTCCGGCGGTGGTCTTTTGCGCAACAAGATTGGGATTGTTGAGTATCAGCGTCAGGCCGTTCACGTTATAGCTGATGCCAGGCGCGGGATAGCTGCTCCCCGAGCAAGTGACCACGCCGCCGACCGGCGCGCCACATTCGTTGGCCGCAAAAGCGCTGCGCGGCGCGGACGCCAGCATCGCCATTAGGGCGATCAGCGATGCGGAAGAAAGCGCGGCCCGTAGATTGCAGTTCGGAGAGCCAACTGTCTCCCTGTGGACAGCGCGGACCCTAAATGACGGCATGCCTACTCCTTCGATTCCGCTGTGTGAATTTTGTTTGATACCGCAGCCAATCCGACCGAGCGCCGGCAAGCTGGCTGCCCGCCTGCGCTGTCAAATCTGAAAAGGAACTATCTTCGGCAGGCCCTTGCATCAGCAAGTCGACCAAAGGCAGCGTATCGCAGCCCGCCTAGCCAAGCCGCGCCGCGATCGAGCAAATCCACGAAGCCCCACTGCTGGCATGATGTGCTCCAGCATCGCCCTCTCCTCGACCCCATCGTTCCGCTACACAACCGAATCGGAGATATAAATCAATACCATCAACATCATCACACATCATGTGACTTATAAAGGGGTTAATAGAGTTGTTTCGGATCTACCAAAGTCTATATTAGCCACACAAAATATAATCTCAATCTTACACATGACAGAAGAGTACCCGGGCTTAGCATCGGCAGCCCTGATCGGAAGACGCGCGGCGCAGATGGTCATATGGAAAAACCCGAGCGAACCGAGCCCCTGGGCCAGCGGGACGCGGAGGCGAAGAAAGCGTGCACCGATGTAAGCGCATAATCCGCCGGACCGCCCACGCGCCCGGCACCGAAATGATTTTTTCGCCTTCCAGGTTCTTCAATGTTGCGTTGCAAAAATACTCCACTATAAGCTCGATCATTCGATTGGACCCGGTGAAATTCCGGGTGGCTCTTCCGGCCGCCGATCCGCCGGATCACGCAACAAAAGTGACAGACAGTCGGCCGCCATGAGCGACGGCTTGCACCTTTGCGGATTCCCTCTCCATGGCTGCTTCCTCCCTTCATCGTGACTGGTTTTTCAACCTGCGTGCTGACTTGCTTTCAGGCATTGTCGTTGCGTTGGCATTGATCCCCGAGGCGATCGGGTTCTCGGTCATCGCTGGTGTCGATCCCAAGGTCGGGCTCTACGCCTCGGTCGTCATCGCCTGCGTTATCGCCTTTGTCGGTGGGCGGCCGGCGATGATCTCGGCCGCCACCGCGGCCACCGCTGTCCTCATGGGCCCGCTCGTGCGGGAGCATGGCGTGCAGTATCTCTTTGCCGCCACCATTTTGATGGGCATAATCCAGATCTTCGCCGGGGTTTTGAGGCTCGGACGGGTAATGCGGTTCGTCTCCCAGTCTGTCATGACCGGCTTCGTCAACTCGCTTGCCATCCTGATTTTCCTGGCGCAGTTGCCACAGCTCATGGATGTACCGAAGGCGACATATGGGCTTATCGCGCTCGGGCTCGCGATCATCTACCTCTTGCCCCGGCTGACGAAGACGATCCCGTCGCCGCTGGTGGCAATCGTCGTAGTCACGATAGTTAGCCTTGTACTCAAGCTCGACGTGCGAACGGTCGCCAGTCTCGGCCAGCTTCCAACAACCCTGCCCAGCTTCGGCGTGCCCGACGTGCCGCTTACGCTCGAGACGCTCCATATTCTACTGCCCGTGGCGCTGACCCTTGCTGCTGTTGGACTGCTGGAATCGTTGCTCACGGCGCAGATCGTCGATGACATGACGGACACCACCAGCGACAAGAGCCGCGAGTGCGCGGGGCAAGGCATCGCGAATATCGCCTCCGCGTTCTTCGGCGGCATGGGCGGCTGCGCGATGATCGGGCAGTCGGTCATCAATGTCTCCTCCGGCGGGCGTGGGCGGCTCTCGACGCTCACTGCTGGCGCCTTCCTGCTGGCGCTGCTCGTGCTGCTGCAAGACGTGCTGGCTGTCGTACCCGTGGCAGCGCTGACGGCGGTGATGATCATGGTTTCGATCAACACATTCTCCTGGCGTTCGCTCGCGCGCCTGCGCACGAACCCACTGCCGTCGTCCATTGTGATGCTGGCAACGGTGGCGGGAGTGGTGACGACGGGCGATCTTTCCGTCGGTGTGATGATCGGAGTGTTGCTCTCAGGCCTATTCTTCGCGGGAAAGGTCTCGCGGTTGAGCCGCGTCACTTCCACGCTCTCGGCCGATGGGCGCGTGCGCACCTACACGGTCGAGGGGCAAGTGTTCTTCGCGTCGGCGGCCACATTCGTCGAGTCCATCGATGTGACGAACCCTGTGGAGAAGATTGTCATCGATGTCAGTGCCGCCCACTTCTGGGATATATCCGCGGTCGGTGCACTCGATCGCGTTGTATTGAAAGCACGGCGGCGTGGCCGTGAGGTCGATGTCGTCGGTCTGAATGCAGCCAGCTGCACCATGGTCGATCGTTATGGGGCTCACAAATACGTCGGTCCAATCAGTCCTGTCGTGGTGCAAAATCCGTAGATTCGGACGCGTTCCGCACTTCCTGTCAGGCACCGCCGTCACAGCACCCAGCGGAAGGCGCGCTTGAGTTCCTTGACGCCATCCGCCTCATACCAACGCCCGTGGGAGATGATCACGCGCTCGGGCTGCCAGTTGATCATGCGGCGAACAGCCGACCGCAATGGCTTCTGGTGTCGGAAGAAACTCAATCGCATGTCGAATGGCGCTTTTCCGTCCGGGTCGATAACGCCACCGATTTTCATGAGAACGCGATAGAACCAGCCATGGATGCGTTTTGGCTCGAAATTCTCGATCAAGTCGGTGAGAATCAGGGTTCGTGAAGCGCGATGAAAAAATACAGCCTCCGTGAGCACGTCGCCACTGACAATCAGCATGTCGATTTCTTCCGGCCAAGGCGTATCATGGCCCGTCAACTCCATGTCGACGACGACGCGGCGCTTGGCCCCCTTTTGCAGGCCGGGTACCGCCAGGACCGTTGCGCCCGGCAAACGAGCTTTCCAGTCCGGCAGCCACCAATAGTGAAGCGAATTCGGTGCGATGAGATAGCGGATCGGCCCCAACGCCTCCACCGCCGTCTGGAGGGCCGCTGTGTGACGCACAGGCGAATGAAGAACCAGGTCGCCGCCACGAAGCCGAACAACCGTCATGCGGGTGGTGAACGGCACTTTCAGCCAGCCGAGACCAAACTCGATTTCTGGTCCGTCGACAATCCAGACATCGGCGGCCGCCGGTTTGAGGACATCGATCGGCGCGTATGGATCCAGCCAGTTATGTTCGCGAGAATGGCTATGAGGTGTCACCTGATCGTTCCATGCTTCTCAGTCGCCTGAGGGACTCGGCGAGCAGCGGCTCGTGTTTGGACATTTCCTGGAGGTGATCGGCGGCCAGGCGTTCAAGCAGCGCCGCCCCTTTGTCCGTCATGACGACAAGCACGCTGCGGCGATCCGTTGAGGATTGTCGGCGTTCGGCGAGGCCAGCGCCGACAAGCCTGTCCACCAATTGCACCGCGCCATTCGGTTGAAGCAACATCTGCCGTGCGAGTTCCTTGATCATAATGGCTTGATCAGGATGTACCCGGATAGCCAGCATCGCCTGGTATTGCTGCGACGTGACTCCAGCCGCCGAGGCGGCAACTTCACTGAACGCCAAAAACCGGCGAAGCGCATGACGAAATCCAGCCAATCCTTGGTAGGCATTCTCATCCAGGCTCCGGGAACGTTCATCGGACGGATCCACGCTACTGGCGTCGGGGGGCGTTTTTTCCAACTTGGCGCGCGCACGTTTGGTGCCCTTGCCACGGGATGGCTCCGAAAAAGCAGGAGGATCAGTCGCCGTCACTCTTTTCAATGCCCCCAATGTATGTCATGGCATGACATATATATCAAGCTGAGCTTGATCACCCAGCGGGTTCGGTTGGTAAGGCCCAGGCCTTCATCCTCCAGTCCATCTTTTCCGGGGCGCATCTTTTATGGCACGCGGCGACACGGCAACGTCCAGCAACTCGAAACCTGGTGAATCAGACGACGGCAAACCTTCCGCGCAAGATGCCTCGCATCGCGGAGCGATGGAAGACGAAGAAAGCCACCGGCTTAGCCTGCTGGTTCTCACTGTCCTCGCACTCGGTCTTGGGATTGTAACCGGTTTCGGCGCGGTCCTCTTCCGGGAATTGATAGGGCTGCTCCACAATCTCTTCTTCAACGGCACCTTCGCGGTCGGATATGACGCGAACGTGTTCACGGCGCCCAGCCGGTGGGGCGGGTTCATCATTCTGGCACCGGTGATCGGTGCCGTCCTGGTCACGTTTCTCGTCAGCAATTTCGCGCCCGAGGCAAAAGGCCACGGCGTGCCCGAGGTCATGGACGCCATTTACTATCGGGAAGGGAAAATTCGGCCGATCGTGGCGTTGGTAAAGTCGCTGGCTTCGGCCATTGCCATTGGCAGTGGCTCGTCGGTTGGCCGCGAGGGTCCGATAATCCAGATCGGATCAGCGCTCGGGTCGACATTGGGGCAGATCATCCGCATGCCGGTCGGCCAGCGTATCGCGATGGTCGCCGCGGGTGCCGGTGCGGGTATAGCGGCTACGTTCAATACGCCGATCGGGGGCGTGATGTTCGCGATCGAGTTGATGATGCCCGAAGTGAGTGTCAGCACGTTCCTTCCGGTCGCCATAGCAACTGGCGCCGCGACCTTCGTGGGCCGCTGGTTCATTGGCCCGCAGCCGGCATTTGCCGTGCCGCCATTGCAGGCCCTGACCACGGATGGCAATGCAGTCGTGCTGCTTGTGCTCTATGCCGCCCTCGGCGGTGTGACCGGAGTGGCGGCCGCCGGCTTCATCCGCAGCCTGCATTTGGCCGAGGACTGGTTCGACAAGATCCCCGGGCGATATACGCGCCACATACTCGGAATGCTGCTGCTAGGGCTCCTGATGTATGTTCTCTTCATCACGCTCGGACAGTATTACGTCGATGGCGTGGGCTATGCGACGATCGAGAGCATCCTGGTCGGTCACACCTCTACTGTATGGCTGCTGGGTCTTTTGTTGGCTTGCAAGGCGGCAGCCACATCGATCAGTCTCGGCTCGGGGTCTTCCGGCGGCATCTTCTCGCCTTCGCTGTTCATGGGCGCCACTTTGGGCGGCTGCTTCGCCGCGCTGCTGCAGGCGACAGGCATTCCGATCCCCCTCAGCATTCCGGCCTTTGCCATGGTCGGCATGGGGGCGATGGTTGGCGGCGGTACCGGGGCTGTGATGACCGCCATCACCATGACCTTCGAGATGACCCGCGAGTATGACATCGTCATGCCGATGATCCTGGCCGTTGCCACCAGTGTCGGCGTCCGGCGACTGCTTTCGCGTGAAAACATCTACACATTGAAGCTGGTCCGCCGGGGGCGTGCCATTCCCAAGGCGCTGCACGCCAACATGTTCCTGGTCCGCCATGCCCGCGAAGTGATGGATGCGGACATCCTGGTGCTGCAGGCGGAGCACAGCTTCGATGGTTTTCTGCGTGAGCATGAAGCGGAGGGCAGACTTCGTCATGTGGTGGTCATCAAAAATGGCCAGATCTTCGGTGTGCTCCGCGTCAACACCGGGCTGCGGCGCGGGCTCGAAAGCGCGCATACCGGTGTCACGCTCGCCGACATCGCCAGCCGTGACTACACGATTGTCGGCGAGAACATGATCGTCTCCGACGTGATCGAACGGATTTGGCGGAAGAACGCATTCATGGCCGTCGTCGTGCAGGGACACGGAATTCCTCGAGAAGACGACGTTGTCGGCGTCATCACCAGGGAGCATGTCGCCAACTCCGTAGCCGACGGCCTGAAGATCTATCCCAGATGACGATCGGGATTGCAGCGAGTCATTTCGCAGGCGGAGGTGGCAAACGGTCGGACCAGCCCTCCAGTCGCGGTTTAGTCGCCCGGGGATTGGATATGCGATCCTCTCGACCGATCTACAGCATGTCGCGGCGAATGGGATTCGCCCGACCTGCTGTAAGCTTCTGATTTTATGCATGTCGTTATCCCGGAACCGAGGACACTTCCGGGCGACATGCATTAGCCAGCGCTTGGCGACGCTCTGCCTTCCGCCGGCCGCAACCGATCTCGAACCAGCACGGCTATTTCTTCGCAAGCCCTCAAACCGCCCACGTCATGGATCGGGTCGAGGGGCGCGCGCACGCGTGCCCAGACAGGGTCGCCCGTCGTTACGGCCAGAACGGCCTTGACCGCCGGCACGACCGGCAATTTGAGCAATCTTTCGAGAATGCCATCGATCAGCGGGACGTCCTCCCCGCGCACCAGCGTCGCGATCAGGTCGGGAGCGAAATTCGCCACGCCGCTGATCGAGCCGCTGGCGCCGGCCCGCACGGCGCGCGCCAGATCTCCTTCGTGGCCGACGAGGATGGCGAGATCCCGGTGTTCCGCCAGCAAAGCGGTCGTCTGCTGCCAGTCGCCACTGGAATCCTTGACGCCGGCGATGGCTTGCGGAAACGCAAGCCGTAGTCGGGCGACGAGGCTTGGGCCGATGCTCACGCCGGTCAAACCTGGAATGTTGTAGAGGATGACATCGCGGCAAGCCGGTCCGACACGTTCCAATACTTCCGCGAACCAGCGGTAGACACCTTCCTCCGTCGGCTGCTTGAAATAGAAGGGAGGTGTCAGAAGGATGCCAGCGCAACCCGCATCGAGCGATCGCCGGGCATGGTCGCCCGCATCTTGCGACGACGGCCCGTAAACGCATTCGACCAGACCGCCCGCGTCGACCCCGGCGGCGGCCATACGCTCATAGAGCGGAGCGCGGGCCGAGGTCGAAATGGAAATGCCTTCGCCGGTCGTGCCGAAGGCAGTCACCACCCGCATGCCCTGCCCCAGAAGGTATTTGGCGTGGGCGCCGAAACGGGGCCAGTCGATTGCGCCTCTATGGTCGAACGGCGTCGCCAGTGCCGCGCTGACACCGATTTTCTTGCGCATGGGATGATCGTCGAACACTGCGGATAATCCTTGGTCAGTTGGGAGGTGTTTCGAGAAGCATTCGGCGCAAGGCGCCAAGATCGGCCGGCACCTGTCCGGTGAAGATGCCGAAGGCGTCGATGCCTTGATGGAAGAACAGTTCGTAGCCGCTGAGCACCTCGAGGCCCGCCGCCTCCGCCTGCCGTTTGAACAGCGTGTTGACCGGCGTGTAGACGGCGTCGAACGCCCAGCGCTGCGCTCCGAGCAATTCCGGCGGGACCGGAGACCCGGGATGGCCGATCATGCCGAGCGGCGTGCAATTGACGACGCCTTCCGCTCCGCCCATCGCCGTGCGGATAGCATCGCTGGATGACGTTTTGACGGCGCCATGCGAGGCTGTCGCGATCGCGGTCGCAAGCGAGCGCGCCTTCTCTGCATCGCTGTCGACGACAGTCAGGGCCTCGGCGCCGAGCGCCAGCAGCCCGAAGGCCACGGCCTTGCCGACACCGCCGGCTCCGATCAGGCAGACGTTGCCCGGCGCCGTGTCGCCAAAAGTCTCGCGATAGGCGGCGATGAAACCGGTATGGTCGGTATTATAGCCGCTTGCGCCCCGCGGCCCGAACAGCACCGTGTTGACCGAACCTATCCGTCTGGTCAGGTCGTCGTCTATGCGCAGCCTGGAGGCCACCATCTCCTTGTAGGGATAGGTGACATTGATGCCGCGAAGACCGCTGTCGCGGCAGGCGTCGAATACGGCGTCGAAATCCTTGCCCATGTCGCGCGGGATGAAGAGGTCGTAGCTGACGTCCAGACCGAGGAGTCGGCCGGCGAGACGATGCAGGTCCGGCGAACGCGAGCGCTTTATGTTGTCGCCGATCAGCCCAAGCCTGACCGGGCCGGTGAGGCCGGCGCTTCGGCGATCGTGCGGAGCCGTGCTCATCCCTGGTATCCGAACTGCCTCGGCAGCCACAATACGATTTCCGGAAACAGCATCATCAGCAGCAGCGCAACGACCAGCACGCCGATGAACAGCCAGATCTCGCTGATGATTTCGCGCAGCGGAATGCGCGTCGTCGCATTGATGACGAAGAGCACGACGCCATACGGCGGCGTGATCAGCCCGATCATGGTATTGACCACCACGACGACGCCGAAATGCACCAAGTCGATCCCGAGCAGCCGGCAGGTCGGGATGAACAGCGGTACGATGACCAGGATGATCGTGGACGCGTCGAGCAGACAACCAAGCAGCAGCAGCAGCACGTTGACCATGAACAGGAAAGCGAGCGGGGATATGTGCAGTCCCTGCAACGAGGCTGCCATGTGGGCAGGAATGTTTTCGCTGGCGACGATGTAGTTGAAGATCAGGGCGCCGCCGATGACCAGGCCGACGGCCGCGGACGAGCGCGCGCTTTCTGAAAGGATGGCGTAAAGTCTCCGCCAGCTCAGCGCACGGTAGAAGACGCCGGCCAGGATCAGCGCATAGGCGGCCGCCACGGCCGCCGCTTCGGTCGGCGTCGTCGCGCCACCATAGATGCCGTAGAGCAGGATGACCGGCATAAGCAGCGCCGGAAATGCATTGAGCGTCACCTTCGGCAAGGCTCGCAGAGGCACGGCTTCCTCGACCGCGAAATCGCGCTTGCGGGCGACCCACGCGTTGAGGCCCATCAGCACCACGCCCATTAGCAGGCCGGGCAGGATGCCGCCGAGGAACAGGAAACCGATCGAGGCATCCGAAACCAGCGCGTACATCACCATCGGGATCGACGGCGGGATGATCGGTCCGATGGTCGAAGCGGCGGCGGTGATGGCGGCGGCGTAACCGCGCGGATAACGACCATCTTTCGTCATCATTTCGATGATGATCTTGCCGAGGCCGGCCGCATCGGCAACCGCCGAACCCGACATGCCGGAAAAGATCAGATTGGCGACGACATTGACATGCCCGAGCCCACCGCGCAGGCGCCCTACGATCGCCATGCAGAAGGCCAGCAACCGCTCGCTGATCGTGCCGGCGTTCATGATGTTGGCGGCGACGATGAACAGCGGCACGGCCAGGATGATGAAGCCGTCATAGAGCCCCTGGATGATCTGTTCGGCGGCAAGCCCCAGATCCTGGCCCTTCACGGCAAGGTAGACGATCGCCGCCACGATCATGGAATAGGCGACCGGCGTGCCGATCCCGGCAAGGACGAACAGCGCCAGCAGGCAAAGGGCGAAGGCGACGGTCACAGCGGTGTCGCCTCGTCATGCGGTTCGGGCGCGCCGCCGCGAGCGAGTTGCCATATGCGCAGGGCGTAACGTACGATGACGGCGACGGCGAACAGTCCGTAGACGCTGAACACCACATCGAGCCGAATACGCAGCGTGGCGCTCTTCTTGATCTTGTAGAAGGCGATGTATTCGTATGTCGCCGGCAGCGCCGCCAGGAACCCGGCGACGATCGCCGCCGCCGAAATCAGCGCGAAGACGCGCTGCATGCGGCGGCTGGCGATCAGGTAGAACAGGTCGAACGTCACATGGTCGCGCTCGGTGAGCACGAATGCGGAACTCCAGAACACCAGCCACAGCCATGTCGTCAGGCATACTTCCAGTGTCCATCCGAGCGGATCGTTGATCACGTAGCGCGTGAATATCTGCAGGATGAAGGCGATGAACATGGCGGCGAGAAGCGCCACCGCCACGTTATCGGCCCGCGCCTGCAACCAGCGGATGGTTGCCGACATCGGTCTTTCCCGGCTCAGAGGGCGTTGATCTTGTCGACCATGCCTTCCGGCCAGTCCTTGGCGAAGTCGGAGTCCAGATAGGCCTTCTGCACATGTTTGCGGAAGGCATCGACGTCGGGTGTGTAGACCTTCAAACCCTTGTCCTTGAAAAACTGCTCGAGTTCCGATTCCAGCTTCAGCTGCTTCTGCCGTCCGGACTCGGCTGCATCGTCCGCCGCCTTCTGCACCGCCGCCTGCTGATCCGGTGCAAGGCCGTCCCAGACCTTCTTCGAAAAGGCGAGGTAGTTCAGGTCCACGAGGTGGCTGGTCAGGCAAATCTGCTTGGTGACCTCGTAGAATTTGGAGTCCTTGTCGGATGGCAGCGGATTGTCCTGCCCGTCGATCGCACCGGTCTGCAACGCGGTGTAGATTTCGGTGAACGCCACGGGCACCGGATTGGCGCCGAGCGCCTTGCCCAGAAACTGCCAGGCGTCGGTTCCGGGCATTCTGAGCTTGACGCCGGCCAAATCGTCCGGGGTCTTGATTTCCTTGTCGATGCGAAGGTTCAATTGGCGGCGGCCGAGATACATCACCGTCAAGAGCTTGACGCCGAGTTCATCTTCCACCTTCTTCTTCATCGGGTTCATGAAGTCGGCCGCGAAAACCTTCTTTTGATGCGCGGCGTCACGATGCAGATAGCCGGCGGTGAATATCCCCCATTCGGGATAGAGCGAGGCCAGTTCCTGCGCCGAGGTGATCGACATTTCGAGATTGCCGCGGGCGATTGCTTCCAGCTCGGTGCCTTGCTTGAACAGTTCGGCGTTCCAGTGTGGCTCGAAAGTGGCGAAGGCGCTGACCGCGGGGGCGAAAACGTCGGTCAGCGCCACCGCGCGCTGGTCGCCAGGCGTCGCCGGCGAGGAGAGTCGGAGTGTGATCTTGTCCTGCGCCCTCGCGCCGGACGACATCACGGACAAGGCGGCAAATGCCATTGCGGAGCCGCCGAGGAACCGGCGGCGATCGAGGGTGATGGTCATGCTTTCCTCCCTGAATTGCATGGGCGGTGGTCAAACCGTCTGGGCAAACCATGCCACGTTCATAATGGGGCTTCAACCCACGAACAGTGCAATCATCATAGATTTGTCATTTTATCAGACACAATATCGCTTGAGCTGGGGCGTTACGCCGAACCGGCCTTCTTCTTCTGGAATTCGGGCGCGCTGGCCAGCAATCCGCGCTCGACGCCTGCCTCGACATGCTTGCGCAACACCATTTGGGCTGTGATGGCGTCGCGCGCCAACGCCGCATCGAGCATCTGCCGATGCTCGTCAGCGGCGATCTGACCGCGAAACGTCAATGAAACCATTTGATACCGCAGATATTTGTCGAATACGGCGGCATGCGTATCCATCAGCACCTTGGAGCCGCAGGCAGAGATCAATGCCTGGTGGAACTCCCAGTCATAGCGCTTCCATTCCTTGGCAATCGAATGGTCGCCTGAAATCATGCGCCTTTCCATTTGCTGAAGCTTGTGGTGCGCCGCGACCACGCGGCCTTCCCAATCCATGTCGCCGGAGGCGAACGACAACTCCATCGCATAGCATTCGAGCAGTTGCCTCAAGGCGGCGATTTCCTTCAGATCCTGAGGTGACACTGGCGCGACCTCGAAACCACGCTGCCCCTCGGCGGTCACCAGCCCGTCGGAGGACAAGCGGTTTAGGATTTCGCGCAGGGTAGAGACGCTGGCGCCATAAAGGTTTTTCAGCCTGTCAAGCTTGAGTTTTTCGCCGGGTGTGAGTCGGCCGAAAATAATGTCGGCGCGAATCTGTCGGTACGTTGTTTCAGATATTGTCGAATTCTGCGTATTTTCATGCATCGCAAAAAAATATCATAAATTTTCCGAAATACCATAGATCATGCCCGTGAACCGGTCACCTGGCCAGCCAGGCCATGCAAGCGTACAGCCAGCATGTCGGCGTCCTGCCATTCACAAAATTGCGACTGGCTTGGAATAGTTTCCGATCGGCCTCGGTATATGGAGCATCAAGGCGAACTTCGTCCGCCCTTCTCATTTGGAGATCTCCAGGTGCCCGAGCGCTACGTCGCTATGCTGAAATGCTGGGTCTAGTGCGAGCGTTCGAAGACCGGCGCCAACGGATTTTTGCTCGCGTCCGGAAGCTCCGCCCGTCAGAGCCGGTTCCCCTTCCCCGTTCCCTAACTGCTGGCCGCTTCCCGCGGCAACGTTTCACCAGCCCGAACGATCGGGTTGCGTTCAGGTCATAATCGAAAGGAGAAAGCCATGGAGGACAATCAAACACTGTCGCAACGCTTCGACGACTACCAACCTTCCAAGACAATCTGGTTCTGGTCGGTAGTAGGCGCCGCGGTGCTGACGATGATCGTCGGTTTTACCGCCGGCGGTTGGACCCTGGCAGGAACAGCGGCGGAAATGGCGAAGACCTCAGCCATCAAGGCGAGGGCGGAACTGGTCGCCAATCTTTGTGTCCAAAAGTTCGTCACGGCGTCCGACGCGAGCCAGAATCTGGCCAAGCTAAAGGAAACATCCTCCTATCAAAGAGATGGTTTCATCAGCGATGGCGGGTGGGTCAAACTGGCCGGCATGAAGAAGGATGCTCCCGGCGCCGCGGATCTGTGCGCTGACAAGTTGGCTGCGATGGATGCGATACCCGCTCACGACGTTTCCCAGAATCAGACGAACGGTTCATAGCCCAACGCTAGAGTTCGCCCGGCAGCGAGAGTTTGCCGGGCGGCGGTCAGAGAAGCTCAAGCGCCGCAAGGACGCTTTCAGCGACGTTCCCAACACGCCAGAACCGGAAGCACGGCTCGGGTGGCCCCCTTCCATGGCTTCTGATGGTGCCGGGCGGTGATGATCGACCCCTTCTACATTCGATGGTGAATGCGCATGAAATCGAGAGCTGCTTTCGGTTTCCGAATGGTCGGCGGGGAGATCAGACATCACTTGTATGTCGCGCTCGCTCGCTTCATTCTGGTGACCGCATCGCTTGCGGCATCCGCGACGACGACGGGACTGCGAGCAGAGGCCGGTGCTCTTCCTCTACCCCGCTTTGTCTCGCTGAAAGCTTCGTCCGCCAATCTGCGTGTCGGGCCTGGTGTCGGCTACGACATTGAATGGGTCTTTACGCGGCCGGGCATCCCGCTGGAAATATACCAGCAATATGGCAATTGGCGCAGGGTAAGGGATTGGGACGGAACCAGCGGATGGATCTATGGACCGCTGCTTTCAGGCCGCAGGACCGGCATCGTCGCGCCCTGGGCCAAGGACGACGTTGCGCTGTGCAAGAAGCCGACAATTGACAGCCCCATAACTGCCTTGCTCCAACCTCGCGTTCGCGTGGAACTGACGCGCTGCGACGGGCAATGGTGCGCGGTGGAGTTGGGCCCGATGTCTGGCTTTGTCAGGCAAATCGGTTTGTGGGGCGTTTATCCCGGCGAGGTGCTGTAAAAGGGCGGCACAATTCGACCGGGGTCGTCCAAACCAACCAACAAGCGATCACCCCGACGTGCTGATCATCCTGATTTCCATCGGGTGGAGCTTGTGATGGGCCGACACCACCCTGCCCTCCCAGTCCATTCGCCAGCGGCGAAGGACAATTCCATCGCATGGCATTCCAGCAATTGCCGGAGCGCCGCGATCTCCTTGAGATCCTCGGGCGAGACCGGCGCGACCTCGAAGCCCCGCTGCCCTTCGGCAACGACCGGCCCATCGCGGCGGAGCCAGCGCAACAGGGTTTCGCGCGACAACATGCCGAGGATCAGCAGCGGCAGCGCAGCACCGATGTCGAACAGAACCATGGTCGCAGCCGCCTAGCAGAGATTTATGAACCGGGACAATTCGATCGTCGTGTGGCTGCCGAAGGTCATGTACGGCGGCAATTGACTGGTTTGGCCATTCGAGGCCGGCGGAACAATCGAATTTGATAGTTTGCGCTTGAATGGCGCCACATTTTTGCGTTCCTTGGCGCTGTGTCGAGACCGATTTTCGAAACCATACTGGCGGTGAGTGCTGGCGTTGCACTGTCGACCAGTCTTGGCTATCTCGCCTACGCCGCGCCGGGCGACGCGGTGTCCATGCTGGACTGGCTTACCAGTCCGCTCACCTTCAGCACCTTCCTGTGGGCCGCTCTCGGGGCAATATTCGGGCTCAGCGCCTTGCAATTCCGGCGCGGCCGCGGATCCGTCAGCCGCATCGCCCGGCCCGTGACCAGGAAAGGCGATGACGGACAGAAGCCAGCGACATGCGTGAGGCAGAGGCCCAAACCGCGTCGCATGAATCCGCTCGAACGCGACGTGCTTTAAGGTGCTGCTGCAGCCGCCAGGCTATCCGCCCTTCGGCGTCTCTGCAGCCAGAAAACCAGCCCGAACAGCAAGAGCGCCGGAAGCACGAACCAGTAGCGTGACGGCCGGCTGCTCGGCACCATGACCCCGATGATTTCGTCTCCGGGCTGCAGACCGAATTTTGCCGCCTGGCTGCCGAGACGCACGATCCCGACTGTCATCGTGTCGCCGAGCGCACTCACGGTCAGTCCCGCGCTTTCCAGCCGCTCCGCCGCATTTTTGCCTTCGGCGAGATCGAGCCTGATCAGTTTCTCGATCTCGTCGCCGTTGATGTTGACCGTCTTCAGCTTGACACGGACCGCTTGACCGGCGGGCGTGGCATCGATCGTCTGGTTCAATTGCGATACGGGTTTTGCAACAAAGGGCTCATCAACCAGATCGAGCCAATAGCCCGGCCGAAACAGCGTGAAGCAGATCAGCAACAGCGCAATGGCCTCGTACCACCGGTTGCGAACCAGGAACCAGTTCTGCGTCGCCGCCACGAAGGCCACCATTGCCAGCGCCGACGTGGCGATGACCATGATGAAATCCAGCGGCCCCCGGATGTCGATCATCAGCAGGCCGTTGTTGAAGATGAAGATGAAAGGCAGCAGTGCCGTCCTGATTTCGTACTTGAACCCCTGAAAGCCGGTCTTGACCGGATCGGCGCCCGAAATCGCGGCCGCGGCATACGCCGCCAGACCGACCGGTGGCGTCACATCGGCCATCAGCCCGAAATAGAAGACGAAGAGATGCACGGCTACCAGCGGTACGGCCAGGTCGTTCTGCGCGGCGAGGTCGACCATCACCGGCGCCATCAGCGTGGCGACGACGACATAGCTGGCCGTGGTCGGCATGCCCATTCCCAGAATGATGCAGATGAGGGCGGTGAACAGCAGCATGACGATGAAGCTGCCGGCCGAGATGAATTCGACGAGTTCGGTCATCACAAGCCCGACACCGGTCAAGAGCACCGTGCCGACGATGATGCCGGCCGTCGCCGTGGCGATGCCGACCGTGGTCATGTTGCGCGCGGCGGCCGACAGCCCCTCGATGAGATCGACGAAACCTTCGCGCCAACGCGGCGCGAGATCTTGCTTGCGAAAGAACGCCGTCAGCGGGCGCTGCGTGACGACCAATACCATCAAGGCGGCGGAGCCCCAGAAGGCGGAAAGGCCGGGCGAAAGCTCCTCGACCATCAGGCACCAGATGAGGAGCACCACCGGCAGCAGGAAATGCAGGCCCGTCCGTGCCGTGTCGCCGAAATGCGGAATTTCCAGGATATCGCCCTTGAGGCTGTCGAGCGGCAGGTCGGGATGCTTTGCCCTGTAAGCGACGAGACAGACATAGACGACGGCAAGCGCCGCGACGATCATCCAAGTCGCGGCGCTGCCGAAGACGGTCTTGGTCCAGCCAATGCCGTAATAGACGAGTCCGGCCAGGATGACGAAGGCGCAGATGCCCATCAGCGAGCGCAGCGCCCCTTGCAAGGCGGGATGGCGGCTGCGCGACGGCAGGCCCTTCAGGCCCATCTTCATCGCTTCGATGTCGACGATATAGAAGAGCGAGCCGTAGGTGAGCAGCGCGGGAAAGAAGGCGTGCTTGACCACCTCGGCATAGGAAATGCCGACATATTCGGCGATGAGGAAGGCGGCTGCCCCCATCACGGGGGGCATGATCTGCCCGTTGACCCCGGCGGCGCATTCGATGGCGCCGGCTTTGACCGGCGTGTAGCCGACGCGCTTCATCAGGGGAATGGTGAAGGTGCCGGTGGTGACGACATTGGCGATCGACGATCCGGAAATCATGCCTGTCAGGCCTGAGGCGACGACCCCGGCCTTGGCGGGGCCGCCGCGATATTTGCCGAGGATGGAGAAGGCAAGCAGGATGAAATAGCCGCCTGCCCCGGCACGCTCGAGCAGCGTTCCAAACAGCACGAACATGAAGACGACGTTGGTCGAGACGCCGAGCGCGACGCCGAACACACCCTCGGAAGTGAGCCACATCTGCGAGGCGGCGCGCGACAGCGTCGCGCCTTTGTGCGCCAGCAGGCCGGGCATATAGGGGCCGACGAAAATGTAGATCAGCATCAGCCCGGCGATGACGGTGATGGCGGGACCGACGGCTCGCCGGGCGGCTTCCATCAGTATGACGATGCCGATGATGGAGATGACGAGATCCGCGGTCGTGGGGAGCCCGGGCCGGGTGGCGATCTCGCCGTAGAAGACGACGAGGTAAAGCGCCGCCGCAGCGCCGGCTATGGCAAGGATCCAGTCGGGCAATGGAACGCGGCTGCGTGAAGAGCTTTTGAAAGCGGGGAAGGTGACGAGCGCCAGGAACAGCGCAAAGGCCAGATGAATGGAACGCGCAATGCCGTCGCTGACGACGCCGAAACCGAGCATGAAAGGGATCGGCGAGGAGTACCAAAGCTGGAACAGCGACCAGGCCAGCGCGACCGCCAAGACCAGATGCGCGGCCAGGCCGGTCGGCTTGCGGCCGCCCGTATCCGCTTCCGCGACAATCTCGTTCAGTCTGTCGATATCGACGTCTTCAGGTGCTCCTGCCTTGCGGAACTGGTCTGTCATTGTTCCCCTCGACCGATTGTTTTTTCATTTTGGTCTTTTCGGCTCCGTGGCCGGACCGCCCCTCGGGCAGCCCGGCCCTGCTGAAGCTCAGAGCCAACCTTTTTCCTTGTAGTAGCGCTCGGCGCCGGGATGCAGCGGCGCCGAGAGGCCGGCCTTGATCATCTCCTTGGGGTCGAGATTGGCGAAAGCCGGATGCAGCTTCTTGAAGTCGTCAAAGTTCTCGAAAACCGCCTTGACCATTTCGTAGACCACGTCGTCCGGGGTCTTGGCGCTCGTGACCACGGTGGCGCGCACGCCGAACGTCGTCGTCGGATCGGGATTGTTGGCGTACATGCCGCCGGGGATGGTCGCGACCGAATAATAGGGGTGCGCCTTCACCAGCGCGTCGACGGCGTGGCCGGTCAGCGGAACGAGCTTGGCGCCGCAGGCGGTCGTCGGATCCTGGATCGCGGCTGACGGATGTCCGACGCCATAGAAGAAGCCGTCGATCTTGTTGTCGCAAAGCGCACTGCCCTGCTCATCGGCCTTGAGCTCGGCGGCTAGCGAAAAGTCCTTCAGGGTCCAGCCCATCTGCTTCAACAGCTCTTCCATCGAGGACCGCGTGCCGGAACCGGGATTGCCGACATTGAAGCGCTTGCCCTTGAAATCCTCGAAGGTCTTCAAGCCCGCATCGGGCCGCGCCAGCACGGTGAACGGTTCGGGGTGGACCGAGAAGACCGCGCGCAGATCCTTCATCGCCTTGCCGTCGAAATTGCCGACGCCGTTATAGGCCTGAAACTGCACGTCGGACTGGGTAAGGCCGAAATCGAGGTCGCCGGTATTGATCGAATTGACGTTGAAAACCGAACCGCCGGTCGATTCGGTCGAGCAGCGTATGCCGGTCTTCTGCCTGTCCTTGTTCATGAGCCGGCAAATGGCGCCGCCAACGGCATAGTAGACGCCGGTCACGCCGCCGGTCCCTATGGTGATGAACTTCTGCTCGGCGAACGAGGGTGTGGCGGCAAGCAGACACCCCGCCGCGCCCGCGGCTATCAGGGTTTTCAGCAGACTACGCATTTCGACTACCTCTCTGGTGGTTTGGTCCGGCCTTGCGCCGGGCTCTGGTCAGGCGCGTCCCGCCAAGTCGGGAGCGCGCAAGGCTGCATCGACGGCATCGCCGAGCCGTTCGACGATGGCATCGATGTCCTGGCTGGTGGAAATGAACGGCGGCGCGAGCAGCACATGGTCGCCTCTGACGCCGTCGATCGTGCCGCCCATGGGATAGACCATCAGGCCGTTGTTCATGGCTTCGCGCTTGATGCGGACGTTGAGCTTCAGCGCCGGATCGAAAGGCTCCTTCGAACCGGGGTCGGCGACCAGTTCGATCGCCTGGAACAGGCCACGGCCGCGAATGTCGCCGACATGATGATGATTGCCGAAGCGTTCGCCCAGGCGCCGTTGCAGATGCATGCCCATCGCCTTGACGTTATCGAGCAGATGGTCGCGACGGATCACCTCCTGGACGGCAAGGCCGGCCGCCGCGGCCATCGGATGGCCCATATAGGTGTGGCCGTGCTGGAAGAAGCCGGAGCCGTTGGCGAAGGCGTCGAAGATATGCTGGCCGAGCAGCACGGCGCCGACGGGCTGATAACCGCCGCCTAGCCCCTTGGCGATGGTCATGAGATCGGGAACGACACCGTCCTGTTCGCAGGCGTGAAGCGTGCCGGTGCGGCCCATGCCGCACATTACCTCGTCGAGGATGAGCAGCACGCCGTAACGGTCGCAGATGGCGCGGACGCGCTTCAGGTAGTCCGCCACCGGCGGCACGGCGCCGGCGGTCGCGCCGACCACCGTCTCGGCGACGAAGGCGATGACCTCGCCGGAGCCGAGTTCGAGTATCTTGTCCTCCAGGGCCTGTGCTGCCCGCGCTGCGTAGTCGGCATCGCTTTCATCAGGCAGTTGATGGCGATAGGCGAAACATGGATCGATATGATGGGTTTCGATGAGAAGCGGCTGAAATTGCCGCCGCCGCCATTCATTGCCGCCCGTGGCGAGCGCGCCAAGAGTGTTGCCGTGATAGCTCTGGCGGCGGGCGATGACGTGACGCCGCCGCGGCTCGCCTTTCTCGACAAAATATTGCCGCGCCATCTTCAGCGCCGCCTCCACCGCTTCCGATCCGCCGCTCAAGAGATAGGCATGGCTGATCCCGGCCGGGGCGTCTTCAACCAGGCGGTCGGCCAAACGTTCGGCCGCCTCCGTGCTGAAGAAGCCGGTGTGGGCGTAGGCGATGCGCTCGAGTTGTTCATGCAAGGCGGCGATGACGTCTGGATGGCCGTGGCCGAGACACGACACCGCCGCGCCGCCGGATGCATCGATGTAGGAGCGGCCGTCGCTGTCGAATATCTGGATGCCTTTGCCGCCGACGGCGATCGGAAGCGAACCTTTGGTGGTGCGATGGAGAAGATGGGTCATTTCTTGCCGAGCCGCGGTTTCAGATGAACATTGAGCGCCGCATGGTGTTCGTCGGTACGTCGTATCTCCGCCAGCGCCTGCTCGCCGCCATGGCCGGCGACGACCGCTGCCAGGATTTCCGCTACGGCGAAGGCAGGCGCCATGGTGTGGAGGAAGGATGGGGTCTGCGTTGGAACGAGGATGACCTCCGCCGCGATCTGGGCGAGCGGCGCCACCTCGCTGTCCGTGATCGCGACGACGCAGACACCGCGTCCGGCCGCATATTCGGCGACCTCGACCGTCTGGCGGGTGTAGGGGAGCACGCTCGCCACGAGCAGCACATCGTCATTGGTGGCGCGGCCAATTGCGTCGGAACCCGTTCCGGCCACGCCGTCGAGCAGCACCGATTTCTCGCCAACGAGCGACAGGACATAGTGGATATGCCAGGCGACAGGATGGCTGGAGCGCAGCCCGAGGCAATAGATCCGGCGCGCGGCCGAGAGCCGTCTCGCCGCCGCCACGATGCGGTCCAGCATATCTGGCCTGGCAAGCTGGGCGAACTGGGCGGCTAGCGAGTCCAGCATCTCGGAGGCTTGAGCGCGGTCGCCCTTGAGCTTCTGGCTGCGCAGCTGGGCCCCCGCTTTTCCTGCAAAGCCGGGATATCCGCTGCGCACCGCCGCGGCGTAGGAATCGCGCACGACATCATATCCTTCGAAGCCGAGATGCTGGGCCAGACGCGTCATGGTGGCCGGCTGCACCCCCGCCTGCCGCGCCTGCTCGCGCATGGAAAGCAAGGCCACGTCGCTCGGATGGTCGAGCATGTAGCGAGCCGCGGTCTGCAGCTGCGCCGACATGCCGTCAAACTCCGCGACGATGCGTTCCGCCAAAGGCCCCTGGTCCATCGAGGCAGTCTGCCGCGCATCGATTTTGTTTGCAACAAGTGTTTCACAAGTTATGTTGGTGATCCAATTGTCCAGCCACCGGTATGCGCATGCAGTCCCAATCCTCGGACAGGCCCGTCGCGATCGCCGTCGCGCCGAATGGCGGCAGACGCAGCAAGGCCGACCATCCGGGCTTGCCGATGACGCCGGCCGAACTGGCGCGGACGGCGGCCGAGTGCCTCGAGGCCGGCGCGGCCATGATTCACCTGCATGTGCGCGACCGGGATGGCCGGCACATTCTCGACCCCGACGCCTATCGCGCCGCCACCGCTGCCATTCGACAGACGGTTGGCAATGCAATGGTGGTGCAAATCACCAGCGAGGCGCTTGGCGTCTATCAGCCCGGCAGGCAGATGGAAGTGGTGCGCGAGACCAGGCCCGAAGCCGTCTCGCTGGCACTGCGCGAGCTTGTCCCGGACCGGGATGCCGAGCCGGTTTTCGCCTCGTTCCTCGGCTGGCTGAAGCGCGAACGCGTGTTGCCGCAGATCATACTCTACGATCCCGGCGAGGCACTGTACCTTTGCGATCTACAGCGGCGGGGCATGATCCCCTGGGACGACATTCCCGTGCTCTTCGTCCTTGGTCGCTATACGACATCGCAGCAATCGGCGCCCACGGATCTGCTGCCGTTTCTTTCGCCAGGCATTCCGGCCTTCCGTTCCTTCATGGTCTGCGCCTTCGGCCGCGACGAGGCTGCCTGCGTGTCCGCCGGGGCGTTGCTGGGTGGAGATGCACGGGTCGGCTTCGAGAACAATCTTCTGCTGCCGGACGGTTCGACGGCGCCTACCAACGCATTTCTGGTCGATACTGTCGCGCGTATGCTCCGAGGCTTTGGACGGCCAATCCGAACCCCCGCCTCATTGCGCCATGCCTGGGGCATGGGTCACCGGTGAATGGATGATCAATCGTCCATCGCAAAGTCGCAGGATCGTCATGACTATGGGGAGCCATGGAACCCATGTCAGCCTGGCCATCCTGGGTAGCCAATGTTCCGACACAGAGAATCGGCCTTGGAAATTCGAACACCTTGTCGGGCGCCGCTCTCATGCATATATGTCATGCTGTGACATAAATTCCGCATCGAAGACAGCCCAAACGGTCAGTTAGCCGGCTTTGATTCCGGAAGGCAAGAAACCGTTGGTCCGCCCAAGCGAGCGGTTCTGTTCATGTCTGCGATGTAACGTACGAGGTCTGGTTATGGCTCAGGGTTGGTTTGCCGCTCCTGTATCGGTGACGGTAGGCATCTTCGGAAGCATCAGAAACATCATTAGCGCGCGCCAGGCGGATGAACTGCTCCGTGAAAGGCTGCGCCATGGCGGCTCACCCAAGATTCTGGCCGCTCATCACGCCTGTCGAGCCGCGATGGAAGATGAAGCAAAGGCGGAAGCCGCCCGAATGGCATTCATCGAGGCCGCACGGGAAGCGCGCCTGTTGCCCGGCAACTGAAGAAAACTGTTCATCGCGGGTCGGCACTGTCTATACGCCGAGGTAGCGCTGCAAGAGTTCCGGCTGCGCCTTGATCTCGGCGGCTGGTCCTTCATGGGCAATGTGGCCGTTGTTGATGATATAGACGCGCTTTGCAAGCGCCAAGGTCGCAGCCAGGTTCTGTTCGACCAGCACGATGGTCTGCCCGGCCTCGGCCAGTTCGCGACAGGCTTTGACGAGATCCTGGACAATAACCGGGGCAAGCCCTTCGAACGGTTCGTCCAGCAGGATGATCTTTGGGTCGCGCACGAGCGCGCGGGCGATCGCCAACATCTGCTGTTCGCCCCCGGAGAGGTCCGTGCCCCGGCTGGTGCGCCTCTCCTTCAGCCGCGGGAACATCTCGTAGATGCGCTCGAGCGGCCACCTGTTATCGGCGGTCAGGCCCGCAAGGATGATGTTGTCCTCGACATTCAGGCTGCCGAAGATGCGGCGATCCTCGTGCACGAGTTGCATGCCGAGCTGCGCGATTCTGTGCGCCTTCCTGCCCGCCAGTTCCTCGCCATCGAACTTGATGCTGCCTGTGCGCGGCGTGACGACACCCATCAGGCTCTTCAGCGTCGTCGACTTGCCGGCGCCGTTCCTGCCAAGGAGCGCGACAACCTCGTTTTTCTCCACGCGCAGCGATACGTCGAACAGAATGTGGCTGTCGCCGTAGTAGCTGTTCAGACCTTCGACCTCAAGCAGGCTCATCAGGCAATCTCTCCGTGAACGCCGCCGAGATAGGCTTCCTGCACTTTTGGATTGGTCTTGATCTGCTCCGGGATGCCGTGAGCGAGGATGCGACCCTCTTGCAGCACAGTGACCGTCTCGACCAGTTCAAACAGCGAATCCATATCGTGGTCGATGATGATCATCGTGCGGCCGCGCGCGATCGACTTCAGCAGCGCAACCGTTTCGACGCGCTCGCGCGGACTCATGCCGGCCAGCGGCTCGTCGAGCAGCAGCAGGCTCGGCGAAGTCGCCAGCGCCAGCCCGATCTCCAGCCGGCGCTTCTCGCCATAGGCGAGTTGCGAGACCAGCGTGTCCGGGCAGTGCGTCAGGTTGACCAGCGCCAGCGTGCGCTCGACCTGCTCGTCGAGGCCCGGGATCTTGCGGATATTGCGGAACAGGTCGAGCCTGAACTTGCCGCGGATTTCGCCAAGCGTGGCGATTGTAAGGTTCTGCCTGACGGTCAGCCGGTCGAAGAGCTGGTTGATCTGGTAGCTCTTGGTCAGTCCGAGCTGGCAGACATCCGTCACGCTCATACCGGTGATGTCGCGGCCCTCGAACACGATTTTGCCCGAGGTCGGCGACACCTCGCAGGTAAGCATCTTGAAGAAGGTGCTCTTGCCGGCACCATTTGGTCCGATGATGCCCCGCGTCTCACCATGGTTGATGGTGAAGTCGATATCGCTGTTGGCCATCAGGCCGCCGTAGCGTTTGCTCAATCCCGTAGCCTGCAAGATGGGACCGGAAGCGTGGTCCGTGGAACGGTGGCGCGCCGGCATCGCCTCGACGACGACCGGCGACGAACCCGGCGCGATCGGCGGGGTGATTGCTGCCGCCTCGACCGGCTCAACGGTTTTCCTGGCGCCCGTCGCCAGGTCGTAGACGTCCGCGATGGCGCCGACGATACCGCGCCTCAGGAAGACGACCAGCAGCACGAAAACAATGCCGAGCACCAGCTTCCATGTCGCGCCAAGGTGGAGCGTGTTCTGGAAGAAATCGCTGAGGAAAAGCCACACGGTCGCTCCCACCAGAGGCCCGAACAGTGTGCCGGCACCGCCTATCGCGGTCTGCATGACGAGTTGACCTGATGTATCGAACATGAACGCATCCGGCGGCATGAAGCCCTGCATGACGCCGAGCAGGCCCCCGGCAAAGCCGGCGTAGATCGCGGCGACCACGAAGGCGGTATGCTTGTAGGCGTGGATGTTGTGGCCGAGCGCGGCCGCGCGCAGGGGATTGTCGCGGATGGCGGAAAGAATGGCTCCGACCGGCGAGCGCACGATACGCAGGGCAATCACCAAGCCGACGAAGTACCAGAATGCCAGGAAGGTATACGTCGCCCAGTCGGAATCGAACCTAAGCGTGGTGAAACCGAGAAAGACGCTCGGCGTCGGCACGCCCGGCAGACCGTTCTCCCCTCCGGTATAGGCCGATAGCGGGTTGAACTCGACGAAGAAGAACACTTCCGAGATCGCCACGGTGATCATGGCGAAATAGATGCCGGTGCGCCGGAGCGCGACCATCCCTACGAGATAGCCGACGAAGCCGGCGACGACAGCGCCGATGACGATCGCCACCATGACGTAAGGAAAATTCAGTTCGGTCAACAGGTAGGCGGCGAACATCCCGCCGGTGCCGTAGAAGGCGGACTGGCCGAAGGAAAGCAGGCCGGTGTAGCCGAAGAGGATGTCGAAACCGAGCCCGAACAGGCCCCAGATCAGGATGCGGTTGATGGTTGTCGGCGCGAAGCCGAGATGCGGCAGAACGAAAGGCGCGGCGATCAGTGCGATCACCGTCAGCACCTCGACGAGGAAGGAGCGTTTCATGTTCATGAGCGGACCGCGTTCACTCGCGGCCCGCCGTGCCGAGCAGTCCGTAAGGACGCAGCACCAGCACGAGAGTCATCGCCACGAAAAGCATGACATAGGCATAGCCTGGATTGAACATCGAGGTGATGGAGATGATCTCGCCTGCGATGATGCCGCCGAGCACCGCACCCGGGAACGATCCGACGCCGCCGATGACCACCACGACGAAGGTCTGCACCAGGATCGCCTCGCCGACATCAGGCGCGATCGATACCACCGGCGCGTTGACGATGCCGGCGAAGCCCGCCGCCATGGCGCCGATGCCGAACACCAGCATGAAGACCTTGTAGACGTCGATGCCCAGCGAGCCGACCATGACCGAATCCTCGATGCCAGCGCGCACGATCATGCCGATGCGGGTACGGTAGAGCACGAAATAGAGCGCCAGCAACGCCACGGCAACGATGCCGAGCAACGCCAGACGATAGGTCGGGTAGACCATGAATCCGAGATTGGTGATGCCTTGGAACAGGCTCGGTGGCGGCACCGTCTTTGACAGGCTGCCGAAGAAGAAGCGCACCCCCTCGACGAAGACGATGCCCAGTCCGAAGGTGACGAGGATCTGATCCTCCTGCGGACGAGCGTAGAAGTAGCGGATGATAAGCCGCTCCATAAGGACGCCGACTAGCATGACGAAGAGGGAGCCGGCGATGAGCGCAACAATGAAGGAGCCCGTATAGTCATAGGCGACCCAACCGGCATAGCCGCCGAGCATGAACATCGCGCCATGCGCAAGGTTGAGCACGCCGAGCGTGCCGTAGATGATGGTCAGACCGGAGGAAATCAGCGCCAGAAGCGCGCCGAGCACCAGCCCGTTGAAGCATTGCGAAATGAAATTAGCCCAATTGACCACGCTGCCGCCCGCTTTGAGGTTGATGAATAGCCTGTCGCGTCGCCGTCCAGCCCGCCATAATGACAGGCAATCCGTTGCCATGCGATAGTTAATCGGCCAGACCTCAAGCCGCAAAGACACTGCTTCGCGCCCTCTTTGGTCTGCCATATACGGGATGAAGTCCTTCTCCGCATCGATGACGCGGAGAAGGCAGTTGTGACCGTCAGGTGTAATCGCCAAGCTTGCAGCCGAAGGCGTCCGGCTTCTGCATCAGTCCTTCGCCCGGCACGACGTCGAGCACCTCCCAGAAATCCTCCTCGTTCTTCATGTCCTTCGGCGCCTTGCCGCGGACGATGACGACGGGACGGATCAGCTGATGGTCCTCGGGCCGGAACTTCACGTCGCCGACCATGGATGGGAAGGTTTCGCCCTTCTCGTATTGTTTGATGACGTCCGGCGGATAGAAGGTGCCGGCTTCCGAGACCATGCGCGCCCAGATGGCGAACTGCATGTAACTGTTCTCGGCGCCCCATTCCGGCCGGTAGTTGTACTTCTTCTGGAACTCGTCGACGAACATCTTGGCGAGCGGATACTTGTCCTCCATCGTCCACCAGAAATCAGTGGCGGCAAACACGCCTTCAGTGAGTTCGGCACCCACTTCCTTGGCCAGGAACGGAATCTGGTAAGGGATCACCATCTTCATGTTCGGCGTCAGGCCGAATTGCTTGGCCTGCTGCACCGACAGCACGGCGTCACGCCCCCAGTTGACGTTGATGATGAACTCGGCACCGGAATTGGCGATGTTGGTGAGATATTGGCTGAAGTCCTGCGTGCCCAGTGGCGAGATCTGATTGGTCACCATTTCCCAGCCGCCATTGGCTGTCAGATAGTCGTTGACCGACTTGGTTACCGTATGGCCATAGGTGTAGTCGGGCGTCATGAACGCCGCTTTCTTGCCCTTGCCGAAGTTCTTCAACAGCACCGGGCCTATCGCGTTGGCGCAAGTCTCACCATAGACGCACTGGCGGAACGAGTAGCGTGCGCAATCCTTGCCGGTGGTGTCGTTCGAGCCGGATATGGCCACCAGATAGAGGATCTTCTCACGTTCCGCGAACTTGTTCAGCGCCACCGCGACTGCCGACGAGGTCGACCCCGTCATGGCGATGATCTTGTGGTCGTTGATGAACGTCTGCTGAGACTGCACGGCATTGTTGGGCTTGGCACCGGAATCGGCGACGACAAGTTCCACCTTCTTGCCAAGCACACCCTTGTCGACCTTCGGCGCGATCTGCTTGAGCAGATCGCTACCGGCGTTGATGTGCTCGACGGCTAGCTGCATACCCTTGAGCTCGTCCTCACCCTGTACGGCATAGGCGCCAGTGCGCGGCACGGTGGCGCCGATATAGACGGTGTCGCCCTGTGAGCCTGCCGGCCATGTGCCGATCGCGGGCTTGTCGTCCGCGGCATAAACCGGACGAATGAAGGAAGCCGGCAACATGAAGCTGCCGGCAAAGCCGGCACCAGCATGAAGCAAGGTACGGCGAGACAGGTTGGCTGGTTTATGATCGTCGAATAGCATCGGATATTCCTCCCTCGGCAAGACCTCCAGGGGCACTCGTTGTTGCCCCATTTTCCACCGGCCGTGGAAACGAGCCGGATCGCACTGGCATTCGCAGCCGCGGGAGCGGTTCGGTCAATGCAACTTTCGTTGGATGATTTGGATTAATGATCTAGATTAACAAGCCACCGCAGGATGCTGTGGACGATCGGCCTCTCGCAGTTTGGAACATTGGTATGCCGCTGACCGGTCACGCGATCATGACCAGACTGACGCGCGTCATGAAACTGGACGCGGCCGACCTCGCCAGTCTTGAAGCAATCTTCGAACGCGACGTGACTGTCAGGAAGCGAGAGGAACTCGTCATCCATGGGTCGCAGTTCCGGAGCCTGTGCTTTATCAAAGAGGGCTACGCGATCCGCTACAGACTGCTGCGGAGCGGCAAGCGACAGATCCTCAAGCTCATCCTGCCCGGCGACGTGATCGGGTTTCCGGTCAGCTTTTTCGATCGGTCCACCTATGCTGTCGTGGCACTGACGGAATTGACGTGCACCGTCTGCTCGCTCGATTCCTATATCCGTCTCTGCTACGAGCAGCCGCAATTCGGACTGGTCTTGAGTTGGCTCGCCGCGCAGGAGGCAGCGAACTACGCGGAGCACATTGTCAATCTCGGCCGCCGCACACCGATCGAACGGTTGGCCCACCTTCTTCTCGAGATTCATGCGCGCCTTGTCGAGGTAGGACTTGCGCCAGAGACGAGTTTTGATCTGCCCTTCTCGCAGGAGGTCATGGCGGACGCACTCGGGCTGAGCGTGCCACATCTTAACCGGGTCATGCAGCAGCTGCGCGCCGAACAGCTGATCACCAGCAAAGCGCGGCTCATCGCGTTGAGCGATCCCGCGGGTTTGCGACAACTGGCCCAGTATCAGCCGCAGAACCTCGTGCCGATCCCCTTGCTGGAACGGCACCGCTGACGATAGAGGCCACGCCTGGCTACGGTCGCGCGTCAAACGAATGTCGTATCGCCCCTCTTGCCCCGGAGCGCTTGAACTCCAGTTTCAGGCTCTAGCCAATGGCGTTCCCGAACGGCTTTGGTTGATGCCACCACCAGCCTGCGGCTCATTGCCGATGGCACAACAAAAGACGCTTAGGGAGGAGACACCATGTCAAACAGCATGCTTCATCTGGCCGGCGCCTTGCTGGCCGGCGCGGCCCTCGCATTTTCATCGGGCGCGGCATCCGCGGACGACATCGTGCTTGGCGCATCGGTGCAGTTGACCGGCGCCTCGGCCAATACCGGCCGCTATTACAAGGACGCCTACGAGTTCGCGATCGACAAGATCAACGCAGCCGGCGGTGTCACCGTGGGCGGCGAGAAACACAAGCTGGCGCTGAAAATCTACGACAACCAGTCGGATGTGAATTTGAGCGTGCGGCAGTACACGCAGTTGGTCTCGCAGGACAAGGTCGCCCTGCTGCTCGGGCCGTTCGCGTCGAATTTCGCGCTGGCGGATTCGGCCGTCTCGGAAAAGTACCGGATACCGATGGTTCAGGGCGGCGGCGCATCCGACCAGATTTTCTCGCGCAAGTTCAAATACATATTCGGCACGCTGGCGCCGGCGAGCAACTATTTCGGCTCGACGGTGAAGATGCTGAAGGAACTCGACCCGGCACCGAAATCCGTCGCGCTTCTCTATGCCGACGATGCTTTCGACGTCTCGGTAGCGGATGGCACGCGGCCATTGCTGAAGGATGCGGGGCTGACGATTGCCATGGACGAGAAATACAGTTCCAACGCCAGCGACTTTAATTCGCTGCTGTCACAGATCAAGAGCAATGGCGCCGAGGTCGTCCTGGTAGCCGGCCACGAAACCGAAATTCTCAATTTCGTGCGCCAGGCGAAAAGCCTCGCCGTCGCGCCAAAGCTCTACTCCTTCACCGTCGGCGTGCCGAGCGAGGACTTCCGCAAGGCGCTGGGCGCCGACGCCGACTATGCCTTCGGCATGACCGCCTGGCTGCCTTCGGCGGAACTGAAGGACAAATGGTTCGGTGATGCCGCTACCTTCGCCAAGGACTACAAGGCGAAATACAACTACGATCCCGATTACCACGCCGCGTCGGCCGCGGCCGATGTCGAGGCACTGGCACAGGCGATCGAGGATGCCGGCGGCACCGACGCCGCCAAGGTGCGCGATGCGCTCGCCAAGCTCAACCTCGACAGCCTTTACGGCAAGATTGCCTTCGCCGAAAACGGTCAGATCAACCTGTCCCAGACCGTGATCCAGGTTCAGGGAACGGAGCTCAAGGCGATCTATGGCGCCAACGGTTTCGTCGAGAAACCGAAATATCCGATGCCGGCCTGGGACAAGCGCTGACCTTTGACAAGGTCGGACTGAGGGGAACGGCGTGGATCTGCTGGCGCAAATCCTGATCAACGGCATCCTGCTGGGCGGCCTTTACGCCATCATGGCGCTCGGGCTCGCCCTTGTCTGGGGCGTGCTCAACATCGTCAACTTGGCGCATGGCGCTTTCATCATGCTGGGCGCCTACCTGTCCTGGCATCTCTACACCTATCTCGGCATCGACCCTTTCCTCGGCCTGCCGATGACGGCCATAATCATGTTCACGCTCGGCTACGCGGTGCAGCGCGGCCTGCTCAACCTTGTCGTGCGCGGGCCGATGTTCAACACGTTGCTGATCACCTTCGGTTTGGAGGTGGTGCTGACCTATCTGGCACAGCTTGCCTTTTCCGCCGACTTCCGCACCATCAACCCGCCCTATGCCGGCAATAGCATCGCGCTCGGTCCGGTCGTACTGCCGCAGGCGCGACTGATGGCGTTCGGCGTCGCCATCGTGCTGACGCTCGCCATGTGGGCTTTCCTGCTGCGCTCCAAGCTTGGCCGCGCCATTCGCGCCACCGCGCAGAACCTCGTGGCGGCAAGGCTTTACGGCGTCGAGCCGCGTCACCTTTATGCCGTGACCTTCGGCATCGGCATCGGACTTGCCGGTGCTGCCGGTGGGCTTTACGGCACGGTGTCGCAGATAAATCCCTATATTGGCGCGGCATTGACCGCCAAGTGTTTCGCCATCTCCATCATCGGCGGACTGGACAATCCGTTCGGCGTCCTGGTCGGAGGGCTGTTCCTCGGCATCATCGAGTCACTGGCGGTGCTCTATATCGGCGCGACTTTCGCCGACGTGGCAAGCTTCGGCGTGCTGGTCGCGGTACTGATCGTGCGGCCGAGCGGCCTGCTGGGCAAAACCGCATGACCGCTCTCCGCATAATCATCGCGTTGGTCGTGATCGCCGCGCTCGCCACCGTGCCGTGGTTCGGTTCGGACGTGCTGGTCCAATTCGGCATCAATGCACTGCTGCTGGCTGTTCTGGCGCAAGGCTGGAACATCATCGGGGGCTATGCCGGCTATGCCTCGTTCGGCAATTCGGTGTTTTACGGCCTCGGCAGCTACGGCGTCGCCATCGCCATGGTCCAGTGGGAACTACCCTTCGCCATCGGGCTGGTATTCGGCGTGGCGCTGGCCCTCGTCTTCGCTTTTCTGCTCGGCCTGCCGGTGCTCAGGCTCAAAGGGCACTATTTCGCGATCGCGACCTTGGCGCTGGCGCAGGTCATGATCGCCATTGTCTCCAATATCGAATTGGCCGGCCAGAATATCGGCCTCGTGCTGCCGCCGCTCAACAACGACCCGTTGTTCTACGAACTGGCGCTCGGGCTGCTGGTGCTGACGACGCTGACCATCTTCTGGCTGACACGGAGCCGCTTTGGTTTCGGGTTGATCGCCATCCGGGAGAACGAGGAAGGTGCTGCCGTCATGGGCGTCAACACGACGCTCTACAAGGTGCTCGCCTTTGCCCTCTCCGGCATATTCAGCGCGCTCGCCGGCGGCATTCACGCCTACTGGATCACCTTTCTCGATCCCGAAAGCGCCTTCGACATCAGCCTCAACGTCAAGATGATCATCATGGCCGTATTCGGCGGGCCGGGCACCATCCTTGGCCCTGTCGTCGGTGCCTTCACCCTTTCAGCGGTGTCGGAATTCCTGTCGAGCGAGGTGACCAGTGTCGCCGGCCTGTTCTTCGGCATCGTGGTGGTGGCCGCCGTGGTGCTGATGCCGCGTGGGCTGGCCGACGTGGTGCGTCGTTTCCGCAAGTCGGGATGGCGCTATTTCATCGAGAACATCCGGGCACATCGCATATGAGCACGATCCTCCAAATCAGCCATGCCACGCGCCGCTTCGCTGGGCTGATCGCCGTCGACGATGTCTCCTTCACGCTCGACGAAGGCGAAATCCTCGGCGTCATCGGGCCCAACGGCGCAGGCAAGACGACGCTGGTCAGCCTGATCAGCGGCACGCTGGCGCCAAGTTCCGGCGATATCATTTTCGCCGGACAGTCGATCGCCAAACTGCCTGCTTACCGGCGCGCTCGGCTCGGTATTGGCCGCACCTTCCAGATCATGCGGCCCTTTCCCGGCCTGTCGGTTCTGGACAATGTCGCCGTCGGCGCGCTGTTCGGCCACGGCGGTGGCGAAGCCGATCTCAACCGCGCGCGCGAAAGGGCGCGCGGCTACCTCGACTTCGTCGGGCTTGGCAAATCCGTCGACCAGCGCGCCGACGAACTTGGCGGCCCGGGACGCAAGCGGCTGGAACTCGCCAAGGCGCTGGCCATGCAGCCGAAGCTTCTGTTGTGCGACGAGGTGATGGCGGGATTGAACCATGTCGAGATCGACGAGGTGATCGACGTCATCCGCAAGGTGCGAGATCAAGGCATTTCCATTCTGGTGATCGAACACGTCATCAAGGCGATCAAGAGCCTGTCGGACCGGCTGCTGGTGCTGCACCATGGCGAAAAGATCGCCGACGGCGCGCCGGATGCGGTGCTCTCCGACAAGACGGTGGTCGAGGCCTATCTCGGCAAGAGGCGCGCATGAGCGCCGCGGCGAAGAAAGGGCAGGCTCCGCTGCTGGAGGTCGCCGACCTTGGCGCCGGTTATGGCGGCATGCCGGTGCTGCGGAACGTTTCGCTTGAAGTGCACAAGGCCGAGATCGTCGCCCTCGTCGGCGGCAATGGCGCCGGCAAGACGACATTACTCCGCGCCCTGTCGCGTGTGATCGCTGCCACCGGAAAGATCGAATTTTCCGGCCGGGATCTGGTGCCGATGACCTCGGACGAAGCGTTTGCGTCAGGGCTCGTGCAGGTGCCGGAAGGCCGACAATTGTTCGACCGCATGACCGTCGAGGACAATCTCTTGATGGGCGCCTACCGGCGCAGCGACAAGGCGGCCGTGGAACGCGATCTCAAGCGCATGTACGCCCTCTTTCCCCGGCTTGGCGAACGCAAGAAGCAGCTCGCCGGATCGATGTCGGGCGGCGAGCAGCAGATGTGCGCCATGGCGCGCGGGCTGATGGCGGCACCCGTCCTGCTGATGATCGACGAGATGAGCCTTGGCCTGGCGCCGGTCGTGGTCGAGCAGTTGATGGCGGTGCTGGCGACCATCCGCGACGAGGGCGTGACCATCCTTCTGGTCGAACAGGACGTGCATCTGGCGCTGTCGGGCGCCGACCGTGGCTATGTCATGGAGACCGGCCATATCGTGCACCGGGGCGCGGCCAAGGAACTCATCGACGATCCCGAAGTTCGCCGCGCCTATCTGGGCCTTTGAACCCGGGTTGGTCTTCCGCCTTTCGGGCACACGAAAGCCTGACCGGTACACAATGACGAAGCCGCCGACATTGGGAGCTACTTTTGCTTCGCGGCATGGCGCTCGAAGGTAGCCAAGATACGTTCGGCCAGCCTCGAATAGTCACCGTCGAAATGGTGACCGCCCGCTGTCCGAATGACCTCGGCGCCCCGGGAGACCAATTGCGGGCAAAACGAGTCGGTCTCTTCCTCACCGTAAAAGCATTGAATGGCCCCAGCCGGCATGCGCCCGATGGCTGGTTCAACAGGAGTGGCTTTCGCACTCGGCGGGGCTCCCAGCCACCCGGCGACGGTAATCTTCCAATCGGCCTCGCCCGCAAATCCCAATAGCGAAACAATCGCGACACGCTGCCTGAGATCGGCGGGCAACCTGTCATAGGCGAGCGGCAGGACGTCCGCCCCAAACGAGTAACCGATCAACGCCACCTTGTCGGCATGCCACTTCGCGCCGTAGGCGGAAATGACACTCGCCAGGTCGGCCGCCGTTTGCTCCGGCGATTTCTCGTTCCAGAAATAGCGAACGCTGTCCCAGCCGACCACGGAAACCCCTCGCGCTTGCAGATCCTCCGCTATGGTCTTGTCGAGGTCGCGCCAGCCTCCGTCGCCCGACAGCACGATCGCCATCAGCCCCGAGGGTTTCGAAGCCGGCAATTCTATAAGCGGCAGGGCGGCCACTCCCTGGGCCGTTCCCTGGTCCAGATGCGGTCCGACCAGTTCAACCAACATGTCATCCCGACTACCGGAGTTGACTGACTGGAAGGTCAATGGCGTAGCCGCGGCGCGAAGCCGGTCGAAGTGTTCTCTCGCGCTCGCGGGCTCAGACGCCGTCAGCCCGACGTCCCAGAAGCCGTGCAGCGGTGAAATCGGCCCATAGGTGTAGCCGCCGGCGCCGGGCGTCGACGGAGCGCCCGCGCAAACCGGGCGCTTGCCGCTCAAGCCGATGCTGGGGTCCAGCGATACGGCGCCCGCCAGCGTGTTGACCGGCGCTTGCGCCAGAATGGCCCCGGCAAGGGTGCCGCCTTCTCCGGCGCCGGCGAGGATCGGAAAGTGATATTCAAGGCCGCCATGCGTGCGCTGCAACTGGCGGCTGAGTGCCTCCACGTCGCCGACGAGATTGTCACATGGGCGATCGCCATCGGCGATTCTGTCGAGATAGAGCTTTGTATCGACGCCGACCGCCAGTGCCCCGTTCTTGCCCAGAGCGTCCAACGTAGTCTGATCGGCAGCACTCCAGCCGCCGATATCGGAAAACACCACGACGTATCCGCGCATCGGTCCATCGGGCAAGGCGACATGGACGTCGCCGAAGCGGCCACCGTCAAGCGCCAAGACTGGTGTGGCAGAAAGCATTGCCGCTGCGGCAAGCAGGCAGGCGAAGAGCCTATTCACGGTTCGAAAGCTCCTTTGGTCTCTTGAACCCCCTGCCGATCAAAGTGGTGGCATCGGCAAGGGCCATGAAAGGACTGAGCGTGCCCGACGCCGCCAGATAGCGCGGCTCCCATATCGGATTGAACTTGTCCTTGAAAAGTCTCAGGCCGCGAAAGTTGTAGAACGGGCTGCCATAGTGCCGGATGATGGCCCCCAGCCTGTTCCAGCGGGAAGAGAGGGGCGGAGACTCGATGCCGCTGAGCGGCGCCATGCCAAGACTGAGGCAACGGCAATTCAGTTCCTTGAGCTGAAGCATCAGATTCGTGAACAGGAATTCCATCGCGTATGGTGACGTGCCGCGTGCGTGCCGCATCAACCCTGTCGATGCTTCCCGAACCGAACTGGTCGTCATCACGGTGACGAAAGAGGTGGGCACGCCATGTTGACGGACGAGCGCGACCCATTGGGACTCGAGATAGCGTGGTTCGAACGCGGCAACCGAGAAGCCTTTTTCGCCGTTCCGCCGTGTTTCGAGCCAATCCGACGAGATCGTTTCCAGCGCGGCGAGGATGAAAGCCACACGATCCGGCGGCACCAATTCGAAGGTTAGTCCATCGCGCTCGCCGCGTTTGAGCGCATAACGAAGATGGGCTTTCGCACCGCCCTGGAGACTGAAGTCGGTGAGCGGCACACATGCTTCCTCGCCGAGCTTCATGACGGTCAGGCCGGCATCCAGGTAATATGGCAGGCTCTCGGGGCGTATCTGGTAAAAAGCCGCCCGCCCGCCGTGGCCGTCAGCGAGCCCGATGAAACGCCGGATCAGTTCCGTCCATTCCTCGCACGGGCCGACGGGGTCAAAAAGCGCAATCCAACTGCGCCCGCGCTTGCCGTACATGATGAAAGCCTTGCCGGAGGTGGAAAAGAGCAAGCTCTTGTCTCCCATCATCGCAAGCAGGCTTTCGCTGCGGCCCTGCAGGTCGATGATGCGCGATGCATGCGCGAGCGCGGCGGCATTGGGCGGCGAGGCAAGGCCCTTGGGCGGCCGAAGCAATTCCCACAGGCCAAATGCTATCGCGATGACTGCTGCTCCGAGCAAGGCGCGCAATGCCCGCGGAGCCTGCGCGTCGAATTCGAACTGCCACCAAAGGTCGTGAGCCGTGTAGTCGACGTCGCGGAAGGCCAGAAAAAAGATCAGTTGGGCAGCGACCAGGATGACTGCCACCGCGACGAACCAGCCAATCGTGAATGGTTGTTCGAGCATCGAGGCCGGACGATCGAACTGCCGCCGCGTCGTGAGAAGAAGAGCAATCAGGAAAGAAAGGAAACCTGCCTCGCCATAGGCCAGCCCCTTGGCGAGTGACAGACCCAGGCTCGCGATTGCCAGCGCCAGTGCAATCCACCAGGCGCCGTCCCGCCGCTCGAAGAGACCGCGAGCGACAAACAGGAAGACAAGGCCCAACAGACTGCCGAGGAAGTGCGATGTCTCGACAATCCACAGCGGCAGCCGCATGGACAGGATTGCCAGCCGGTGCCCGAAAGTAGGTGTTGCGCCGGAAATGAGCAGCATCACTCCGGCCGCGAAAGATATGACGCCCATGAAGCGCGGTGCCAGACCGGCGGCGGCTCGGACAAGGCGATCGTCGCGGGATCGTTCGTGGCCGATGGCAAGGCGGGTCTCGAAGATTGCCAGCAGTGCCGCGGAAAGCGCCAGCGGCACGGCGAAATAAATGCCGCGATAGGTCAACAGGGCCGCTGCAATCGAATCGGGAGAAGCCTGTCCTTTGAGAGCCCAAAGCACGACCGCCTCGAAGACCCCAATCCCGCCAGGCAGATTGCTCACCGCGCCCAAGGCGGTGGCGGCCGAGAACACCGCGGCAAAGGTCAAGAAATCGATCGGTGCGCCGGGCAGAAGGATCCACAGCGCCGCCGCGGCACCGGTCAGGCGCGTCGCGGCCAGCAGCAGTTGCGCCGCCGTGAGCATCCTGCTCGGGCCGGCAATTGAAAACGCGCCTATTCGCAAGGTGCCGCGCGGACCGAAGAACACGATGGCCACCGCCGCCGAGAGAGCCATCGCCGATATCAGTCTCAGCAACTCCGGCCGCCATCCCAAGAGATGCGCGACCGGTACCGGCTCCATCAGCCCGGCGAATCCGCCGAACCCGGCAAGTCCCAGTCCGAAACCTCCGGCAATGAATAGCAACAGCCGGGCAATGTCGCGCGACCTGATGCCGACAGCGCCATAGATACGATATCGAACCGCCGCGCCGGTGAGGGTGCCGAAGCCCACGGCATTGCCCAGCGCGGTGCCGCAGAACCCCGCCAGAAACGGTGCCAAAAGAGGAGTGCGGCCGCCAACATAACGAACCGCACAGACGTCTCTTGCGACGAGTGCGGCAAAGCTCAGGATCGTCGCGCAGATCGACCAGCCGATGGCGGCGGCGGGCATGTGACGCATCGCCCTGACAAGAGCTTCGTAATCGAGGTCTTGGATGACATCGCTGAAACCGGCGATGGTCAATCCGATGGCCGCGAAGACGGTGAGCGACGCCGCGATGCGGCGAAGCGGCCCGCCAAAGTGGCGCGCCCGCGCGACTTCGCAGCCGATCGTCGGGTCCGCCGACTTCAAGATACTGTTCACGGATATCCCGGTATTGCGCGGTTCGAAGGCAAGTGCCGCGCTCGCGCCGTCATGCCCTTATCTCCTGACGCTGGAACGATACGTATGCGATCGTGAACAGCAGAAGAAGCACCGCGATCATGCCGGCAAGCTGCGGCCAGATCAGCGCCATGCTCAGCGAAAACGGCAATGGCGCGCCCATCACGGCGCCACTCATCTGGTCGGCGAACAGCAGGCCGAGCGAGCGCGTCGCCGGGTTGAGCAGCGCAAGCGTGGCTTCGCCGTAAAGCGTGTTGGGCGAGACGCGGGCGATCGCCTGCTCGAGACCGATCTGGTGCACCGCCGTCATCGGATCGAGCGGATCGATCGGCACGACCACACCTGCGATCAGGGGCGCCAGCATCGGCCAGAATACGGTGAACAGCAGCCAAACGGTGAGTGCGCACAACGCCGATGTCGCCGGCGATCTGACAAGGGTGGAGAAAGCCATCGCCATTGCCAGCCAGACGCCGGCATAGACGAAGGACGCGAAAAGGAAGGCAAGTCCGCGCGCGACTTCCTCGCCGCTCGGGGGTAGGCCAAGCAACAGCATGCCGAGGCCGGTGACCAGCAGCCACAATGCCAGCAGGCAGATGGCGATTACCAGGAGCCCACCCAGAAACTTGCCGGCAAGCAGCGCGTCGCGGTAGATCGGCTGCGACAGGATGCGCGACAGGGTGCGGCGGCTGTATTCGCCGTTGATGGCATCGAAGCCGAGCGCGATCGCCACCAGGGGAATGAGAAAGCCGAGGAAGGAGACAAACGAAGGAAGCGGCGGCTGCGCCGTGGTGAACAGGCGCAGGAACAGGAACGGGTCCTCGCCCAGCGTCGCCTTGATCTGGCCGATGGCCGCATAGACCGAGCCGATCGCCGTCAAGACGACGAGGAGCATGACCAGGTGGATGCGGACGCTGGTCATATGATCGGCCGCTTCCTTGAGCGCGACCGTCGACAGGCCGACAAAGGGCGACCCTTCACGCCGCTGCGTCATGGCTCTCTCCCTCGAAAAAGCGGACATAGACCTCGTCGAGACCGGACTGGCGAATGCTCATGGCATGAAGCGCGCCTCCCGCCGCCACGACCAGCCGGGCAATGTTGGCCCTGATGTCGGCGTCGGCGTGGACGCGCCATCGCCCCGGCCTCAGAGGTGTCACGCCCAACACATGCGGCGTGCCCGCCAGTACGAGGCGCAGATCGGCTTTCTCGGCTTCCACCTCGACCACATGCGTGCCGCCGAGTACCTCCGAGGTCAGGTCGTCGACCCGGCCGATGAGCCCGATGCGGCCCTTTCGGAAAAGTGCGACACGGTCGCAGATCGTCTGCATCATGCCAAGCAGATGCGAAGAGAGCACGATTGTGACGCCATCGGCGGCAAGCTCGCGGATATGGTCCAGCAGTTCCTGCGTCGATTGCGGATCGAGACCCGAGGTCGGCTCGTCGAGGATGGCGATCTCGGCCTGCTTGACGAGCACTTCGGCCAGGCCGAGCCGCTGGCGCATGCCGCGCGAGAAGGTCGCGACGCGGCGATCGGCGACATCGGCCAGCCTTACACGCTCCAGAGCCGCGGCGATGCGCCGGTTCGCCTCCTCGGCGACAAGGCCCGCGAGCCTCGCCGAGTAGACCAGGTTTTCGCGCGCCGTAAGCTGGTCGTAGAAGCCTATCTGATCCGGCAGATAGCCGACCCTGCGCTTGACCGCCAGCGGCTGGCGCAGCGGGTCGAGGCCCAGAACTCGAATTGTGCCGGAAGTCGGTTCGGTAAGACCGAGCAAGAGCAGGATCGTGGTGGTCTTGCCCGAACCGTTGGGGCCGAGCAAACCGAAGACCTCGCCCCTGCCGACGCCAAGATCGATGCCGTCGACGGCGGCAATGCGCCCGTAGCGCTTGACCAGGCTGGTCGCTTCGATGACCGTGTTCATCGCCGGCCATACCGGGTTACGGCAAAAGCCAGCATCAGCGCCGAGGCGCCGATGACGCCGAGGCCGGTGACGCCCCACAGCGTCGAGGTGCGCACCGTGACGCGGAAATTGGCGTCGTCGGAAGTCCCTTCGCCATTGGCACGGACCGAAACCATGTAGTCACCGGCAATCGCCTGCGCGGACGGCGTCATCGAGACGCCGACATCGGACGTAGCGCCAGGCGCGATCTCGTCGACCTTTTCGGGGCTGAAGGCCACTTTCCATCCAGAAGGCGGGCTTGCCGTCAATTTCAGGTCGCGGGCGGGCGCCGAGCCATTGTTGGAGAGCGTAAAGGTGAAGGTCCGTTCCTGACCCGCCGTGGCGTTGCCGGAAAGCCGACCTTGGGGACCGGAAAGCGAGATCGTTGGCCTGCCGGTAACGTCGAGGACCAGCTTCGTATCGGCGCTGACATTGCCGCCGCTGGCGGCGATGTCGACGGGGTAGTGGCCCGCCTGGGCATTGTCCGGCGGCTGGACACCGACCGAGAGCGTCTTCGACTCACCGGCCTTCAGCGGCAGGCTGGTCAATTCCTGCGATCCGTAGCCCTGCTTGAAGGTCACCTGAAAGCCGGATGGTGCCCGCGACAGGAGATTGACCGTCGTGTCCTCCTGTCCCTCGTTCTTAATCTCGACCTGGAAGTCGAATGCCGACTTGGCCGTGCCGCGCAACGCCGGCAGCTTCGGCTCCAGTGTCAGCTTCGCCGGCTCGGTCTTGGCAAGGGTCAGTTGCATGGGCAGTTTGAGGGCCTCGCCACCGGACTTGCCCGAGACGGCGAAGTCGATCGCCTTGACGCCACCGGCCGCCGGTGGCGTCAGTTTCAGTGTCAGGCCGACCGTATTGTCGGCGCCGGCGATCGCCGCGGAGACTGGTTTGCCGCCGCCGTCGATTTCCCATTTCCAGCCGGTCGGCAAGCCATCGACGCCAAACTCGACACGCTGGGGCGGCAGGCCATGGTTGGCCAGGCTCAGGGGAACGCTCACCTCCTTGCCGACCTGGGCGGAAAATTCCGGATAGGGCGTCGTCAGCCACAGGCCGGTCGGCATCTGGCCGGCAAGCGCCGCGCCCGAGGCCGCGGCCTGCTGGGCGCGCGCCGGGACGACGTTCAACAGCAGACCGAGGCCTATCAGAGCTGTAGCCAGTTGTGTCGTCGGGTTGGGAAAAGACATACGAATAGATGCAGGATTCACATCCGCCTCCCGCGCAATGTTGGCAAATAGTCGTTTTCTTGCAAAGCCTTAGGGAGCTTGATGCAACGAGGAAAACTAGCGATCCGTTTATGGCGCCAATGGGGCGAATCGACTCATCGGCGGGATCCTCACGAAATTGTAACCGAACGTGTTGTTGCGTGATCGAAGCAGGCCACGAGATGGGCACGGCGATCGGCGTGCCGAGATCATGACACCGTGGCAATGCGATGATTGAAGAGGCGACGGCGGCCGGAGGCGCTTCTGCGACCGTCGGTCCATAGATCCCTTGCCTCGAACGTCGCGCCCGCTAGCTTTTTGGCATGGATAGCCGAACGGTGCTGATTTCCGGCGGAGGAATTGCAGGGCCGGCCCTCGCCTTTTGGCTCGATGCAGCTGGATTCCAGCCAACGCTGATTGAGCGAGCGCCAAGGCTACGCACCGGAGGATATGTCATTGACTTCTGGGGCCTCGGATACCGCATCGCCGAACGAATGGGACTTGGTGCCGACATCGACCGTGTAGGTTACCACGTGCGCGAGGTTCGCATCGTGAATGATCGCGGAAAGCGGCTTGCCGGTTTTGGCACGGGCGTCTTCAGCGATCTGACGGATGGGAGATATGTGACGCTCGGGCGCAGCGATCTCTCGCGATTGCTGTTCGAAAAGATCAAGAACGCGACCGAGGTCATTTTCGACGATGAGATCGTCAGGCTTCAGGAGCAGTCAGACGGGGTGAAGGTTCGGTTACATGGTGGAGCCGAGCGTCAGTTCGATCTGGTGATCGGCGCCGATGGGTTACATTCGGCCGTTCGCCGGCTGGCCTTCGGCCCCCAGGCCAGGTTCGAGAAGAAACTCGGCTACGCTGTCGCGGCCTTCGAGGCGGGTGGCTATCGTCCGCGCGATGACGACGTATACTTGATGTACGCGCGGCCTGGGCAAATGGTCGGCCGTTTCACGCTTCGTGACAACCGCACGCTTTTTCTGTTCGTCTTTGCCGTCGACAGCGATGCCATGCCAGTCGCGCTGGCCATGCAGAAGAAAATGCTGCGGGAGCGTTATGGCGATGGAAACTGGGAATGCCCTCGCATCCTGGAGGAGTTGGATCGTACGGACGAACTCTATTTCGACAGCGTCAGCCAGATCAGGATGAACAGTTGGTCTCGAGGCCGCATTGCCCTGACCGGCGATGCCGCATTTTGCGTGTCCCTTTTGGCGGGACAAGGATCGGCCCTGGCCTTGATTTCCGCCTATGTGCTGGCAGGCGAGTTGCTCAGGGCCGACGGGCGGTGCGAGGAAGCTTTTCCCCGATACGAAGAATTCCTGCGGGATTACATCAATGCGAAGCAGCAAGGTGCCGAGCGATTTGCTGGAGCCCTTGCACCAAGAACGCGACTGGGCCTGTTATTCCGCAACCTGGTGATAAGGACATTCGCAATCCCCGGACTGGCACGTGTGGCGTTCGGAAGGGAAATTACCGACACCTTGCAGTTGCCTGACTATCACTGGCCATCCCCGTGAATTGACCACCGCAAAGCCCTGCCTTTGGGATACAACGCCTCAACGGTTGTGGGCGCCAGGCTTTCGAAAAATGTCTATCGGGCTGGAATAGTTTCGCCCCTGGCTCAGTAAGTAGGGCAATGAGGGTGAGCTTTCGGCGTGGCGGCAACTGGCAGGCCAAGGTCGGACAAAGGGAGCGACAGCGCGGGTAACGATGTTTTTCGACAGCTCAGCGCTTTGCGTTCGGGAGGAGCGCGCTCCCATCAGGCCCAGCGGTTATTTCCCTGACCGCTGGGCCGATCCACATGTCCAAAGCACACTTGAACGACTTCGAATTCTATCCATGAGGCGAATTCTATCCATGAAGATTGTGAGGCGCAGGGCCTCTGAATTTGGGGCACGAATCACTCTTGCCGTAGGCAGCGATCGGCTGGGGACGGCGTCAAGGGTGGCTCGGAACAAGGCGAAATGAGAGCGAAGTTCGACGTCACACCTTACCTGGAGGATCTTTGGCGCTATGGGCGCGTGCTCACGCGGGATGATGCTGACGCCGATGACCTGGTTCAGGAGGCGCTCGCTCGCGCACTTTCACTGGCCGGCACCTATGATGCTTCTCGTCCGCTGCTGCCTTGGCTGATCAGAATTGTTCGCAATACGTTTCTGACCGGCGCGGCCCATGCGAACGCCGACAAGCGGCGCCTTGAGTCTTACGCTGAAACGTCTGACACGGCGTTGCTCCCATCACAGGAGCATAGTGCTGAACTGTCCAACGTAAGGAAGGCACTGGTCGGATTGCCAACCGAGCAAGCGGAAGTTCTCCATCTGGTCGGCGTGCTGGGCTTCACCTATTCCGAGGCCGCCGAATTGCTGGGGGTGCCAACAGGAACCGTCATGTCGCGCCTGAGCCGCGCACGAGCCGCCTTGAAGCGCAACATGGAAAAAATGAGCGGCTTCGCACCGGCTCAGTTTAAGGTAGTGGGAGGCCGTGATGTGGCCAAGTGATCGCGTTTCCGAGGAAGAAATCAACCGCCTCCTCGATGGCGAACTGTCGCCGTCGCAGAGATCCGACCTGCAGGCACGTCTTGCCCTGGAACCGGAACTGGCGGCGGAAGTGTTTGCTCATGCGCAGCGCATGGGGTCACTGCGCGACGTCCAGCCCCAGCGGTTGTTTCCGCCTTCTGCGAGCCTGCAAGGAGCAAAGCGGTTGGAGGGAGCGTTTCGCCGGAGGAGATTCTTTGCCGCGCTGAGATTTCAAATCGCCGCCGTCGTACTGATTGCGCTCGGGTGGTCGGCCAACTCGTTGACCATGTCGCTTCGCCAAGGCGGTCAAACGGCGGATGCGAGTTTCATTCTGGCGGCGCGTGATGCCTTGCGCGTTGCGCAATTGAACGCCGGTCCCGGGAAGGGCAGTGAGCCGAAGCAGGACAAGATCGAACGACTGGTGGGCGCCGCGAATATAAGTATGCCGACCCTTCCCTCGGTATGGGTGGTGACGGATGTTCAGGTGCAACCCTGGAACGGGAAGCAGAGTCTGGTTTTGACGGCGGATACGCCGAGCGTTGGTAGGATCACCTTGGTGGCGGCTCCGATGAATGGCGAAGATGCCGTCCCTCCGACCCCAGCCACTGACGGCCGCGTGCCGACTGTTTACTGGCAATCGGGAGGCACAGCCTACGCCTTGATGGGGTCCGCCGCCCCGGATCGGCTCGAGAAAGAAGCAAAGCAAATGGAAGTCGCCACAAGGAGGAACGTTGCGCCCAAGACAAGGGGCTGATTGGGGCCGACATGACGATGGCAAGAAAATGAGAACCGAGTTTGGATCCGACCGGTTCAGCTCGTTTCCTCGCCGAACCATGTTTCCCTAGTTGCGTACACGGTGATGAACACTCGCACAGGTTCCACGCCATGGTAGCACACAAGGAAGGTTGACCGATGAATGCCTTTTCGTTTGACAAAAGCCCAAGGTACTACCCATCAACCTGCCCGATCTGTACGGGCACGGCACTCGAAGCCGATATCACGCCGCGAAGGGTAGAATTCCAATGTGCCTCCTGCGGCGCATATGAGATCACTGCCGCTGCTCGTTCCGCAATGAAGGGCCTATCGCGGGAGCATCGAGAATTGTGGCTCTCGCAGACCCGGCAACAGGCTGCGAGTGCGCGGCAAGTTCCGCTCGTGGCCTGCGCGAATGAGACGTTGCGCCTTCAGACGGACCGCTTCTCGTGAAGCACGCGATGCAGTTCGAGGAAGTGCGTCCGCGCGGGCACTTCCTTACGGCCCGGCGTCCGGCGGGGTTGGCGCCGGGCCGCTCTCCCGGTGTGACCAGCGCGGCACTGCCTGTTGAGTAAATGGCGAACCGGCATCCATGGTTTTGAGTTGAGGCGAGCGTTGATGCGAAAATTGGAAAAGCACGAAGAGATAGGGCTAATCGGCTACCCCTATGACGGAGAATACCTGGCCGTGGTTGACAGCAGAAGAGAATATGACTGGATACTGGGAGGTGATCTGTGTGAACTCGATGGTGCATCCTTGGCCGATCAAGCGGCTAATCTTCCTAGATACTATCCTGATGGAAGCCGTTTGGTATTAGCCACCATAAAGGGCGACATGCTTGTCGCACTTCGGGATTATTAGACGGCATCCGCGCTAAAAGAACCGGCTATGTGATCACCATGTCAATCGACGAGAGCCCCGAAACCACGAGCCCGGCACAAGATCCACGCATTGCCGATCTTCGCGCGGCGGCAATGTTGCGCGACGCCGGCTTCATGTCTTTTGATGCGACAACCGAAAGCGCGTTGGCGACCATTTCGGCCGAGATGAACCTGGGGCGCCTGGATCTCATTCGGATTGCGCTGACTGAATGGCTGGAGATGCGCGACAAATGCGCAATCCCTGATTCCCCTGGAAGCCTGCCCTAAACTAGTCGGTCTGGATCCAGATCGACTTCGTCTCGAGATACTCATGCAGATGCTCGACGCCGCCCTCGCGGCCATAGCCGGACATCTTCATGCCGCCGAATGGCACGGCCGGGTCGATGGCGTGGTACATGTTGACCCAGACCGAGCCGGCCTTGATGCGGCGCGCCAGCTTGTGCGCGGTGCCGAGATTGGTGGTGAAGATACCGGCCGCCAGCCCATAGGGCGTCGCATTGGCGCGCGTGACGGCCTCGTCCAGCGTGTCGAACGGCATCGCCGAAATGACCGGCCCGAAAATCTCTTCGCGTGCGATGGTCATGGTGTCCGACACCGCGCCGAAGACGGTCGGCGCGATGAAGTTGCCGCCATCATAGAGCGCGCCCGTCAGCCGCGAGCCGCCCGCGACCAGTTCGGCGCCTTCGTCGCTGCCGGCCTTGATGTAGCCCTCCACCTTGCCGGCCTGCCTGGCATTGATGAGCGGCCCGATTTCGGTCTCCGCCTCGATGCCGTGGCCGATGCGCAACCTGCCGGCGAAGTCGGCGACCCGGCGCACGAATTCGTCATGGATTTCGCGCGCCACGAACAGGCGCGAGCCGGCAATGCAGATCTGGCCCGAATGCACGAACACCGCCATGGCGGCGATCGGCACGGCCTTGTCGATATCGGCGTCACGGCAGACAATGATTGGTGACTTGCCGCCGAGCTCCAGCGAGATGCGCTTGAGGTTGGCGACACCAGCCCGTGCGATCGCTTGACCGGTAAGCGTCGAGCCGGTGAAGACGACCTTGTTGACGTCGGGGTGTTCGGCGAGCCGCGCGCCCGCTTCTGCGCCGGTTCCGGTGACGATGTTGACGACACCGTCGGGTACGCCGGCTTCCTGCATCAGCCGGGCGATCAGCAGCGGCGTCAGCGATGCATCCTCCGAGGGTTTCAGCACGATTGTGCAGCCCGTGGCGAGCGCCGGCGCGATCTTCCAGATCGAGGCAGCGGTCGGCGCGTTCCAGGGAATGATCGCGCCGACGACGCCGACCGGTTCGCGCCTTGTGAAGGTGAGGATCTCGCCGGGAATGGAATTGTCGATGGCCTCGCCATGCAGCACGGTCGCCATGCCGCCGTAGAAGCGCAGCATGCCGATGACGCGGCGCCGGTTGGCCAGGGTGCGCGTGATCGGCAGCCCCATGTCGAGCGTGTCGGAGACGCTGAGCTCTTCCCAATGTGTCTCGAACAGGTCGGCGATCCTGAGCAGCACGCATTGCCGCTCATAGGGCGAGAATTTCGACCAGGTGCCTTCGAACGCCGCGCGCGCCGCCGCCACCGCCGCGTCGACATCGGCGGCCGAGCCGCGCGGCACCGTTGCCAGCACTTCGCCCGTCGCCGGGTTCAGCGCCTGCATCTCCTGGCCGGACTGCGCCGCGACCCACTTGCCACCGATGAACATCGGCCGGAACTCGCCATGATAAAGCGTGGTGGCCTTCGCCCTCGGGTCGAAGCTCAGCGTCATCGTCTCCTCCTTACGAATTCCGTGGCGACTATTACTCCCGGCGCGAGCGACCTCAAACAAGGAAAGCTGAAAGAGCGTTCAGATAATCGGACTTGTGCAGCGCGCGTGTCTTCCCCGATGGTTCCAGCAACGGAGGAACGGATATGAGACTTGCTGGCAAGGTTGCCATCGTCACAGGTGGCGGGTCGGGATTTGGCGAAGGTATCGTCAGGAAGTTCGTCGCCGAGGGCGCGCTGGTCCTGCTGATGGACCGTGAGGAGGCGGCTGCTTCCCGGGTTGCCAGCGAGGTCGGTGCAAACGTTCGGCCGATCACCGGCGACATCTCCAAACTGGAGAGTTTTGAAGCGGCCGCCGACCTGGCCCGCTCAACCTTTGGCGCACTCGACATACTGGTCAACAACGCCGGTGTCGCAGGGCCGCCCTATTCGGTGCCGTGGTGGGGGAGCCGGGTGTGGCAAAGGTTCTCGACATTCTATTGGACGAAGTGGCAACTGACCTCAGACTTTGCGGACTGCCCTGTTTTGAGCAAGTGGAGCCAGGACTAATAGCATAGGGATACCTGCTCAGCAGTGCGTCAAGGGAACGTCGGCGGAGCAAAACTGCCATTTCCAGGCGCTTGGCCGGTACAGCCACTATCGCCGGGATAGGCGGCGGGCCGTATCTAGCCGCCCCGCCGCTTGCACACACCGGAATGCCGCTAATCAGTCCGCAATGGTGAGTTGGAGTTCGCCGGCCAGCACACGCTCGTTCGGATCGATCGGACCGAGCTTCCGGACGACCCGGAAGCGACCGCGCTCCGCCTGCGCGATGTACATGTTCATGCGAACATGGTGCTGGCCGGGAACCATTTCGGCCGGTCCACCTGGTCCCTCGCTGATCCGGGCATGATCGAGCGCCCGGATCACGGCGCCCTGGTCGAGCGTAGCGGCTTCGTTCACTGCTGCTTCCCACATCTTGATCGCCCGGTAATGCCCGGTGCAGCCGCTGCCTGCGGTCAACATGGCGCTACCTGGGAAACGCGCTGTGTAGCGGTTCAAAAGCGCGCGGCCATATGGATCGTCGAGTTCCTGGTAGTAATCGAGGCAGCTGTAGAGTCCCTCGATCTGCTCGGACGGGACGAGGTTGAGGAAGTTCTCATCAAAATAGGTGCAGACGATCCTGCCGCCGCGCTTGCCGAATCCGGCCTTGTCCAGCTCATCGAGGAACGGCGTCAGCCCCGGCGGAACGATGGTGTTGAACACGACATCGGCGCCGCTGGCCATGATCTGCTGCACCGTCCGTCGGAAATCTACGGTATCGAGCGGGAAATACTCCTCGCCGACGATCTCGCCGCCATTGGCGCGCACGACCCGGCTTGCCGCCTTGTTCAGAATATGGGGCCAGATGTAGTCGGCCGACGGCAGATAGAAGCTTTTCGCCCCTGTGGTCTCCATCAGCCACGGTATCAGCGGCTCAACCTGCTGCGCGGGTACCGGACCCGTGCAGAATATCAGGCCGTCGTTCTCCTGTCCCTCATACTGCTCGGTGTAGATGTAGAGCGTCTTGCCGCGTGTGACGGCCTCGCTCTTGATGGCCAGTCGGGTCGAGCTGTAGATGCCGCCGACGACAAGGTCGACCTTGTCGACATCCACGAGTTTGGCGGCCCTTGCCTTGGCGGCGCTGTCGGTGGTCTCGCCGTCCTCGATGATCAACTTGACCGGCCGACCGAGGAGGCCGCCGCCGGCGTTGATATCGTCGACAAGCATGGTCGTGAGATTGGCATTGGCAATGCCCATGAAGGACAAGGGGCCAGTGAGTTCGGCGATAAGGCCGATCTTGATGGGATTCTGGTTCATCTGATCTCTCCAACTCTTGGGGTTCGTTGGGCGCGCCGCCGCCGATGGCAGGCGGCGCACAGAACGGATTCAAGCCTCGTAGTGGCCGAGCAGAAGTGCGGCCTGCGGCTTCCCGACATGGCCGGCTTCCTGCATGATCCCGGGCACCTCGGGGTCGGAGACGAAATTCTTCCAGCCCTCGGCGTCCCAGTCGAAGATCGCCCAGATGCGGTCGGCCTCGCTGGGGTCGCGGAACACAGTGGCGCCGCTCGACCCGTGCAGCCGCCGCTTGTCGGCGCCCTTGGTCGAAAAGATGTGGATGAAGCGGTCGAGGTCCGCCACTTTGGTCGTTGCGAGAAGCATCTGAATTCCTCCTGTCGGTCGCGGCCACCATTGGTCCGTCGACAGGATCACGATGCGCGTCTCGCGGCCGGCGCACATGGGGTGAATTCCCTATGGCTGCGTTTCGCCTGGCCTGACCAGGCCGTGCTCGACCGCGTAGAGCGCCGCGGCCGCACGGGTGGCCACGCCGATCTTGGAATAGACGCTCTGGACATGATGGTCCGCGGTCTTCGGCGAGATGTCGAGCCTGCGGGCCGTTTCCTTCGCGGTCAGGCCGGCGGCGATCAGGCGCAGCACCTCGATCTCGCGCGGCGTCATGCCGGCCAGCGACCGCGGGGGCGGCCGTCGCGACGGCTGTCCGGCGAAGGACAACACAGCCTCGGCGGCGTCGGGACAGATACAGCCATCGCGAACGGCGGCACGCAACTGCGCCGCCGCAGCCTCGCTGGACAGCGCCTTGCGGTGGGGACGCTCCTCCCGCGAAGTTTGGAACGCCTCGGCCGCGGCCAGGATCCTCGCCGCCGGGGACAGGTCGGACCCGCCGACTTTGCGGTGATAGCCCGAGCCGTCCAGGCGTTCGTGATGGCGCAGCACCACGTTGGCCATGGTATCGCCGTCGCGGCCGAACGAGGCCAGCGCGCGCTCGCCGTAATAAGCGTGCAGTTGCGCAGCGTCGCGCTCGCGGACCGACAGCGGACCGTTGCGCATCCAGGTTGCCACCGGCACCACCAGTTCGCCGATGTCATGGATGCAGCCAGACCAGCGCAGAGCGCGGACATCGGGCTCGGGCAGCCCGAGCCGTCGTGCTCCGCCCTCGGCCAGTTCCGCCACCATCCGCGAATGGCCCTGCGTGAACGGCATGCGCATGTCGATCATGTCGGCGATGGCAAGGAAAGCCTCGTCGCAAGCCGCCTCGTCCAGCGTCACCGGCGGATCGGGCTCCAGTGCCAAAATCGTCTCGCGATCAACCGTCGCCCCGATGCCCTCCATCAGCGCGAGCGCGTTGGCGGAGACGAGGCGGGCCAGCTCCGCTTCGTAGGGGCCATCGCCACGACTGGCGATGGTTTCGGCCATCGCGTCGATGCCGACGGCGTCGCTGAGCGCAATGACGTCCTGTGCCAATGTAATCAGGCGCACGGCGGGCAAGACATCTTCGCCGCCCAGCCCACGCGGCAGGCCCTTGCCGTCCCAGCGTTCGTATATCTGTCCAAGGTTGCGCCGTATCTCGTCGGACAGGCCGAGCCGCTCGCCGATCCGCTGCGCGACCTCGCAATGCGCAGTGAGCACCGGGCGGGCCACCGCGAGCGCTTGCGACATCGCGGCCTCGATCGCCTTGGCCTGCGCGTCGGGGTCAAGATCATAATAGAGCCGCTTGAAGGCCTGAACGAAGACCCGGCCCAGTTCGGCGCGGTTGCCCATGTCCAGACCGACAAGGTCCTGGCGTAGCGCGATTTCGTCGCCGAAAGTGGCCGACAGAAGGTCGGTGTCGGCATTGCAGCCGACGTAACGCAGCATCGACTGGTGGTAGGCATTGCGCCGGACTTCCTCCGAAAGGCCGGCAAGCTCGGCGATCCGCATCGCAAGCACGCAGGATTTCAGCGCGAAATCGCGCGAATGGCCGGTGGCGAGATCCGACGCGTAGGCGAGGACCATCATGAAGTCCGCCCGGCGGATCGAAATCTTTGTCATCGCCGACCTCCCCTTGACCACGTTAGCCCCGCGCGCCGCCAATACCTAGGAAAAAGCGGTGACAAGGCCGAGATTGCCCGGGGATACCGTGTCAGCCATCGGCCGCTCTTATTGGCTGGTCGACACCCTATCTGATCGCAGCAGGCACCCGCATCGGGCCGTTCGAGGCCGGCGAGCATTTCTGACCGGTTGATGCTCAAAATTGCTCCCGATCAAAAAGAGGCAGGTATTTTGTTGGTATCTATCTCGACGGGGGCAGCCATGATTGGCCGGTGATCGGCTGGAGGAGAGATCTGCCTTCCTACTTCTTTCGACGAATTGACTATGTGCTGATCGAACCGCAGACCGGTCGGATCAGGAGGAAAGAGATCCGGTGGGAGGATAGGTATGGGAGAGAATCCACACGGCCGTCATGCTGACCGCATCCAGGCGGCGATCGCCTCGGACGCTGCAGCGAAGTCCGCGCTGGTTGCCTCATGGCGACGGTCTTCCAATCTGCATCGGCTCGATCCAGCTGACTGCAGTCCTCCACATTATCTGACTGAAGCCGAATTGGCGCAGGCCCGGCAAAGCATCGAACCGCTCGTCAGGGCAGCCCAATCGAGCCTCGACCGTCTCTATATTGCGGTTGGCGGCGTCGGATGCTGTGTCCTGCTCGCCGATCGTGACGGCGTCCCGGTCGAACGGCGGGGCGCTCCCGTCGACGACGAGACGTTTCACTCCTGGGGTTTATGGACCGGCTCCGTCTGGAATGAGGAAAGCCAGGGCACCAACGGGATCGGCACCTGTCTGGTCGAGCGGCGCGCACTGACAATCCACCGTGACCAGCATTTCCATACGAGAAACACACTGCTCAGTTGCACCACCGCTCCGATCCATGACCACGAGGGCAATCTTGTCGCCGCGCTGGACGTGTCGTCCTGCCGGGCAGATCTGACCGAAGCATTCTCCAATCTCATTTCGATGGCTGTGGTCGACGCGGTGCGTCGGATCGAAAGTGAAAACTTCAAGATGGTATTCCCAAAGGCGCGCATTCTGCTGGCGCCGGTGGCCGACAAAGGCTCCGGCGCGCTGATCGCCGTTGATGCGGACGATCTGGTGGTCGGCGCGACCCGGTCGGCCCGCTTGGCGCTTGGAATTACGCAGCAGTGTCTCGACAAACCGATGCCCGCCGGCGATCTCCTCGGCTGGGCTGAGAGCAGCTCCAAAGATATCGCCGAGGCAGAGCGCGGAGCACTGCAGCGTGCGCTAGCTCGCGCTGACGGAAATGTCTCGGCCGCGGCTCAGGCGCTTGGGATCAGCCGCGCGACGCTTCACCGCAAACTCAATCGCCTGGATGTCCACCGGTCACACTGAACGCCCGAGCTCTCATGACTGTCGCAATTCTGCGACACATCGTACCCGACCGCCGTGACCGGCGCGGTGACAACCACAGGCGGAAATCGCAAGTCTCTTCCGAAGCGTCGCATCCCGCGACGTCAGCTTTGGGAGGAAGACACATGAACAAGGTTGAATTTTCACGCTCGGTCAAGGCGCCCTTCGACAAGCGCTATGGCAATTTCATCGGCGGCAAATGGGCCGAGCCGCGGTCCGGCCGCTACTTCGAGAACTTTTCGCCGGTGAACGGTCAACTGCTGTGCGAGGTGGCACGTTCGGATGCCCAGGACATCGACGCGGCCCTTGAAGCTGCGCATGCCGCCAAGGACGCCTGGGCGCGCACCAGCGTGGCCGAGCGCTCGCTCATCCTCAACCGCATCGCCGACCGCATGGAGGAAAACCTCGATCTCCTCGCTTGCGCCGAAACCTGGGACAACGGCAAGCCGATCCGCGAAACGACCGCGGCCGACCTGCCCCTGGCCATCGATCACTTCCGCTATTTCGCCGGCGCGGTGCGTGGCCAGGAAGGCAGCCTCTCCCAGATCGACGACGACACCGTCGCCTACCATTTCCATGAGCCGCTCGGCGTGGTCGGCCAGATCATCCCCTGGAACTTTCCGCTGCTGATGGCGTGCTGGAAGCTTGCTCCCGCACTTGCCGCCGGCAACTGCGTGGTGCTGAAGCCTGCCGAGCAGACGCCCGCCGCCATCATGCTGTGGGCCGATCTCATCGGCGATCTGCTGCCGCCGGGCGTGCTCAACATCGTCAACGGCTTTGGCCTCGAGGCCGGCAAGCCGCTGGCTTCCTCGCCGCGCATTGCCAAGATTGCCTTTACCGGCGAGACCACGACGGGCCGGCTGATCATGCAATATGCCAGCCAGAACCTCATTCCCGTCACGCTGGAACTGGGTGGCAAATCGCCAAACATCTTCTTCAAGGACGTGGTCGCCGAGGACGACGATTTCTTCGACAAGGCAATCGAAGGCTTCGTCATGTTCGCACTGAATCAGGGCGAGGTTTGCACCTGCCCAAGCCGCGCGCTCATCCATGAATCGATCTACGACACCTTCATGGAACGCGCCCTGAAACGCGTCGAGGCGATCGTGCAGGGCGACCCGCTCGATCCGGCAACGATGATCGGGGCACAGGCCTCATCCGAGCAGTTGGAAAAGATCCTGTCCTACATCGACATCGGCCGCCAGGAAGGCGCCGAGGTGCTGACCGGCGGCGCGCGCAATCTTCTGCCCGGAGATCTGGCGGGTGGCTACTATGTCCAGCCCACGGTATTCAAGGGCCACAACAAGATGCGCATCTTCCAGGAGGAGATCTTCGGACCCGTGGTCTCGGTCACGACCTTCAAGGACGACGACGAAGCGCTCTCGATTGCTAACGACACGCTCTACGGCCTTGGCGCCGGCATCTGGACACGCGACGGCAACCGGGCCTACCGCTTCGGCCGGGCAATCCAGGCTGGCCGCGTCTGGACCAATTGCTACCATGCTTATCCCGCTCATGCCGCCTTCGGCGGCTATAAGCAGTCCGGCATCGGCCGCGAGACGCACAAGATGATGCTCGACCATTACCAGCAGACCAAGAACATGCTGGTCAGCTACAGCCCGAAGAAGCTCGGCTTCTTCTGATCATCGGTTTGGCTTACGGGCGCGGCTCCGCACAGTGCCGCGCCTCCAACTGGAAATCGAAAATTCATGCATGCGAAGGTCACGGCGACCCCGGCAGCGCTTGGACTGATCGCGGAGATCGTTGCCGAGCACGGCCCAGTGCTGTTCCATCAGTCCGGCGGCTGCTGTGATGGCTCTTCGCCGATGTGCTATCCGTTGGCCGGCTTCATCATCAGTGACCATGATATGCTGCTTGGTCACATCGGTGACACGCCCTTCTACATCGGGGCCTCGCAATTCGAGGCCTGGAAGCACACCGATCTCATCATCGACGTTGTGCCTGGTCGTGGCGGCATGTTCTCGCTCGACAATGGGCGGGAAAAGCGATTCCTGACCCGCTCAACCATTTGCGCTGTTCGGATCGGGATGTAACCCTTCCCATCCGACTGGAGCCGATGCTCAGACCGCTACGGAATGCCTCGCCTTGCCGGCTTCGAAATATCTGTCGAACTTCGCCGCGACGCTTCTGACAAAGGGGCGGCTTTCCACAGGCACGACGAAGTGATCGCCGTCAAGTTCCAGCATCCGCGCAGGATCAAGAAGGGCGGTGGAACTCGCTTTGCAAAGAAGTCTTCGGCCGGCTTCGCCAAAGCGTTCAACCAAGTCGATTGCCGAGAAGCCGAAATCGCACATCAGCCGTTCGATGATCCAGCCGCGAGCGCGGTCGTCGTCGGAAAGTGCGACACCGCGCACTGACGCCAGTCCGCCATTGGTGACCATGCGTTCATACTCCGTGGTTGACGGCATATTCTGTGCATAGCCTTGCCGGTACTGGCTGATGGACGACGGACCGAGGCCGATCAAAGTTTCGCAGCGATCCTCGGTGTAGCCCTGGAAGTTGCGATGCAACGTCCCTGAACGCGCAGCCAGCGCCAGCGCATCGCCTGGTTTTGCGAAATGGTCGAGCCCGATTGCTTCGTATCCCTGGTCGAGGATGGCGCGCGCTGCCAGTTGCGATTGGGCGAACCTCTCCTCCGGGCCTGGCAACCAGGCGTCATCGATCATTGTCTGGTGTTTCTTGAACCACGGCACGTGGGCGTAACCAAAAAGAGCGATCCGGTCTGGCTCCAGCGACAGCGCCTGCACGACCGTGGACAGGACACTCTGCCTGGTCTGGTGCGGCAGGCCGTAGAGCAGATCCAGGTTGACGGACTCGACGCCGCGCGAACGAACGCCATCGACGACCGCTTTGGTCTGCAAAAAGGTCTGCTCGCGATTGATTGCCTTCTGCACTTTCGGATCGAAATCCTGGACGCCGAGGCTCGCTCTCGTCATGCCGATTTCGGCAAGTGCGTCGAGGCGGGCTTCGTCCATGTCGTTGGGTTCGATTTCGACACTGATCTTGGCGCCGGCAAGAGAGGTGAACCTGTCGCGCAAGACTTCCGCCAGTGCGACTATATCCTGCGGCTTGAGCATGGTTGGCGAACCGCCACCGAAATGGACGGCACGAACGTGACCTTTGCCTGCGACAAGACCGGCAACGGTCGCGATCTCGGCATGCAGTGAGCGCAGATATTTGGCCACCGGCTCGTAGTGGCGTGTCTGCTTTGTGTGGCACGCACAGAACCAGCAAAGCTTGTCACAGTAAGGGATGTGCAAATAGAGCGAGATCTCTTCGTCATCACCGAGCGCCTGCAGCCAGCTGCGACAGACGGCAGCGTCAACAGCTGGATGAAAATGCGGGGCCGTCGGATAGCTGGTGTAACGCGGCACGTTCTCACCAAGTCTGGCAACTAAATCTGGCCGCATTTCGCGATGTGCTCCGCGCTGTGTCCGACGATACTGGGCACAAGGGGCGACAAGCACCTTGATCTCGGTCAATGCTCATCGGTTACGGACAAACTGCCGCAAGGTTTTTTCCAGGGTCGATGCTATACCCCTACAGCAGCTTTCGTTCCTCGGAAGATCACCATGACAGTGCGCCAGGATGTACACAGCGCCGGCATTCCCGTGCTTTGCCAATCGTGCGAAGCGCGACACCATGGCATTTGCGGCGCGCTCGATCCCGAACAGCTGGTGGGCCTCGCCAAGACCTCGTCGAAGCAAACGGTTGAACCGGGCGTGGAATTGATTGGCGACGCCGAGACGGTCGACAGTTACTCGAACGTGCTCTCCGGCGTGGTCAAGCTCACGAAGAGCCTTTCGGACGGGCGCCAGCAGATCGTCGGGCTTCAATTTGCTCCCGATTTTCTGGGCCGGCCCTTCAAGGCCGAAAGCGCGATCAACGCCGAAGCAGCAACAGCAGTCTCTTTGTGCTCGTTTCCAAAGGCCGCCATTGAACGGATGATGAGGGAATCGCCAGGACTGGAGCATCGTCTGTTTAAGCAGACGCTGAATGAACTCGATGACGCACGCGATTGGATGGTGACGCTGGGCCGCAAGAGTGCGTCGGAAAAGGTGGCAAGCTTTCTTCTGATGATCGCCAGAAACATCGACCCCGCGCTTGACCCGGCCGCCCAGTCGACACGTTTCGATCTGCCGTTGACCCGCGCCGACATCGCCGATTTCCTCGGCCTGACTATCGAAACCGTCAGCCGCCAGCTGACCAGACTAAGATCCGATGGCGTGATCCGCATCGAGAACAATCGGCATATTATCGTCGATAGCTTGAACCGGCTGCAGCGCCGCTCCGGCGCTTAGGATCGATCGACGATCCCGATCATCGGCAAGACGTGCTCCCGCTCAAAGGCGATATGCCGGCGCAAGCCTTCGAAGAAGCCACGCAGCATGAAGCCAACGACCTCCACATTGTCGATCGACTTGCCGTGGCCGATCCCCAGCAGAATCTCGGTCACCTCGCCGGCAAAGGATTCGTCCTCGACGTGTTCGGCGCGCAATCGTCGGACTGAATCAATGTCCGCACCGCTGCTGGCCAAAGCAGTCTCATAGGCTGGAAAGATGACCGTCTCTTCGTATCGATGACTGTCGCGCAACAGCGGGACGATTGTGTTTGCCGCACTTAGGCATGCCAAAAGATCCACCTTGGGCAGGCAGTCCGCGATCCGTTCCAAGGCGTCGCAGAGCTGCAATTTTTCAAGATGCGCACGTCTAATTACCGCAGCTGAGGCCGCTTTTGTGCCGGATCGAATCCCCGGCATCGAATTGGTGCCGCTTGTTTGCAGCGGGAACGATCCGCCTCGTGTCTGCGAACTCAACGGCAGCCTCCCGGTCGTTTGCAGGACCAAGGCTGCCCAATCCAAAAGCAAATGACTTTGACATGGATCAAGGCGGCAACGGAGCGACTGCGGAATTGGTGTCCATGCGGATTGACGTCCGCGCATCGGAAATCCGAGGTCGGGGATATGTCATGAAGTTCGGCACACAAATCTTCGCGTTGAGCCTTTTTACATTCGCGGCTTTGGTGGCTGCCGGCTTCGGCGTCGACGAGCCATTCCGGCAACATATGTGGGTGCTGTTTTTCGTTCTACTCGGCTTCATCGCCATTCTGCTGCGCAACACGAGCTTCGAGGCCGCCGCCCCAATCGACCCATCCGCATACATGGACGGTCCGATCCGCTACGGCGCCATCGCCACTATGTTCTGGGGTGTCGTCGGCATGCTGGTCGGCGTGGTCATCGCGCTGCAGCTTGCCTACCCCGATCTCAACATCCAGCCCTGGTTCAATTTCGGCCGCTTGCGGCCAGTGCATACGTCGGGCGTCGTCTTCGCCTTTGCCGGCAACGCATTGCTTTGCACGTCATTTTACGTCGTGCAGCGCACCTGCCGGGCGCGCCTGTTCGGCGGCGATCTCGCTTGGTTCGTCTTCTGGGGATACCAGCTTTTCATCGTCATGGCCGCGACCGGCTACCTGCTCGGCATTACCGAGAGCCGCGAATACGCCGAACCTGAATGGTATGTCGACATCTGGCTGACCATCGTCTGGGTCGCCTATCTCATCCTGTTCCTTGGCACGATCCTGAAGCGCAAGGAACCGCACATCTATGTCGCTAACTGGTTCTACCTCTCCTTCATCGTGACCATCGCGATACTGCATGTGGTCAACAACCTGTCGATGCCCGCTTCCTTCCTCGGATCCAAGAGCTACTCCGCTTTTTCTGGAGTCCAGGACGCCCTGACGCAATGGTGGTACGGACACAACGCCGTCGGCTTCTTCCTCACTGCCGGCTTCCTCGGCATGATGTATTATTTCGTTCCCAAGCAGGCGAACCGGCCGGTCTATTCCTATCGACTGTCGATCATCCATTTCTGGGCGCTCATCTTCCTCTACATCTGGGCCGGACCGCACCACCTGCACTACACCGCCCTGCCCGACTGGGCGCAGACGCTGGGCATGGTGTTCTCGATCATGTTGTGGATGCCCTCATGGGGCGGCATGATCAACGGCCTGATGACGTTGTCAGGCGCCTGGGACAAGCTACGCACCGATCCGATCATCCGCATGATGGTGATGGCCATCGCCTTCTACGGCATGTCGACCTTCGAAGGTCCGATGATGTCGATCAAGACGGTCAACTCGCTGTCGCACTATACCGATTGGACCATCGGGCACGTCCATTCGGGTGCGCTCGGCTGGGTCGGCATGATCTCGTTCGGCGCGATCTACTACATGGTGCCCAAGCTCTGGAACCGCGAGCGGCTCTACTCGCTGAGGCTCGTCACCTGGCACTTCTGGCTGGCGACACTCGGGATCGTCGTCTACGCCGCGGTCATGTGGGTGTCCGGCATCATGCAGGGCCTGATGTGGCGCGAATACGACGAGCAGGGCTTCCTGGTCTACTCCTTCGCCGAAACGGTCGCAGCCATGCACCCCTACTATGTCATGCGGGCCATGGGGGGCGCGATGTTTCTCTCGGGTGCCCTGATCATGGCGTGGAACATCGCGATGACCATCCTCGGCCGCCAGCGTGAGGAGCAACCGATGCCGGGCTCTGTACCCGCCCTTCAGCCTGCACAGTAAGGAGCCAGAAATGGGCTTGATGGATAGACACGCGATCATCGAGAAGAACGCCACGCTTCTTCTCGTTGGCTCTCTTCTGGTGGTGACCGTCGGCGGCATTGTCGAGATCGCTCCGCTCTTCTATCTCGACAACACGATCGAGAAGGTGGAAGGCATGCGCCCTTACTCGCCGCTCGAACTTGTCGGGCGCAACATCTACGTGCGCGAGGGCTGCTACCTCTGCCACAGCCAGATGATCAGGCCGTTCCGCGACGAAGTCGAGCGCTACGGCCACTACAGCCTGGCTGCTGAATCCATGTACGATCATCCCTTCCAGTGGGGATCGAAGCGCACCGGACCGGATCTCGCCCGGGTCGGTGACCGTTACTCGAATGCCTGGCATGTCGCGCATCTCTCGGCTCCGCGTTCGGTGGTGCCGGAATCGATTATGCCCAGCTACGCATTCCTGAAAGACACGCCGATCGAGGTGAAAGACTTCTCGACGCACCTCGTTGCCAACCGGCGTGTCGGCGTCCCCTACGACGATGACATGATCGCGCACGCCAACGCCGATCTGATGGCGCAGGCTGATCCCAACGCCGACACATCCGGGCTGGAGGCGCGTTATCCCAAAGCCAAGGTCGGCGACTTCGACGGCAATCCGCGACAGGTCACCGAAATGGATGCCCTCGTGGCCTATCTGCAGATGCTCGGCACGCTGGTCGATTTCAAGAACTACGACGAAGCCGCCGGTTACCGCTAAGGAGTTTTATCCGTGGATTACAATCTAATGCGGGAATTTGCTGACAGCTGGGGTTTGGTCGCCATGGCGCTTTTCTTTGTCGGGGCAATTGTCTTTGCGCTGCGCCCTGGCAGCCGCAAGCTGGCCGACGAGGCTGCCCGGATTCCTCTTGAGGACGAGTGATCATGAGCGACGAGCACATCGATGAAATCTCTGGCGTCTCAACCACGGGCCACGAATGGGACGGCATCAGGGAGCTGAACAATCCGCTTCCGCGCTGGTGGGTCATAACCTTCTACGTGACCATCGTCTGGGCGATCGGCTACACGGTCGCCTATCCGGCATGGCCACTGCTGCACTCCGCGACAACCGGGGCGCTCGGCTATTCGAGCCGCAAGGACGTCAAGAACGAGCTGGCGGCGGCGGACCTGGCGAAGGGCAAATATGTCGCGGCCGTTGAATCGAAAACAGTCTCGGAGATCACCGCGGACGATGCCTTGCGCGAATTCGCGGTCGCCGCTGGCGGCGCCGCGTTCAAGGTCAATTGCACGCAGTGCCACGGCTCTGGTGCTCAGGGGTCCGCCGGCTTTCCCAACCTCAATGACGACGACTGGCTGTGGGGTGGCAAGGCAGAGCAGATCCAGCAGACGATCATGCACGGCATCCGCTTTGCGACCGATGCGGAAACGCGTCTGTCGGAAATGCCGGCCTTTGGCGACATCATCACTGCCGACCAGATTGCACAGGTCAGTGCCTACGTCGCCAGCCTGTCCGGTAAGGTCCACGATGCAAGTCTGATCCAGCCTGGCGCCAAGGTCTTCGCCGACAACTGCGTTGCCTGTCATGGTGACAACGCGAAAGGCAACAAGGAGTTCGGCGCCCCCGACCTGACCGACGCGATCTGGCTTTATGGCTCAGGCGAGACGGCAATCGCCGACCAGGTTCGCGCACCCAAGCAGGGCGTCATGCCAGCCTGGGGCTCGCGCCTGGGCGAGACCAAGGTCAAGGAACTGGCGGTTTACGTGCATTCGCTCGGCGGTGGAGAATAGGAAGCGAGGACTATTCTCCGGCCCTCACCGCTCGAGTGACGAGGCCCGGCTTTGCCGGGCCTCGATTTCTTTCTGCCATGACGAGATTGACTTGCATCAACGCGGAGCGATCCCCCCGGCGGCATTCTTGCCAAGCGCAATCAAAATCACAGTCTGCGCGCAAGTGGAGATCCTGGTGCTGGACAATACGCAGGTAGAACGGCTGGAAGCCGAAGCGGTCAATTCCGCCAAGACCCGTCAGCCCCTTTATGCCGCGCGAAAGAAGATCTTTCCCAAACGCGCTGCGGGGAAATTCCGCCGCTTCAAATGGCTGGTGATGGCGATCACGCTTGGGATCTACTACCTGACGCCATGGCTGCGTTGGGACCGCGGCCCGTTTGCGCCCGACCAGGCGGTGCTGCTCGATGTCGCCAACCGGCGTTTCTACTTCTTTTTCATCGAGATCTGGCCACAGGAATTCTTTTACGTGGCTGGCCTCCTGGTCATGGCGGGCGTCGGTCTTTTCCTGATCACGTCGACTGTCGGACGTGCCTGGTGCGGCTATACATGCCCGCAGACCGTCTGGGTCGATCTGTTCCTGGTCGTCGAGCGCGCGATAGAGGGCGACCGCAACGCTCGCATGAAGCTCGATGCGGGACCCTGGACCGCGCGCAAGCTGATGCTGCGGGTATCGAAGCACGTGATCTGGCTGGTCATCGGCGCGGCGACAGGCGGCGCCTGGATTTTCTATTTCGCCGATGCACCGACGCTGCTCGGCGAGCTTTTCACCGGCACTGCCGCGCCTGTCGCCTACATCACCGTCGCCGTCCTGACGGCAACCACCTACACGTTCGGCGGCCTGATGCGTGAGCAGGTCTGCACCTATATGTGCCCATGGCCGCGCATCCAGGCGGCCATGCTCGACGAAAATTCTCTCACCGTCACCTACAACGACTGGCGCGGCGAACCGCGTTCGCGTCACGCCAAGAAAATGCTGGCCGCAGGCCAGCCCGTAGGCGACTGCGTCGACTGCAACGCCTGCGTCGCGGTCTGCCCGATGGGGATCGACATTCGCGATGGCCAGCAGCTCGAATGCATCACCTGCGCGCTTTGCATCGACGCCTGCGACGGTGTCATGGACAAGCTCGGCAAGGAGCGCGGGCTGATCGCCTATGCTACGCTGTCCGACTACAACGCCAACATGATGCTGGCGACCGCAGGCGGCTCCGGCCCGGTCAGTCCACCGCTGGTCAGGACTGCTGGCGGCGCCTTCTCCGATCAGGTAGCGCATTTTCACGTCCGCAAGATCTTTCGACCGCGCACCTACGTCTACATGGGTTTTTGGTCGTTGATCGGCCTTGGCCTGCTCTATTCGTTGCTGACGCGTGACCGGCTGGAACTGAACGTATTGCATGACCGCAATCCCCAGTTCGTCACGTTATCCGACGGGTCCATCCGCAATGGCTATACGGTCAAGCTGCTCAACATGATCCCGGAGCCGAGAACGATCGTCGTCAGCATGCGGGGGCTTGAAGGCGCCGACATGACTGTCGTCGGCGACGACATCCCGGCGGGCCGCTCTTTCGCCGTTCCGGTCGAGCCCGACCGCCTGAAAATGCTGAAGGTCTTTGTTCGCCAGCCGGCGGACCAAATCCGCGCCCCGGCGCAGACCTTCACGTTCCGCGTCGAGGACAAGGCCAGCCTCGAGTCCAATGAATACACCGCCGCCTTCAACGCGCCAGAGGCCGCCAGATGACCGCCAATGCTCACAAACCTCGCGAATTCACCGGCCGGCACATGCTGGCCATCATCCTCGCCTTCTTCGGAGTGGTGATCGCGGTCAACCTGACCATGGCGACGCTTGCCAACACCAGTTGGACCGGCCTCGTCGTCGAGAACACCTACGTTGCGAGCCAGCAATTCAACAAGCAGGCGCAGGAGGGTCGCGCCCAAGCGGCACTCGGCTGGACAGGCAAGCTTACCATCGCATGGGGCGAAGTCCGCTACAGCCTCTCCGACGCAGCCGGCAAGCCGGTTCCTCTGCACGGCGTGAAGATGCTGTTTCGTCATCCCGCGTACGAGAAAGAGGACAAGTCAGTCACGCTCGCCCTCGCTTCAGGCGAGGAATTCGCCGCCCGGCACACGCCGAAAGACGGCGTCTGGATTATCGAAGTCGATGCCGATGCCGGTCTGGACAAACCCTACCGCGACGTCCGCCGGGTCATGATTTCCCATGGGGCGCTGAAATGAGCTGTTGTGCGCCGGGCGCTGAAATGGGGCTGGACATGGGCAGCGGCCAATCCGTCCTGCCATCCAGCCAGGAAATCAGGCTGGCGAGCCGATCGCTCGGCGATGGCCATCGCCAGACCGATCTTTCGGTGCCGAGCGTTCATTGCGCAGCTTGCATCCAGACGATCGAGACGGCGTTAGCGAAGCTCGACCGCGTCGAGAGCGCCCGCGTCAACCTGTCGACGAAACGGGTCTCGGTCCGGTGGCGTGGAGATGAAGTTCCACCGTTTGTCGCCGCGCTTGGGCGGCTCGGCTACCAGGCGCATCTCTTCGCCCCCGAGATCGACGAGAAGGACAAGACGCTTTCGGAATTGATCCGCGCCGTCGCGGTCGCTGGATTTGCGGCGGGAAACATCATGTTGCTCTCGGTGTCGGTCTGGTCGGGTGCCGAAGGGGCTACCCGCGACCTGTTTCACTGGGTCTCGGCGCTGATCGCCATTCCGGCGCTCGCCTTCGCCGGCGGAATCTTCTTCCGGTCGGCCTGGAATGCACTGCGCCACGGCCGCATGAACATGGACGTTCCGATCGCGGTCGGTGTTTCACTCGCCTATGCCATGAGCCTCTATGAGACGATCAACCATGGCGACCACGCCTATTTCGACGCCTCGGTATCACTGCTGTTCTTCCTTTTGATCGGCCGCACGCTCGATCACGTGATGCGGGAACGTGCCCGCACGGCAGTAAAAGGCCTGTCGCAGCTGGCCGCGCGTGGCGCCATGGTGGTTCGCGGCAACGGCGCGCGCGACTATTTGCCAGTCGGCGAGATCGAACCGGGCATGCGGTTGTTGATCGCAGCCGGCGAGAGAATCCCCGTCGACGGCAAGATCATCCAGGGAGCGTCGGATCTCGACTGCTCGCTGGCTTCAGGCGAAAGCACGCCGAAAAACGTGGCACCAGGCGAAACCGTGCAGGCCGGCGTGCTCAATCTTACCGGCCCGCTGACCATCGAAGCGATTGCCGCCGCAAAGGATTCGTTCCTGGCGGAGATGGTGCGGCTGATGGAGGCCGCCGAAGGCGGTCGCGCCCGCTATCGCCGCATCGCCGACCGCGTTTCGGCGCTCTACGCGCCCGTTGTTCATCTCGCCGCTTTGGCGACATTCCTGGGCTGGATGGCGGCGACCGGCGACTGGCACCGGGCCATGACGATCGCTATCGCTGTTCTCATCATCACGTGCCCCTGCGCGCTTGGCCTGGCCGTCCCGATCGTTCAGGTGGTCGCCGCACGGCGCCTGTTCGAGAACGGCATCATGGTCAAGGACGGCTCGGCCATGGAGCGCCTGGCGACAATCGACACGGCGGTATTCGACAAGACCGGTACGCTCACGCTTGGCCAGCCCGGGCTCGTCAACGCGGCCTCGATCGATCCAGCCATGCTTGCCATCGCAGCCGACCTGGCCGCGCATTCGCGTCATCCATTTTCAAAAGCCATTGCTGGCTTTGCCGTTGGCGGCAGCCAGCACAGATTCGATGCAGTGACGGAACACCCAGGTTTAGGGATCGAAGCCACCGACACCGGAACCATCTGGCGGCTGGGTCGACGCGGATGGGCCGGCTGGAAGGCTCGAACCGGCGGCGAAGGCAAACACGGGTACGGTGGAACGGTTCTGACAAAAAACGGGATGATTGTCGCATCCTTCGCTTTCGAGGATGTGCTGCGCGCCGATGCTACACCGGCCATCGATCAATTGCGCGGTGCCGGGGTGTCAGTCGAAATGCTGTCGGGCGATACCGCGGCAGCCTGCGCCGAGGTTGCGAAGGTGCTTGGTGTCGATGACTTTGTTGCCTGCCTGCTGCCGTCCGGCAAGGTCGAACGCATCGAGACGCTGGCGAAAGACGGACAGAGGGTTCTGATGGTTGGCGACGGCCTCAATGACACGCCGGCACTGCGCGCTGCGCATGTCTCGATGGCACCGGCGACCGCCGCCGATATTGGTCGCAACGCTGCGGACTTCGTCTTCCTGCGCGAGAGCCTTCTGGCCGTCCCGCTGGCGTTGGACGTCTCGCGCCAGGCAGGACGCCTGATCCGGCAGAACATCGTCGTCGCGATCGTCTACAATGCGGTCGCCGTACCGATAGCGATCCTCGGGCACGTTACGCCCCTGATCGCGGCGATCGCCATGTCCGCCTCATCGCTGCTTGTCGTTGGCAATGCGCTACGCCTGCGATCGTCGCAGCCGTTTTCACCAGCCAAGGAAGTTCGCCGCAACAGGGTGTCCAACTTCGACAAACTGGTCCGATCGTCATGACCACTCTCACCTACCTCATACCCGTCGCTCTGTTCCTTGGAGCGCTTGGCCTTGGGGGCTTCCTTTGGGCATTGAAGAGTGGCCAGTACGAAGATCTCGACGGAGCCGCTGAGCGAATCCTGATCGATCTGGAAGACAAAAGCGACCACTGATATTCAGAAAGCCGCTGGTGGCAGCGCATCGTCGCAGAAAAACGCGACACCAAACCTTCGCATTTCCAATCGTGCCCCTACAAAACCTCTGCATCCCGAGCTGTTGTTCCTGCGATTGACAACACAGTTTGCGCCAGCGCAAAGAAGGCTGGCGTCAGGTCAGGTACCTTCTGCTCGTCCGCAACGGTCGAGAGACAGGAGATTGACATGATTACACGACGCGAAGCCCTCTTTGGAGCAGCTATTGGCGCTGCCGCCGTTGCGGCAATGCCCGCATTGTCGGCCACGGTTACAAAGGCAGAGATTCGCGGGCTGCCGCGCGAAAAGATCACGCTCGTGGCACCGCCTTTTGTTCATCCGCACGATCAGGTCGCCAAGCACGGGCCGAAGATCGTCGAGTTCACCATGAAGATCGAGGAGAAGCCTCTCGTCATCGATGCCGACGGCACGAAGCTCAATGCGATGACCTACAACGGCTCGATCCCCGGCCCGCTGATGGTCGTGCATCAGGACGACTATGTCGAACTGACGCTCATCAACCCCGATACCAACTCGCTTGCCCACAACATCGATTTCCACGCTGCTACCGGCGCGCTGGGAGGCGGCGGCCTGACCTTGATCAATCCCGGCGAACAGGTGACCCTGCGCTTCAAGGCGACGCGGACGGGAACGTTTGTCTATCACTGCGCCCCTGGCGGCGCGATGATCCCATGGCATGTCGTTTCCGGCATGAACGGTGCCATCATGGTGCTGCCGCGCGACGGGCTCAGGAACGACAAGGGCCAACCGGTCAAGTACGACAAGGTCTTCTACATCGGCGAGAGTGACTTCTACATTCCGCGCGACGAGAAGGGCAACTTCAAGAGCTACGAATCCGCCGGCGACGGCTACGACGACATCGTCAAGGTCATGCGCGGTCTCATTCCGACCCATGTGGTGTTCAATGGCAAGGTCGGATCCCTGACTGGCGACAACGCCATGAAGTCCAAGGTCGGCGAAACGGTGCTGATCGTCCATTCGCAGGCCAACCGCGATACGCGGCCGCACCTGATCGGCGGTCATGGCGACTACGTCTGGGAACAGGGCAAATTCGCCAACCCGCCGGCCAAGGATCTGGAGACGTGGTTCATCCGTGGCGGCTCCGCCGGCTCGGCGCTCTATACTTTCCTGCAGCCTGGCGTCTACGCCTACGTCAATCACAATCTGATCGAGGCCGTCGAACTCGGAGCGACCGCTCACTTCAAGGTCGAGGGCGAGTGGAATGACGACCTGATGACACAGGTCGAAGCGCCCAAACCCATCGCCACCAACTGAACGCCACTCCAGTTTGCCCGGACAGCGACCCTGTCCGGGCATGGACAAAAGACATGTCGGCTTTCATCCTGAAGCTCATGCCGATCGCCATGGTGGCCGTGGCCGCGGCTGTGCCGGTAGGACTTTCGATACAGGCTGCCGGTGGTCATAGGCAGTCCCACGCCATTGCCATGACGGTCAGCCTGCCTCCCGGTTCGATCAGATATCCGATGCCGGGAGAGTTCCTGCGAGATGGACGCCCGCAAGCCAATCCCAAGGTCGCGCGGCAATTCGACGGTCCGCTCGAGATCATGGCCTATCAGGTCAGTGCGACCGACTACGCGGATTGTGTGTCGGCCGGCAGCTGTCGGCCGGCGGAGGAGACCCGCTCAGTCCCGCGTGACGCACCCGCTACCGGCGTGAGCTACCTCGACGCCGTTGCCTACGCCCGATGGTATTCTGAGGTGACCGGCAGCCAATGGAGGCTGCCATCCGACGAAGAGTGGGCCCTTGCCGCAGCCGAGCGGTTCGCGGGAGAATTCGAGGGTGTCGAAAACGATGCCAACAACCCCGCCAGGCGTTGGCTGACCAGCTATCAGGCGGAGGTCGAACTCAATCGCAAACCGGACCCGTTGCCCAGGAGTCGCGGCTCCTTTGGAGTGAATTCGCGCGGGCTTGCCGACTTTTCCGGCAACGTCTGGGAGTGGACTTCGACGTGCTATGTCCGCACGACGCTCGCCAAAGACGGCAGCGGCGTTGCGAGCTCGGTCGACAATTGTGGGGTCCACGTCCTGGAAGGCCTGCATAGAGCCTATATGTCGAATTTCATCAGCGACGGGAAAAGCGGAGGTTGCGCCGTTGGCTTGCCTCCCGACAATCTGGGGTTCAGGCTGGTGCGAAACCACGCTGGCTGGGCGAGCGATCTGCTGTCTCATTTGGGTATACTCTGACGAGCAAGCGCCATCAGAGTATGGCGACACAATCCGCCTTGAGAACGACAAGCGCTGGACTTGCCGAGCAAATTGAGGTCGCCCCCTCTGGGTCGCCAGGTCCGCCTCGGACTTACAGCATGTCGCGGCGAATAGGATTCGCCCGACCTGCTGTAAGCTTCTGATTTTATGACGTTATCCCGGAACCGAAGAGGCACACGACTGGCGCCACGATCCTCTTGCAAACATCGTTACCGGCGCTTCGCCGTCGTCAAGGCCACTCCATGGGTCAGGAGAAAGCCGGCGTATGCCATAGCCCACGCAACGCCCGCGACTTCAACGATCCCGTCATAAGGGACAAAAGCCGCAACAATGCGTAACGACGCCGCAATCAAAATCGCTGCGAAGATAATGATCGTTTGTCGTCCAGCCCGCAGTAGCCGGCCGGTATGGCCAAGCGTAGCGCGGGTCATCACTGCGATCGTCATCGACCCGACCGCACCGGCACCGAACGCATGCAGCCCGGCGGCGACCGGGATTGCAGGCAAAAAGATCGATGCCGAAACCAGGGCAAGACCAACGGGCACGAAGGCGTATGCAAGGTGGAGGATCAGTACAAGCGGATCCCGCAATGTGCGTTCGCCAGCCCAGCGCGACAGCCGTGACGCCTGAGCAATGGCGGCGACGGCCATAAGAAGACCTGAGGCGCTGTTGTCTGGGGCAATTGTCCATGCTCCCAGCGCAACGGTAGAGATGGCTATCGAAGCGATGTCAAATCGGTCGAATGGCGCCGGCAGCCTGCCGGGATTTTCGCGCACGAGCCAATTGCGTGTGAAGCTCGGAATAATTCGCCCGCCGATCAAGGATATGAGCAGGATCGCGGCTGCCATGCCGAGCCTTCGGCTGATGTCCGACATTCCCAGGACATGAGCCTCGATGTGGAACGCGCCGTTCGCGGACGCCAGCACGACGAGCGGCAGCAGCACCTTGAGGTTTCGCCAGTTGCGTCCCACGACGATTTCGCGTGCGGCCGCGGCAGCCGCTGCAAGCAAGAATGAGCCATCGATCACAGCTGCTGCTTCCCAGCCAATGTCTGCCGAGAAGAAGACAGCGGCGCGGCCGGCAAGCCACAGGACAACCAGCGCCAGCAGCGGCAGGCCCTGCACGGGCAGCCGACCGGTCCAGTTGGGGATCGCCGTCAAAAGGAACCCGGTCACGATCGCCGGCAGATAGCCGAACAGCATCTCATGTATATGCCAGTCGACCGGAACGAACAGGCTGTGGGTTTGAAGTTCCCCCGCATACATCGGCAGCCAGAGCAGAATGGAGAGCGCGGCATAAAGCGAGCCGAGGAAGAAAAAGGGTCTGAACCCATAGGATAGAAAGGCGGGGCCGGAGTAGCGCCGCAGACGTGGAATAGCCATGGCTTGTATCCTGAAATGAAAGGCCGGGTGGACCGCCGCCCTCGGTCCGTCCGGCTCGTGCCCGCCCAGTTGTGGCGGGCAAGCTATCTCATGCCGGTCAGTTGGCCGGAATCTGGGTGAACAGATCCGCGAATACCGTCTTTGCCTTGCCAGGATGCTTGACCGCTTTCGCGGTATCGAGATTGACCGGCTTGCCGACGACGATCAGTGCGACCATGCCCATGCCATAGTGCGGCGCGCATTTGACGCCATAGACGCCCTCCTTGGTCAGCGTAACGGTGATTTCTTCGCTCGGTTTCCCCTTGAACGGCTCGGCGCCGTCCGGAATCATGTCCTTGATCGACTCGGCATCGTGCGTCTTGTCGGTCGGCACGAACTTCACGGTGTCGCCGGGTACGGCCTTGACGAAGGCCGGCTGGAAAACCATGGCGCCCTTTTCGCCCTTGTTGAGCATTTGCACCACATGCTCTTCCGCGCTTGCGCCGCCGGCGAGCGCGAGAAGGGAGATTGCGGCGGCGAGGATGGTGCGTTTCATCGATTTGTCCTTTGTCTCATGTTCGCGGCATTGCGCCGTTCAATGTCATTTAGCCTGATGCCCCTGCGAACAATTTGCGCTGGCGCAAACTCGCGATAAGAATGGTTGCCGCGCGCTGGCGCGGTGTCTTGGGGTCGTGAGGAAACACATTTTGGTTGCGCTCGACCGATCGCTGATATCGCAGCTGCCGCTCTTCCAAGGGATGACTGCGGAAGAACAAAGCGAAATCCTGCGAAGCGCACGGTCGTCACGCTATGCCAAGGAATCCGCGATCTTCGAGCAGGAAACGGAAGCCCATTCGTTTTTTGTGCTGATCTCTGGTCATATCCGCGTCGTCCGCACCACGCCGGATGGACAACAGGTTATTGCCAGGTACATCAGCGAAGGCGAAATCTTTGGTGTCGCCGCGGCGCTCGGCCGAACGGCCTATCCCGCCAGCGCTCTCGCGGCCGTCGACTGCGTGGTACTGGCGTGGCCCAACGCTCTGTGGGCGGAGATGGCGCGACGATTCCCGATATTTGGGGCAACCACCTACAGAACCGTTGGCACCCGACTGCAGGAGACCCAGGCGCGGGTCGTAGAGATGTCCACGGAGCAGGTCGAGCAAAGGGTCGCGCATGCCTTGCTGCGGTTGGCAAACCAGACCGGCCGAAAGACCGAAAGCGGCATCGAAATCGACTTCCCGATTTCAAGGCAGGACATCGCGGAGATGACAGGCACGACGCTGCACACAGTCAGCCGGCTGCTCAGCAGGTGGGAAGACATCGGAATAATCGTCAGCGGCCGCCAGAAAGTCACGGTCAAGGATGCGCATCGCCTTGTGGTTCTCGCAGAGAACCCGGGCAAGCACTGACGTTACCGTTCGCCCCGGATAGTCGCTTCCAGATCGGCGAGGAAACGCGCCTCGTCCACGCAGTGCTCATGGCACGCCTCGGCCACGGTGTGAAACGTGCCGATCGGACAGCCGACACAAAGCATCCTGTAGCCCAGCAGCACAGCCACGCTTGCCGGCCATTTCCTCATGATTTCGTCAACCACCATATCGGGAGTGATGGAGCTGGGTTCCTTCACGACGCAGTCCTCCGCGATTTGCGAAGCCCTCGTCCTACATCGCGCTCAGGACCGCTTCGTTGCGATTTCGCAACTATTGGCCAAGCGCTGAGACTTCTTGAGGCAGAAGGACTGCAGGCATCGGAGCGGATAAAGGTTACCGCACCGTCAGATGGCAGTACCAACGATCGCACCGATGCCTGCGGTCAGCGCCATTGCCGCCGCGCCCCAAAAGGTGACGCGAACCGTTGCTTTCAGCACATTGGCGCCGCCGGCTTTGGCCCCGATGGCGCCCAGAACCGCCAGGAATAGGAGTGAGGCAACAGACACCGTTGCGGCAAGCCAAGCGGCCGGCGAAACAAGCACCATCGCCAAAGGCATGGCCGCGCCAACCGAAAATGCTGCCGCCGAGGTCAGCGCGGCCTGGATCGGTCTGGCCGTGGTGACTTCGGAAATGCCGAGTTCGTCGCGAGCGTGGGCGCCGAGCGCATCCTTCGCCATCAATTGGTGGGCGACCTGCAAGGCAAGGCTCGGCTCGACGCCTCGTCTGACATAGATCTCCGCAAGTTCCTGCAGCTCGAAATCTGGCTGTGTCGCCAGTTCCCCTTTCTCACGCGCAAGGTCGGCTTGTTCGGTGTCGGACTGCGAACTGACCGAGACATACTCGCCTGCCGCCATCGACATCGCACCGGCGACCAGTCCGGCGACGCCGGCAATCAGAACGTTGGAGGCCGCGGCATTGGCTGCCGCCACGCCAACGATGAGGCTGGCCGTCGAGACAATGCCGTCATTGGCGCCGAGCACGGCGGCGCGCAGCCAGCCGACGCGGGATACAAGATGGTTTTCACTGTGAAGGCGGCTCATGACATCACCTCAGGCGTCGTCCAGCTGGTCGCAGCATCCTGACGAGCACGTCCGATTTCACGATGAAATGCTGCCACGAGGCTCCCACCGCATGGAGGCCGACGACGACGATGATCATGGGCTTGGCGAGTTCGTGAATCTCACCCATCGCTCGAAAGCTGAAATACCAGGCCAGCGCCCCAGTGATAGGCATCCCGAAAATGAAGAGATACAGCAGGAAATGGGCAGCCGCGGCGCCGGCTGCCGCCTCGGCAGCGCGCGAGAACGCCCGGTAAGCCGGCTTGATGTCCTCACCTATCACAAGCTGGACGACGATCAGCGCCGCGATGGTCCAATGCAGCAGTATCTGGGGTCCGGTGTATCCGGCCGGCTCGTTGTCAACACGCATCGGCAGCTACCTCGCTAAAAGAGACCCTTCCTACCTCGCTGCTTATGCGACAATCTTGATCTAGGACAAATCTTCTCGCCATCCCGTTGAGCTTTCCACCTGCCGCGACTCGATCTTGGCTGACAGCCAGTTGTCAGCTTGGTCGTGCGATAGTGCATCCGAGGCGAACCGGATGGATCGCCACTGCAAAGGTTCAATGTGGAAACATAATTTCGATGAAGAAGTTTGCGCTGTCGCTTTTCGTGGTCGCTGCCTCCGGCGCCTATGTCTGGGATCAGGCCGGAAGGCATCCGGCAAACGATATGCTCGGCGAGGCGCTGCCGGCCGACGCAGCCGAAGCGCCTTCCGTGCAGCCAAAAGAGCCCCGATCCGCTGCGGCTTTGCCGGTGCTTCGCACTTCGCCGGCACCCCTCGATCTCCGGTTTGGAACAAGGTTGCCGATCTCCGGGGAAACGACAGCTGGCATAGGAGCGCCTGCCGAACGGCCAAATGATCCAGTCAAGCGGACAGTGGTTCCGGTGGCACCACACCCGTCGCCAACGCCAGTGGCACCGTCTGTCGCCGATCCTGCATCGCCAACGCCTTCCTTCGCCGTTACGCCCGCCGTCTACATACCAGTCCCGCAGCCGAGGCCGGCATATCGGGATGCACCAGCACGGGTCGTCCGGGTAGACATGAAGCTCGCCGCAAAGGGCTATGCCGATGGCGTCTACACCGGCCCCACGGCCGATGCCTATTACGGCATCATCCAGATTCAGGCCGTCGTGCAGAACGGACAGCTCACGGCGCTGAAAGTGCTGAAATATCCATCCGACCGCCGCACCTCCGTGAATATCAACAGGCAGGCGCTGCCCATGCTGCGCGACGAAGCGATCAGCGCCCAGAGCGCCAATGTCGATATTATTTCGGGTGCGACGCTAACCAGCAGGGCTTTCATCCAGTCCCTGCGCGGCGCGCTGAAGAAAGCGTCGTCGTAAGCCCATGCGCGACACGCGAATTTTGATGGGCATGCCGATCACGGTCGACATCGGTGGCACTTCGGCCGGTGAGCTGGTCGATACGGTCTTCGGCTATTTCGAGCATATCGACCGGCGCTTCAGCACGTACCGGGCCGACAGCGAGATCGCGGCCATCAACCGCGGCGACGTTCCGGTCGTCGACTGGAGCAGCGAGATGATGGAAGTGCTGGCCATTGCCAAGCAGACGAAGAATGAAACGGACGGATACTTCGATATTTGCAAGCCCGACGGTTCGCTCGACCCTTCCGGCATCGTCAAGGGCTGGGCCATCCGCAATGCGGCCGGGATTGTTCAACGGGCCGGCGTCAGTGATTTCTTCATCGAGGCCGGCGGCGATATCCAGTCCTGCGGCAAGAATGCATTGGGCCATGACTGGAGCGTCGGCATCCGCAATCCCTTCAATGCGGACGAGATCGTAAAGATCGTCTATCCCCGCGGTCGCGGTGTCGCAACCTCCGGCACCTATGTCCGCGGTCAGCATATCTACAATCCGCATGGAGTTGGCAGTCCGATCCAGGACATCGTCAGCCTGACCGTGATCGGCGCCGATGTGCTCGAAGCCGATCGTTTCGCCACCGCGGCCTTCGCCATGGGGCGGGACGGCATTCTCTTCATCGAGCAGACGCCTAGCCTGGAGGGCTATCTCGTCGACGCCGATGGCCGCGCCACGCCGACAACCGGGTTCGGAGCCTTTTGCCTGCCATGATCAAGACCATCGACCGATTTCTCGACCACCTGACCATGTACAGGCTGGTCCTCTACTATCTGATGGCGCTGGTCGGCGCAGCGTTCGTGCTCGGCTTCGTCAAGCTGGTGCCACATGATCCGATTGCGCTTGCCTTTACGACAGCGCTTGCGCTAGCCGCCTGCTGGATCACCAACAAGGTCTTTGCGCATGTCTTCGCAGTCCCGGCCAACAACGAGTCCGTCTACATCACCGCACTCATCCTGGCGCTCATCCTCGATCCGGTAGCGATTACGGACATAAAGGGGATTGCGGCGGTGGCATTCGCAGCCGTCTGGGCGATTTCATCCAAATTCATTCTCGCCATCGGCCGGAAGCACCTTTTCAACCCGGCTGCGCTGGGCGTGGCGCTGTCCGCGATGCTGCTCGACCAGCCGGCCAGCTGGTGGGTTGGTGGCAATCTGCCATTACTTCCACTCGTGCTCGTCGGCGGCATGCTTGTTGTCCGCAAACTGCGCCGGCTTGACCTCGTCTCGACCTTCGTTGTCGTGGCGCTGGCGACCATTCTGGCAACCACGGACCCATCGCAATACTGGACCGCGCTTGCTGAGACACTGGGTTCGTCGCCTTTGCTGTTCTTTGCCTTCGTGATGCTGACCGAGCCGCTGACCGCACCGACGATGCTTTGGCCGCGTATCGCCTTTGCCGCCATCGTCGGCTTTCTGTTTGCTCCCAATATCCATATCGGTTCGTTCTATTTCACGCCGGAACTGGCGTTGCTTGCCGGCAACCTGTTTGCCTATGCGGCTGGCCCCAAGGGACGCTTGGTGCTGACCTTGGAACGCATCGAGCGATCGGCCGTCGACAGCTTTGACTTCGTTTTCCGGTCGCCAAGCAAGCTCGCCTTCGAGGCCGGCCAGTATCTCGAATGGACGCTTGGTCTCGATCGCGCCGACAATCGCGGCAACCGCCGCTATTTCACGGTCGCTTCGGCGCCGACGGAGGAAACGGTTCGTCTCGGCGTCAAGTTCTATCCGCAATCAAGTGCCTTCAAGCGCGAGTTGATGACCATGAAGCCAGGCAGCACGATTCACGCCGCGCAACTGGCCGGCAACTTTACGCTGCCCGCCCGGCGTGAAACCAAGATCGCTTTCCTGGCCGGAGGCATCGGCATCACCCCGTTCCGCTCAATGCTGCAATATCTCATCGACCGTCAGGAGCGGCGACCGATCGTCATGCTCTACGGAACCGAAGGCCAGCAGGACATCGCTTATCGCGACGTGCTTGACGCGGCCAGGCAGGAACTTGGTATCAAGACGATCCACGCTGTGGCGCACGGTGGCGAGCGCGGGCAATATCCCGGATATATCGACGAGCGCCTGATACGTCTGGCCATACCCGACTACCTTGAGCGCACTTTCTACATTTCCGGCCCGCAGGCGATGGTCAAGACGCTGCGCCAGAAGCTGTTGGCCATGGGTGTTCGCCGCTCGAAGATAAAGGTCGACTATTTCCCGGGTTTTGCCTGAAGGACACTCAATTGTGTCGTGGCAAGGAAATGGTCACGACCAGACCCGGATCGGCGTTGGCCATGGCAAGGCTTCCGCCATAGGCTTCGACGATGTCGAAAACGATGGCCAAGCCAAGACCGCTGCTGCCGCCCTTGCTGTCGAGTTGGACGCCGCGCGACAGCGCGGACCCCAGATCGGCATCCGGTATACCTGGGCCATCATCAGCAACACTGACGGTCACCTCGTCCCGGGCGGTGGATGCACCCACACGAACTGACGATTTTGCATAGCGCGCGGCATTCTCGACCAGATTGCCGAGAATTTCTGACAAGTCGCCTTCGTCGATTGGCGCCGTAAGATCGTCCGTGACATCCAGGTTGAACGAAAGCTGTTTGGCGCTTGGTGTCCGTTTGACGACGGCAATGACGCCAGCCGCGACGTCGGACACCAGGCAGGACGCCTTGCCGGAAACGCCGGGTGCAAGGCGCGCGCGCGCGAGCTCCCGCTCGACATGGCGCCGGATCGCTCCGGCGCTCTTTTCGATCTCGTCAGCCAGATCCGTCTCGCCTTTCTTGCGCAAGGCCCGGATGTCGGCCGACAGCACTTGCAGCGGTGTCTTGAGACCATGCGCCAGATCGGTGGCGCGCGAGCGGGCTCGCACAAGCGCCTTTTCCTGGGCATCGAGCAGGCGATTGATCTCGTCAGCGAGCGGCTGCACCTCGCTTGGCGCCGCCACATCGAGCCTCGCGGTTCTTTGCGCGATCACGTTCCTTACGGCGACCCGCAAAGTTTCCAGCGGTGCAAGACCGATGGTGATCTGGATAAAGAACGCAACCATCAGAACTGCCGCGAGCATCAGGAGGGCCGGAGCGAGATCGCGAACATATTCACTGACAGACACGGCAACGGTGCGATGATCTTCCGCCACGATTGCGCGAAAGGACCGGCCCGAGGCGTCGATTATTGTACGCTCGACCGCAATACTGAGTTCTCCGCCAGGGCCGAGGAACTCTTCGACCGTTCGCAGCTCACCGCTTGCGCTCCGGGCAGGCAACGTCAGCTTGGCGTCCCACAAAGACCGCGAGCGCTCGAGGCCGCCGGTGGCGACATTCTCGACCTGCCAGTAATAACCGGACAGCGGATTGGCGAAACGCGGGTCGGTGAGCACGGGGCTCACGACAAGGCGACCATCGCTTGTGAAGCTCGTTGCACCGATCAGTTCGTTGAGGTCGACCGTCAATTCGCCCACCACGCGCCGCTCGACGTGAAGTTCGAACAAATAGCGCAGGCCGGCGCCGGCTATGGCAAGCGCGACAAGAACCGAAATCGTGGCAGCCAGCCACAGCCTGAGGCGGATCGAGTTGCCCATCAGGCGGCATCATCGGGCATCAGATAGCCGAACCCGCGCCGCGTTTCGATGACATCGCTGCCGAGTTTTCGTCGCAGCCGCGCAACGATGACCTCGATTGTGTTCGGATCGCGATCATTCCCTGAATCGTAAAGATGCTCGGCAAGTTCGGTCGGCGCCACCACCCGGCCGGCGTGGTGCATTAAAAACGCCAGTAACCGGTATTCCAGCGGCGAAAGCGCAATGGGAATGCCGCGTAGCGAAATGCGCATCTGGCGCGTGTCCAAGACCAGCGGCCCAGACTTCAACACGGGTGCAGACTGGCCCGCCGAACGCCGCAGGATAGCCCGCAACCTGGCGAGCAGTTCTTCCATCTCGAAGGGCTTGGGGAGATAGTCGTCTGCACCGGAATTGATACCATCCACGCGTTCTGTCCACATGCCCCTTGCGGTCAGGATGAGAACCGGAAACCGGCGCGCGTTGGCCCGCCAGCGCTTCAACACCGTCAGGCCATCGAGTTTGGGTAGGCCGAGATCCAGAATGGCGGCATCATAGTTCTCCACGTCGCCGGCAAACCAGGCAGCTTCACCATCCCGCACGATATCGACCACCATTCCGGACGCCTTGAGGGCAGTCTCGATATCGACTGCTATGCGGGGCTCGTCCTCGGCCAGCAGGATCTTCATCAGTCACCTTCTCCGTCCCGCATAATCACACCGGCACCGGCGTCGACGTCGACTGCCTTTCGCCGGCCATCGACGTCGACGACCTGAAATCGGTAGACCCATTTGTTTGCCTTGCGGATCAGATCGACTGCCACGATATCGCCTGGAGCCCGCGCGCGAACGACATCCAGGATACTGGCCAAGCCCTTTATTTCACCACGCTCGTACAGGTCTCTCGCGCGGTCATGATCGCCATCGTCGTCCTCGTCGGCGCGAGCGGCGAGCGGCTGGGCCAGGACAAGCCCGGCCAGCCCTGCTATCGCCAGGCGCTTCAGAATGGCTCTCATGAACGGTGCATGTCGCATGTCGAAGCTTACAATCTGCTGTCAATCGTCCTCAGCCGGCAGCAAGCAAAGGCTGTCTATCGGCATCGTCGCGTCCAAACATGGCCGCGTCGAGAAGGATATCGAAACCATGCGCAATTCCACGCTTCTGCTGGCGGTGTTCGCGGGCCTGGCGGGCTTTGCCCTGCCTGCGGCCGCTGCATCCGACGAAGAGACATGCGGCGTGCAATCCTCTGGGACGCCGCCCGGGCCGATCGACCTCCAGGCCATACCGATGCAGGACACGACCGCCACGAAAGCCATCAAAGGTATTGGCGATGTCGAATGCGATGGCAACCACCTCCGCGAAAGAACCGCTCTCGTCGGCGAGGACGAAGGCGATGCTCTCGGAGACGACGACTAAACCTTCCGATGGCTGTCCGCGACATCTGTCATTGTCGCCGCGCCCCAGATGACCCCCCGCCCACCGTTCAGCTGGCGTCCTGCAAGGCCGCGCAGCTCTCGTCTGACCTCCGGAGATTCTCCCGCTATGATACCAGCCCAGCACATCCATCCCATGCTTGTGCATTTTCCCATCGTTCTCATCTACACACTGGTGATAATCGACATTGTGTTGCTCGCTCACCGCAACGCGGTGACCAAGCGTTCTGGCGCGGGGACGATTTCCGCTTTTGTCGCGCTGGCAGCCGGAGTTTTCGCCATCGGAACCTGGTTCTATGGCGGACTTGCCCTCGATCATGCCGAAGCGGCCGGCTTCAGCAGTGACATAGCAGAGATCCATGAAAGCCTGGGGGGTGTCACTGGGTTCACCTTCCTGATCTGGGGGCTTGCGAGGCTCGCGTTTTGGATGCGAAATCGAGAGTCTCGCGTGCTCGCGATCGCCATTCCTCTGGTCGAAATTGGCGGCGCTATTCTGGTCACTGCGACGGCCTATTATGGTGGACTGCTTGTCTACGAACTTGGCGTAAATGTCGCCAAGGCCGCGGTCGCCGGTTGACGAGCACGCGCGCGGCAATCTGAAGCCCCAGCTTTGGGCCATTTTTCTCGACGGCAAAATGATTCAGATCAAGGCTCAACTGCTCATTAGGCATCTAAGAAGCCGGGGAATGGGAATATCTCCGGAGAGCGTACATGCAAGCCGAAGCCATAATGAGCAAGCCAGTCATCTGCACATATCCGTCGGCGTCCATCGCCGAGGTGGCCGGGCTGATGCTGTCCAAAGAGATCAGCGGCCTCCCTGTCATTCGTGGCGACGGCACGTTGGCGGGGATTGTCAGCGAAGGCGATTTCCTGCGGCGAGCAGAACTAGGCACTCAACAGAAGCGCTCGCGCTGGCTGGAGCTGCTGGTCAGCCCTGGAAAAGCCGCCGACGAATATGTCCGAGCCAATGGTCGACAGATCGCAGAGGTGATGTCCGACAACGTCGTCACAGCATCTCCGGCCGCGTGGCTCGCCGAGATCGTGGATCTTATGATGCACCACCATGTCAAACGCATTCCAATCGTGGACAATGGAAAAGTCGTCGGCATCATTACCCGCTCTGACATTCTGCGGGCATTGTTCGGCGCCCTTCCGGACGCCGAGCATGCAGCGGTCGATGATCTACGGATACGACAGAACATCATTGCCGAGCTTGCGACGCAGAAATGGGCCAGCAAAGCGCTGATCAACGTGGCGGTGGAGAAGGGCGTGGTGAAACTCAACGGCGCCATTTTCGACGAACGCGAGCGTCAGGCAGCCATCGTCGCCGCTGAAAACGTCGCAGGCGTCAGGTTTGTCCAGGATAGTCTGTTTTGCGCCGATCCGCTGTCCGTCATCCTCGTATCATAGCCATTCCACCACCGCGCCGGAGTAGGGCTGAATCAAAGGTCCGCGTGGACCGACAAGCGCAATAAATCCTTGAATACCCGCCACGTCGCGATCGAGTTCAGAAAGCTGATCGCGATAAACTTCGAGGTCGTGATCGCCTGCCACTGCAACGGGCTCAATGCCACCGGCCAGCGGCACAAGTGCTGTTAGCGGGCTGCCAGTGTGAGCAGTGGGGTTATAACCCAGAACATCATGGTTCTTCCGACAGGAGCAGAGCCCTGCCCCGCCAATGAACTACCACACATTCGGGATGAGCCGCCTGTCTTCAATGACTCGGATCACCTGCGTTCTCTCGCTGATCCAAAGGCGAGCGCGACGACCTAGCCTTTGCCAGACACGTGTTGCAGCCGCGCGATCAGGTCGCTGTTGCGGCAATAGGCTGGCGGCTCGTCGGCGTGGTGATGATTGTCAAGCCAGGCCGAGCAGTCGTCTTGATGGCCGCAGGAGCGGCAGCGATTAACGGCCCGATTGGTGACAGCTGCGTGATCCGCGACGACCGTCAATTGCCGGTCGACGCCCAGAGTCCGCATCATGCGATCCATCAGCGCCGTCCTGGCATCAACTGAAATCAGATAGTCGAGAAAGGTCATGTGGCTTCTCCCCGCACGTGTCGCCAATCTTTGCGCTTCCGGCAGCCACATGACATTGATCTCGGTCAACACACGCTGCGTCGGCGTCGCCATTGCGGTGACGCCGAGGCTCTCGAATTTCTTGGTGATCTGAGCCGAGCTGAAGGTCCACGCAAGACTGCAGGTCGTCAGAGCCGGACAGGAGTCGCAGCCACAATCGCGATCAAAGGCTGTCCTCGATGATCGGTTCGATCTGGACTGTGTTCTCGCCTCTGTTGAAGGCGACAGCCAGGCGAAAGCTGTGGGCAATGCGGAGCGCCCGTGCCATGAAAATTGCTGCGACGTCGGGCGGACAGATGCGCCTCACCACCGCCCGAAACAGCGTAAGCCAGCGCCGGAAGTGCTCCTCGCCAAGACCGGGAACAACCAGATGCGGCGGCAACGGCCGCCCCGCGTAACGAGAGGTCCGCAGTAGTGTGGCCGACCAGAAATCACACATCTTCGCCAGATGCGACGGCCACGCCTCCGCTCTGATGGCTGCATTGAAAACGGGGCCAAGAAGCGGGTCGCGGCGGATTTCATCGTAAAAACCGTGGACGACCTTTCGGACCATCGTCTCGTCGAGAAGCGGGGAAAGCTCGACGCCGTCGACAATGACCGTTGGCTTGCTTCGTTGGATACCATTCATGCGCGCTGCCTCTTGCTATCTATCCTGATGGTCTCGGGATGTTCTCCTAGACGAAGGCCATCACCACGGTCCCGCCTGTGACAATCAGAGCCACGCCAAGGATCAGCATCGGCAACAATGAATTGCCGGCCTTCGCGGCGCTGGCCGCCTCAGCGCCGTAAACCAGGCCTGGCCACACTTCGATCACCTCTTTGCTCCGGACGTTGTCCATTTTTTGACTCTCTTCCTTTTTCCAATATGACGCCTTCACCAGTTCGAGGGTGGGCGCAGGCAGTTCGAGATCATCGTCTGTCTGGCCAGCAGCGGGGATTTCGATCCGTCGCTCAACTTTGCCTTCCGGACATCCCTGGATAACCGGAAAATAGAGCATGCCGCCGACCTTGAGCTCCGAGGGCAGGTAGCCGCGAAAGACGAATTCGTCATATTCGCCATCGCCGAGATCACCTCCTCTCCAGACGATTTCATTGGCGCCTTCACTGAGCTTGGTCCCGCAAGGCAATTCAGTATTCAGAGCCGAGGATTTTCCTGCTTTTGCGAAGCTTCGCAAAAATCGACTTGTATCCTCCGGGCCGGCCACGATCAAAGAACCAGCGCTTGGTCGCCTCCGACGCCAACAGATAGAGTGCAGTGATGACGGCAAGTCCGGCCAGGACCGGTAGCGGCAGCGGTACAAAGCCGAACCATGGCGCGAACGGCAGATAGGGGATCGCGACCGCGACAAATCCGACGGCCAGCGTCAGCCAGGCAAGCAAGGGGCTTGGCCGGCTCGCCCAAAAAGCCCCATGCGTGCGCACTATGAGCACTATGGCGAGCTCCGTCAGCAACGATTCGACAAACCAGGCGGTCTGGAACGTGGCCGCCGTGGCGTGCGCGAACAGAAGCAGGAAGGCGAAGGTTGCGAAGTCGAACAGCGAGCTCACAAGGCCAAAGCTGATCATGAACCGCCGCACGAAGCCGATGTCCCAGTGGCGAGGCCGTCGCAGTTGGTCTTGATCGACGTTGTCACTGGCTATGGCGAGTGAGGGAACGTCGGAAAGGAAATTGTTGAGCAGGATCTGCTTTGCCAGAAGCGGCAGGAAAGGCAGGAACAGCGAGGCGACGGCCATGCTGATCATGTTGCCGAAGTTGGCGCTGGTGGTGATCGAGATGTATTTCATGGTGTTGGCGAAGGTTTTCCGGCCGTCGTCGACGCCGCGCACCAGCACGGCGAGGTCCTGCTTGAGGAGGATGATATCGGCGGCCTCGCGCGCGACATCGCATGCGGTGTCGACGGACACCCCGATATCGGCCTCATGAAGCGCGGGGGCATCATTGATGCCGTCGCCAAGATAGCCAACGACATGGCCCCTGCTCCGCAGGGCCTGGACGATGCGTTCTTTCTGGTTGGGGTCGATCTCGACGAAGAGATCGGTGTCCTGAACGCCCGCAAACAGCGCGCTCTTAGTCAGCTTCGACAGATCCTCCCCGGTCATGATCCGAGCGATGCGCAAGCCGACCGCTTGGGCAAGATGGGCAGCAACGTAGCGGTTGTCGCCCGTAATGACCTTCACCGCGATGCCGCGACGGGCGAGTTCGGCAAGCGTGTTCTTTACGCCTTCCTTGGGCGGGTCGAGGAAAAGCAGGAAGCCGGCGAAGGCGAGATCGACCTCGTCCTTCCTGCCATAGGCACTTCGGCTTTCAAACCGACGCGTCGCTAGCCCCAGAACCCGATAGCCGTCCGAACTCCAGAGCCGAAACTTCTTGTCGATCGCCGCACGGTGCGCGTCTTCGAGAGGTTCCAGGCCTTTCGCTGTGAGGACAACGCTGCAGGTTTCGAGAACATTTTGTACCGCGCCCTTGGTGATCAGGAGATCGCCGGTGTCCTCGCTCCGCACAACGACGGAGAGGCGCTTGCGAATGAAATCGTAGGGCACTTCGTCCACCTTCGTGAAAGCACCCAATGACGCGTTCCCGCCCGGGGTCCCGGCAACCGCTTCATCCAGCGGGTTCTTCAGTCCGGTCTGCAGGCTGGCGTTGAGCCGGGCCCAAAGAAGGATCTCCTCTGACCGATTGCCATCGACATCGAACCATCCGTCGAGGCGGATCACACCTTCCGTCAGCGTTCCTGTCTTGTCGGTGCACAAAAGATCCATGCTGCCGAGATTCTCGATGGCATCGAGCCGCCGCACGATAACGCCATTGGCAGCCATGGCGCGCGCGCCTCGAGCAAGCGTTACACTGATAATGGCCGGGAGCAGTTCCGGTGTAAGGCCGACCGCGAGTGCCAGCGAAAACAACAGCGATTCAATCAGCGGACGATGCAGCATCAGGTTGGCAAAAAACACCATGATGACAATCGCCAGCATGATCTCTGTCATCAGATAGCCAAACAACCTGATCCCTCGGGCAAAACCCGTTTCCGGGATTTGCCGCTCCAGTGCCGCGGCGATGGAAGCGAATTCTGTGCGGGCGCCGGTCGCTGCCGCAAGCACGGTTGCAGTGCCGCTGCGCACGGATGTGCCGGTAAACACCGCATTGTTGCGTTCGGCGACGGAGGCATCAGGGGCTGAATGCCCCGCCATCTTCAAGACGGGGAAGGTTTCGCCGGTCAGCACGGCCTCGCTGACGTTGAAGTCGCGCGCGTCAAGGATGATGCCGTCGGCAGGTATGAGGTTTCCGGCCGACAACCGGATGAGATCCCCCGGCACGATTTCTTCAGCAGAAACGGAGGATTCGACGCCATCGCGCAGCACGATAGCCTTGCGCGAGATACGCTGTTTGAGTGCCTCTGTCGCTCGCGACGCCCCATATTCCTGGGTGAAGCTGAGAACGCAACTCGCCAGTACGATCGCGACGATGATTGTGGCCTCCTGACCTTCGCCGACGAAGGCCGAAACGCTGGCTGCGAAGATCAGGATCAGGACAAGGGGGCTCCGGAACTGGCGAACGAACACGGCAAGCGCCGACGTGCTTGACTTCGACGCCGGAGTATTTGCGCCGTATCTGGCGAGCCGCGAGGCGGCCTCGGGCCCTGCCAGCCCCGACGTGGCGGACGTAGCCAGACGTCGCACGAGCTCCTCGCTGCTGATCGACCAATAGGGTTCTGCGACCGCGGTGGCGGATTGTTGGTCCACGCCAGAGGGCACGATATTCGATGGCATCAGTATGACAGGAAGCGGTTGATGCTGCTCTCTTCGATCAGCGTGCGGGTGACGCCGCCAAACGCCCATTCGCGCAGGCGGCTATGGCCATAGGCGCCCGAGACGATCATGTCGGCATGGATCGAGCGTGCGAATGTCACCAACTGCTCGCCATCGACTTCACCGGTTATCAGTTCCGTCCGGGCCATAATGCCATGGCGCTCGAGATAGACGGCCACATGGGCGAGGCTGTCGCGAACGCTGTCGTCGCCTTTGGCTGCGATCGTGGCGACGACAACCTCATTGGCGTTGGCCAAGAAGGGCAAGGCATCTGCCATCGCCCGCCGCGCCTCCCTGGTATCCTTCCAGGCAACCAGGACCGTTTTGGCGCGGACGTGTTCTAGTTTGGTGCCCGTGACCAGGACTGGCCGGCCGATGCCGAGCGCCAGGCTGCCAAGATCCACGGCACGAAACACGTTGTCTCCCGACTCGCCGGTCACGACAAGGTCGGCTGCGCGGGCGAAAACGCTGAGGAACCGGGTCGGACTGCAGACGGCTTGTCCCCATTCGCTTGTGATCGAAGCCGGAACCAGGCCTTCGAACTCGGCACGCAATTCGGCAAGCCGCTTTTCGATTTCGGTTCGCTGGATTTGCATGACCTCGCCTTCGTAGACCATGCCGTCGCCGGTGGCGACCAAAGGCGGAACATCCGCCGCCGCCAGACCGATGAGATGGGCTCCAAAACGTTGCGCGAGCTCGATACCCACCTTCACTATGGCAGCAGGAGGCGCATCGACGGCAAGGTTCACGATTATTGACTTGTAGGACATTGGACGCACCTTTCACTGAAGCGATTCGAATGCGCCATGAATTGCATTCACGGGCGCTGGCTTCCTTGATGCGCGTCAAACAACCGTCCAATTGCATTCAGGCAAATCCATTGGTCTCGTTCCGTTTTGCCTCTGAACGGGGAAGTGATAGTTAGGTTTTCTTTGATGTGTCTCGAGCCTAGGAACCGCAGGTGATCCAAGACGAAGCACTCAGTTTGTCGCCTGGCGGCACGACACTGAAATCACTGTTGTCGCAAATGTTTGATCAGGCTCCGGGATTCATGGCGCTCATACGCGAGCCCGACCATGTATTCGTGCTGACCAATGCCGCCTACCAGCGACTTGTCGGCGACCGGCAAGTTATTGGGAAGTCGGCCCGCGAGGCCTTTCCCGAACTCGAGGGACACCAATTCCTCGAGCGTTTGGACAGTGTGTACTCGACCGGCGAACCATACAGCGGCAAGGGCGTGAAGATCGGTCTTCGCAACAACCGCGATGGGCCAATTGAAGAGCGTATCCTGGATTATGTCTATCAGCCGATCAGGGCCGATGACGGCCGAATAACTGCCATCTTCATTGAAGGCGCGGATGTCAGCGATCTCTCTTTCGCGAATGCGGCTCTTCTGTTGCGCGAAGACCATCTGCGTTCGATCCTGGCGACCGTGCCCGATGCAATGGTGGTCATCGACGAGCAAGGCAGTATCCAATCCTTCAGCACCGCCGCCGAAACGCTGTTCGGTTACCAGTCAGGCGAAGTCGTCGGGCAGAACGTCAAAATGCTGATGCCGGCGCCGTATCGTGGCGAGCATGACGCCTATCTTCATCGTTATCTGGCGACAGGGGAGCGGCGGATCATAGGGCTCGGACGCATCGTGACCGGGATCCGCAAGGATGGCTCAACCTTTCCGATGGAGCTTTCCGTTGGAGAAATGAATCCGGGAACCGGTCGTTTCTTTACCGGCTTTTGCCGCGACCTGACCGAACGGCACCGCGCGGAAGCACGAATACAGGAACAGCAACAGGAACTCCTGCACATGGCGCGGTTTACCGCACTTGGCGAGATGGCTTCGACGCTTGCCCATGAAATCAACCAACCACTGTCAGCCATCACGAATTATCTGAAAGGCAGCCGCCGACTCCTCGAGAATAGCGAGGAAAAGAACGCGCCGATGCTGCGGGATGCCGTGGAAAAGGCGGCCGAGCAGGCCCTGCGGGCAGGAGATGTCATTCGTCATCTGCGCGATTTTGTCGCCAGAGGCGAAAGCGAGCGTCAGGTCGAACGACTGCCGGCGCTGATCGAGGAAGCGTCGTCGCTCGCGCTGGTCGGTGCAAGGGAGATCAATGTCCAGGTCAGCTACACGCTCGATCCGGCCGCGGAACTGGTCTTGACCGACCGCATTCAGATTCAGCAGGTTCTTCTCAATCTGATGCGCAACGCCGTCGAGGCGATGCAAGACGCGCCGCGCCGCGAATTGACAATCAGAACGGTCGCCCGGGACGATGGCATGGCCGAGGTGAGCGTAATCGATACGGGCCCGGGTCTTGCCCCGGAGGTTTCGGCACAGCTTTTCCAGCCATTTGTGACCACAAAGAAGCAGGGCATGGGAGTCGGCCTCTCCATTTGTCGCACCATTGTCGAATCGCATGGCGGTCACATCTGGGCCGAGGCAATGCCTATGGGCGGCACCGCTTTTCGGTTTACCTTGCGCATAGTTGAGAAAGACGAGATCACAAATGGCCGGCAATGACCTAGTGCACGTCGTCGACGACGATGTCGATGTTCGCAAATCTCTCGGCTTTCTGCTGGCGACAGCCGATTTCGCTGTACGCCTGCACGAATCGGCCACCGCTTTTCTCTCGACGGCGACTGGCCATCTCGACGGGTGTATTGTTACCGACGTGCGCATGCCGGGGATAGACGGTATCGAACTGCTGCGGCAACTCAGAACGCGCGGCCATACGATTCCGGTCATTGTCATGACAGGCCACGCCGACGTGGCGCTCGCCGTTCAGGCCATGAAGGAAGGCGCTGCCGACTTCATCGAAAAGCCGTTCGACGACGAGATGCTGATCGGAGCGATCCGCTCCGCACTGGCCAACAGGAACCAAGCGAACGCGGCGCATCCCCAGTCTTTAGATATTCGCACACGTCTGTCCACCTTATCAGAACGGGAGCGCCAGGTGCTGGACGGACTTGTTTCCGGTTTGCCCAACAAGACGATCGCGTACGATCTGGGAATCAGCCCGCGTACGGTCGAAATCCACCGGGCCAATGTCATGAGCAAAATGGGGGCGAGCAGCCTGTCACATCTGGTGCGCATGGCGTTGATCGTGGAGTCCAGACCCTAGCACTACTTTGGCAGTTTAGGTTTGAGGGCGTGTGCGGGCAGCTTCTGACAGTGAGGACATCTGCGGGGTGGCGATCGCGTGAAGAGGTCGAGAATGGCTTGTCTAACAGCTGGCA
>NZ_JAIUGW010000023.1:0-100033 GCF_020164795.1 Mesorhizobium sp. ES1-3
CCTCCAAAAATCAGCGTTGAATCTGATTTGCGCTTCCTTGGGAATCCCAACCCGTTAAATCGTCACTACGTCCTAGCGTCAACAAAGAAGCCGATCAGCCGCGCAGGGCGGCCATGGCGGCGGCATGAAGCTCCGGTGTCGCCGCCGCAAGAACATCGCCGCCATTCTCCGCCGGCCCGCCGTCGAAAGTGGTGACAACCCCGCCGGCTTTCTCGATGATCGGGATCAGCGCCACGATGTCGTAGGGCTTCAATCCAGGATCGGCGACGATGTCGACGCTCCCCGAGGCGATCATGGCGAAGGCATAGCAATCGGCGCCATAACGGGCGAGCTGTATCTGCTTCTCGAATGCGTCGTAGCGCGTGCGTGCCTCGCCCTTGAACAGCGCCGGCGTGGTGGTGAACAGCGTCGCCTCATCGAGTTTTGTCGTCTTGCGGGTCGACAGTTTTCGCGGACCTCCCGGCCCCTCGTAATGCGAGCCGGACTCGTTGGCGTAGAACAGCTCGCCGGTGAAGGGCTGCGCCATCATGCCGGCGACCGCGTCGCCATCGACCGTCAGCCCGACCAGCGTCCCCCACACCGGCAGGCCGGAGATGAAGGCGCGCGTGCCGTCGATCGGATCGATCACCCAGACGTGCCGGCTGGAGATGTTCTCGCTGCCGTGCTCTTCGCCCAGGATGCCATGGTCGGGATACTCGGCCGATATCAGCGCCCGGATCGCGCGCTCGGCCTCGCGGTCGGCCTCGGTGACCGGGTCGAAACTGCCCTTTTCCTTGTTGGCGACCGCGCCTTGGGCGCGAAAGCGCGGCAAGGTCTCGGCCGCTGCGGCTTGCGCGATGCGGCGCATGAAATCGATGCTGATGTCCAACTGATTCTCCCGCATTGCAGCATGCCCGAACCGGCTCTGCCGCCCGTCAAAACAAGCTTGTTTATCGATTTATCGCCGCGATAGCTGTTGCCGGAATGTCACTCCAACGCCATCGAGAGGCAATTTCCACATCACTGTGAATTAAAAAAGCCTGAACGTCCCTTGACATTTGTGCGCTGCACAATACCCTCATCCTCGGACAGGGTTTCCTGTCCATGCCCTCCTTGGGCGTTTCCTCCCTAGACTTCGACCGTATCGTGCAAACGATGCGGTCTTTTTTTCACCGCTCCGGAGCCTGCCGCCCAGAAAACGGCAAAGGGTCTTGGGCACGCATGAGACAAGGCGTGATCTTCACTCCGCGGCCAGCGGCAGGTCGATGAAATGATGGTCCGGCATCGCCATCAGGTCGGCTGAAAACCGCGTCAGATCGTCGGCCAGCGCGTCGAAGCCGGCGGCCTTCTCGAATGTTCGCTCATTCATGTAGAGCCCGCGATTGAGCTCGATCTGCAGCGCATGCAGATGACGCGCCGGGCGGCCATAATGTTCCGTGATGAAACCGCCGGCATAAGGCTTGTTGTGAGCAACGGTATAGCCCATCGCGGTCAGCAGCCCGATCGCGGTTTCGGTCAAGGCCGAGGTGGCCGAGATGCCGAAACGGTCGCCGATGATGAAATCCGGCCGCAGCCCGTTGTCACCGACGCGGATGCTCGCCGGCATCGAATGACAATCGATCAGCACGGCAAAGCCGAAACGGGCGTGGGTCCTGGTCAAAAGCCGCTTCAGCGTTTCGTGATAGGGCTTGTAGACGGCCTCGATGCGGGCAACCGCCTCGGCGAGCGGCAAGCGGCCCGCATAGATGTCGAGCCCCTCGCCCACCAGCTTCGGCACGGTACCGAGCCCGCCGGCGACACGCGCCGAGCGGATGTTGCAGAAGGACGGCACCGGCTCGGCGAACATGCGCGGGTCGAGTTCCCACGGCTCGCGGTTGACGTCGAGATAGGCACGCGGGAAATTCGCCGCCAGCATCGGCGCGCCCAGCGCCACGGCGCCGCCGAACAACTCGTCGACATAGCAATCCTCCGAGCGTCGGATGGCATTGCGATCGAGCCTCGCCATGGCAAGGAAGCGTTCGGGATAGTAGCGGCCGCTATGCGGTGAATTGAAGAGGAAGGGGACGCGCTGCTCGGCGCCCGAACGGATTTCGAAGGGTGGAAAGACCGAAAAATCCTCGGCTGCCGTCTTCAATTTGAACGAACCCGAAAACACCAGTGCATCATGACACGAAACTGCCACCTTGCCGGCCGCATGTCCAGCATTTCAGCGGTCGTGCCGCTGGGCAAATGTGGGTCAGGCGCGTCCGCGTTCACTTGATGTTTACTCTCACCTCCTCATATACAGGATGGTTAACGGGACTGCCCCACGGCAGTCTCTGGCGGGTGATTCGGACAGGATATCATGGCACGCATTCTTCTGGCGGAAGACGATGACGATATGCGTCGGTTCCTCGTCAAGGCGCTGGAGCGCGCCGGCTACCAGGTCAGCGATTTCGACAATGGCGCCAGCGCCTATGAGCGGCTGCGCGAGGAACCGTTCTCGCTGCTTCTGACCGACATCGTCATGCCGGAGATGGACGGCATCGAATTGGCACGCCGCGCCACCGAGATCGACCCCGACCTCAAGGTCATGTTCATCACCGGTTTCGCCGCCGTCGCGCTGAATCCGGATTCCAAGGCGCCGAAAGACGCCAAGGTTCTGTCCAAGCCCTTCCACCTGCGCGATCTCGTCAACGAGGTCGAGAAGATGCTGCAGGCGGCCTGAGCCACCTTCCGCAAGCCGCCGGCATCAGTTCCACAGCCGCGGCGAGACGACGTGTTTTTCCTCTTTTCCTGCTATTGACGCGCCGGACCAAAAATGGTGTATGCGCGGCTTCGGATGGGCGTGTAGCTCAGCGGGAGAGCACTGCATTGACATTGCAGGGGTCACAGGTTCAATCCCTGTCACGCCCACCATCCAACCCAGAAATTCGGCCCTTGCATCACGGCGCTCCCGTCTTGGCGCTCACCGGAATGGACGACGGCAGATTCGATCGCGAAACTCGTTTAGACGCCCGCGACGGCACACAGGCTTTTCATCCGCGACATGGCAAGGTCGGGATCGGCCAGCAATCCGGCCTGGTCGGCGAGGCGAAAGACTTCGGCATAATGGCGGATGCCGCGCGCCGACTGCATGCCGCCGACCATCGCGAAATGGTCCTGATGGCCGTTGAGCCAGGCCATGAAGACAATGCCGGCCTTGTAATGTTCGGTCGGCGCCTCGAAGATTTTTCGTGACAGCGGCACGGTCGGCGCCATCAGCGCGTCATAGCCGGCACGATCGCCATCAGCCAGCTTCGCCAGCGCGGCATTGGCAACCGGCGCGATCGCGTCGAAAATGCCGAGCAGTGCGTGCGAGTGCCGCTTGCCGTCTCCGGCGATCAGTTCGGGATAATTGAAGTCGTCGCCGGTGAACATCAACACACCGTCCGGCAGCCGGTTCCTGAGCGCCACCTCCCTGCCGGCGTCCAGCAGCGATATCTTGATGCCTTCGACCTTGCCGGCATGGCGCTCGATGATGGCGACCACCGTATCGAGCGCGGCCTCGAAATCGTCGTTGCCCCAATAGCCCTTCAAGGCCGGGTCGAACATGTCGCCCAGCCAGTGCAGGATGACCTTGCCGGAGGCCTGGCCCAATATGCGGTCGTAAACCAGGGCGTAGTCGTCCGGCCCCTTCGCCACGGCCGCCAGCGCGCGGCTGGCCATCATGATCGCCTTGCCGCCCTGGCCTTCGATGAAAGCGAACTGCTCCTCATAGGCGGCGATCACATCGTCCAGTGTCCTGGCCGACGCCGGCACGAGGTGGTCGGTTCCGGCGCCCGAGGCGAGATCGCCAGCGACGGTCCGCGCCTCCGCGATTGAACGGCGGATCAATTCCTGCGCATTTGTCCAATCGAAGCCCATGCCGCGCTGCGACGTGTCCATCGCCTCGGCGATGCGGAAGCCGAGCCGCCATAGATGATGACGAAACGCCATCGTCCTGTCCCAGTCGACAACCGGCAGCGACCATGGATCGGTCATATCAAGGGGATCGGCGACGACATGCGCGGCGGCATAGGCGATCCGCGAAAACCGTGCACCGATTACCGGTTGGACCGGCCGTCCGGCAAGCGCGTAGCGGGCGCTGCGGTCACCTTCGCCAGGCAAGACAATGTCCATCGATCTCTCCCTTCGCAGCGCCTATTAAATGGAACGTTCCAATAAATCAAGAACCTTTAGGATTCGAAGTGACCCGCCAACCAATGCTGCGTTGCAACACAAGACCCCTTGGATGGCAAACTGTTGGACCACGTATGACCGCGTCGTCTGATTGAGAAAAAATCCCGATTGACTCATCCATGGAGCATAGATTAGAACGTTCCAATAAATTCGATTGAGAAAACCGGGGAGGATATCTGGATGGCCAGCCGGGCCAAGGCGACGATCTTCGACATTGCCCGCGAGGCGGGCGTGTCCAAATCGACCGTGTCGCTCGTGCTCCAGGGCAGCGGGCTGATCCGTCCCGAGACCGCGGTCAAGGTGCGCAAGGCGATCGAGGATGTCGGCTATGTCTACAATCGCGGCGCCGCCAATCTGCGCAAGGCCCACTCCAACGTCATCGGCATGGTCATCAACGATCTCACCAACCCGTTCTTCGCGGAACTGGCGGTGGGCATGGAGCGTGTTTTCCAATCGGCCGGTATCGTGCCCTTCATCGCCAACACGGCCGAAAATCCGGTGCGCCAGGAAGAAGTACTGAAGTCGCTGATGGAACAGGGCGTCGCCGGGCTCATCGTTTCCCCGGCGCGCGGCACCACGCCAGGAGCGTTCCGGCGGCTGGAAATAGCCGGTCTGCCGATTGTCTTCGCCATGCGCCGGCTGCCTGAAAGCCGCATTCCGGTGATTGCTCCCGACAATCATCGGGGCGCCTATCTCGCCACCGCTCATCTCATTGGCAAGGGGCACCGCCGGCTGGCGTTCTTCGGCGGCTCGTCCGACCTGGTGGTCTATCATGAGCGGCTGGGCGGCTTTCGCGAAGCCTGCGAAACGCTCGGCATCGACGCCCGCGACGCGCTCATCATCGAGGGCGAGACCAACCGCAGGGGCGGCATGGCCTGCCTGGAAACGTCGCTCGCAATGGTCGAGCCGCCAACCGCGGCGCTCTGCTTCAACGATGCCGTCGCCTTCGGCGTCATGCTGGCGCTGCGCAAGCGCAGGCTCGAGCCCGGCCCGGATTTCGCCGTCGTCGGCTTCGACGATGTGGTCGAGGCCGAGCACTATATGCCGCCGCTGACCAGCGTCGCGGTGGACTCCGCCGGTCTCGGCGAACGCGCGGCCCACGTCATGATCAAGTTGATCCAGTCGCGCACCACGCGCGCTGAGGACCATATCGGCGCCGTCAATCTCGTGGTCAGGGAAAGCTGCGGCCCAGATCGCCGCACGCGAAACAGGCCTACGGCAACGGGAGCCGCGACATGAGCGTCAAATGGGGGCTGATCGGCGCCAGCACGATCGGCCGGCAGTTCATGATCGACGCCATTCGCGCGCAAGAGGGTGGCGAGATATCAGCGGTGATGAGTTCCAACCCGGACCGCGCCGCGGCCTATGCAAGGGAAAATGGCATTCCGGCCGCCGTATCGAATCTCGATGCCTTGCTCGGATCCGACATCGACGCCGTCTACATCTCGACCACCAACGAACTGCATCTCGAACAGGCACTGGCCGCGATCAAGGCGGGAAAACATGTGCTGTGTGAGAAGCCGCTGGCGCTGACCAGCGACGACGCGCGCAGGATGGTCGTTGCGGCCAAGGCCGCGGGCGTCGTGCTTGGAACCAATCATCATCTGCGCAATGCCGGTGCTCACCGCGCCATGCGCGAGGCTGTTACCGCAGGTCGCATCGGCCAGCCGATTGCCGCGCGGGTTTTCCACGCCGTCTACCTGCCCGAAAACCTGCAGGGTTGGCGCATCGCCAGGCCTGAGGCGGGCGGCGGCGTGGTGCTCGACATCACCGTACACGATGCCGACACGCTGCGCTTCGTGCTTGGCGACGATCCGGTCGAGGTTTCCGCTTTTACGCAATCCGCCGGTATGGCCGGCAGCGGGCTAGAAGACGGCGCCATGTGCATCTGGCGCTTCAAGTCGGGCCTTATCGCGCAATCGCATGAAGGCTTCACCACCAGATTTGCCGATACCGGCTTCGAGGTGCACGGCTCGCAAGGGTCGCTCATCGCCCGCAATGTCATGACGCAAAAGCCGGTGGGCTCAGTCCTTCTGCGCACCGCCAGCGGCGAGGAAGAATTGAGCTTCGACCGCGAGAACCTCTATGTCAGGTCGGTGGACCGGTTCCATGCCGCGATCCGTGGCGATGACCAGCCCTCCGCCACCGGAGAAGACGGCATCTGGTCGCTCGCATCAGCCGAGGCGGCATTGCAATCGGCCAATTCCGGCAAGGCCGTCAAGATCGACCCGAAACTCGGGAGCATGAATTGAGCAAGGTCGTTTCACCGGCGCAGGCAGCCAGCCTGATCAAGGACGGCATGGTCGTCTCGGTGTCCTCGTCGAGCGGCCTCGGCTGTCCGGATGCCGTGCTCGCCGCCATCGGCGAACGCTTCGACAGCGAGGGCCATCCCAAGGACATCACCACGCTACACCCGATCGCCGCCGGCGACATGTATGGCATCAAGGGCATCGATCATCTGGCCCAGCCGGGCCTTTTGAAGCGTACGCTGTGCGGCTCCTATCCGTCCGGCCCCTCCTCCGCCGAGCCGCCGCGGATCTGGAAGATGATCGGCGACAATTCCGTTGCCGCCTATAACGTGCCATCCGGCATCCTGTTCGACATGCACCGCGAAGCCGCCGCCAAGCGGCCGGGCGTGCTGACCAAGGTCGGCCTCGACACTTTTGCCGACCCGCGCCACCAGGGTTGTGCCATGAACGCCGCCGCCGGCGAGCCGATCGTGTCGGTGCAGCAATTCGACGGCGAGGAATGGCTCTATTTCCGCGCCATCGTGCCCCAGGTCTCGATCATCCGCGCCACCACGGCGGACGAGCGCGGTAACCTGACCTATGAGCACGAGGGCGCCTATCTCGGCGGCTTGGAACAGGCGCTCGCCGCCCGCAACAATGGCGGCATCGTCATCGCGCAGGTCAAGCGCGTCGTCGAGAATGGCACGCTGAAGCCGCATGATGTGCGCGTGCCCGGCGTGCTGGTCGACCATATCGTCGTCGCGCCGGACCAGTTGCAGACGACGCTGACGCCTTACGATCCGGCGATTTCTGGTGAAATCTTCCGGCCGCTGTCGAGCTTCCGCAATGCCGAGATGAACGTCCAGAAGGTGATCGCGCGCCGCGTCGCCATGGAGCTCCGCGATGGCATGGCCGTCAACATCGGCTTCGGCATCTCGGCCAACGTGCCGCGCATCCTTCTGGAAGAAGGCCAGCACGGCAAGGTCACTTGGGTGATCGAACAAGGCGCCGTCGGCGGCGTGCCGCTGCTCGACTTCAAGTTCGGCTGCGCCTCCAACGCCGAGGCGATCATGCCCTCGCCACACCAGTTCATCTATTTCCAGGCCGGCGGTTTCGACGCTTCGCTGCTTTCCTTCCTGCAGATCGACCGCCACGGGTCGGTCAACGTGTCGAAGCTTTCGGCACGGCCGCACGTTACCGCCGGAGCCGGCGGCTTCGTCGACATCACGTCGCGGGCAAAGAAGATCGTCTTTTCCGGCTTCTTCAATGCAGGGGCCAAGCTGTCGCTCGCCAATGGCGGCATCCGCATCGACGCGGAAGGCAAGGTCAAGAAAGTCGTCGAGGCGGTCGAGCACATCTCCTTCTCCGGCAAGCGCGCGGTCGCGCAGGGACAGGACATCACCTACGTCACCGAGCGCTGCGTGATGAAGCTGACATCAGATGGGCTGATGGTGACGGAACTGGCGCCGGGTATCGACCTCGAGCGCGATGTGCTTGGTCAAGCCGAGATCCCGCTCAACGTAGCCAACGACCTCAAGGTGACGCCCGCCGCGCTCTACCAGGATCGGCCGATCGGCCTGTCGCTGAATGGCGGCGCCTCGCTCGGAGGCGCGCATGGCTGAGCGCCTCGTGACCTTCGAGCAGGATGGCGCGATCGGCATCGTCACCTTGCGCCGGCCCGAAAAGTTCAACGCGCTCGACATTCCGATGCTGCGCGCGCTGGAAGCGGCGCTCGATGAGGCGGAAAGCGCCGAGGATGTGCGCGTCGTGCTCATACGCGGCGAAGGCAAGGGTTTTTGCGCCGGCGGCGATGTCGAGGCCTGGGGCGGCATGAACGCCGCCGATTTTCAGGTGCAATGGGTGCGCTACGGCCACCGTGTCTTCGACCGGCTGGCACGGCTACGCCAGCCGACCATCGCGGTCTTGTCTGGCCATGCGCTCGGCGGCGGGCTCGAACTGGCTGTCGCTTGCGACTTCCGCGTCGCGGAAACGCAGGTGAAACTCGGCTTCCCCGAAACCTCGATCGGCGTCGTCCCCGGCTGGTCCGGCACGCAGCGCGCCGTGCGTCGCTTCGGCGCCCAGACGGTGCGTCGCATGGCGCTTGGCGGCGAGATTTTTCTGGCGGCGGAAGCACTTGCGCTGGGTATCGTCGATCGCGTCGTCGAAACCGGCAAAGCGTCGGATGAAGCCAAGACATGGGCTGAAAAAATCGCCGAACGCGGACCGCTGGCGACCGAAGCCGCCAAGCTGATGATCGCGGTGGCGGAAGGCGAGGAAAGTGCAGCTGCAACGGAAGCCTTGGCCAGCGGCTTCATAGCGCTAACCAGCGATCTCAAGGCCGGTGTCGGCTCCTTCAAGACCAAGCAGAAGCCCGTGTTTTCGCGTTCCTAGGACAGAGTGGAAATCACATGAATGCACCTCTCAAGATTTCCATGCCTGCCGAGGCCTCTGCGGCCCCCAAGGCATACAAGCTGCTGATCGACGGCAAGCACGTCGATGCCCGCGATGGCCGCATGCTGAAACGCAAGAGCCCCGGTCACGGCTTCACCGTTTCACACTATGCGCAGGCAGGTGCCACCGAAGTGGAAGCCGCGATGCAGGCGGCGCACAGGGCGTTCGAGACCGGTCCCTGGCCGCGCATGAAGGCGGCCGAGCGTGCCGCGATCCTGCTCAAGACGGCCGACCTGATCGAGGCCCGGCTGGAAGACATAGCGCGGCTCGATGCACTGGAATCCGGCAAGCCGATCGCCCAAGCGCGCGGCGAGATCGGCGGCGCCGTCGACATCTGGCGCTATGCAGCTTCGCTCGCCCGAACGTTGCATGGCGAAAGCTACGCCAATCTCGGCGACGCCATGCTGGGCGTCGTGCTGCGCGAGCCGATCGGTGTCGTCTCGATCATCACGCCGTGGAACTTCCCGTTCCTCATCGTCAGCCAGAAATTGCCTTTCGCGCTCGCAGCCGGCTGCACGGCGGTGGTCAAGCCGAGCGAGATGACCTCGGCCTCGACCTTCCTGCTTGGCGACATCCTGCTCGAAGCCGGCGTTCCCGCGGGCGTCGTCAACATCCTCGCCGGCCTCGGCGCCGATGTCGGCGCGCCGATGGTCAGCCATCCCCTGGTCGAGATGGTTTCGTTCACCGGTTCCACCCGCGTCGGCAAGATGACCATGGCGGCGGCCTCGAATTCCCTGAAGAAGGTCTCGATGGAGCTCGGCGGCAAGAACGGCCAGATCGTGTTCCCCGATGCCGATCTCGAGGCGGCCGCCGACGCGGCGGTGTTCGGCGGCTTCTTCAATGCCGGCGAATGCTGCAATGCCGGCAGCCGGCTGATCGTGCACGAGGCGATCGCCGGTGATTTCCTGGCCGCTGTGAAGGCATTGACCGCCAAGGTAACGGTGGGCGATCCGCTCGATGACAGGACCAAGGTCGGCGCGATGATTTCGTCCGACCATCTTGCCAAGGTGACCGATTACGTGGCGGCGGCCGCGAGTGACGGCGGCAGCATCTTCAGCGGCGGTCGGCAGCTCCCCTCCAATGCCGGCCAATATCTCGATCCGACGATCTTGCGCGACGTCACCGAAAACATGGCCGTCGCCCGCGAGGAAGTGTTCGGGCCGGTGCTCTCGGTGCTGACCTTTGAATCGATTGAGAAGGCGTTGCACATCGCCAACAACACGCCCTATGGTCTGTCGGCGGGTGTGTGGAGCGCCAGCATCGACACCTGCATGTCGGTGGCGCGGGGCGTGCGTTCGGGGACGGTCTGGGTGAACACGTTCATGGAAGGTTATCCAGAACTGCCGTTCGGCGGCTATAAGCAATCGGGCTTGGGCCGCGAACTCGGCAAGCGCGCCGTCGAGGACTATACCGAGGAAAAGACAATCCAGTTTCATCGCGGCCAGCGCACCGGTTGGTGGGTCGGCTGAGTTGGGAAGAACCCGGTGGCCTGCCACCGGTCGTGTAATGCAACAAGGGAGGAAGTACATGTTGCGCAAACTGCTTATCGGAACGGCTCTTGCGACAAGCTTTGTGTTCTCGGCCCACGCCGCGGACGTCAAGGAAGTGCAGATGCTGCATTGGTGGACGTCGGGCGGCGAAGCGGCGGCCCTCAACGTGCTCAAGCAGGATCTGGCCAAGGAAGGCTATGCCTGGAAGGACGTGCCGGTGGCCGGCGGCGGCGGCGATGCCGCCATGACCGCGCTGAAGGCGATGGTCGCGGCCGGCAACTATCCGACCGCCTCGCAGATGCTCGGCTACACCGTGCTCGACTATGCCGCGGCCGGCGTCATGGGCGACCTCACCGAGACGGCCAAGAAGGAAGGTTGGGACAAATCGGTTCCGACCGCCCTGCAGAAATTCGCCGTCTATGACGGCAAGTGGGTCGCCGCTCCGGTCAACGTCCACTCCGTCAACTGGCTGTGGATCAACAAGGCGGTGATGGACAAGATCGGCGGCACCGAGCCGAAGACCTTCGACGACTTCGTGGCATTGCTCGACAAGGCCAAGGCGGCCGGTGTCACTCCGCTCGCGCTTGGCGGCCAGAACTGGCAGGAAGCCACCATGTTCGATTCCGTCGTGTTGTCGACCGGCGGGCCGGAATTCTACAAGAAGGCGATGAACGACCTCGACGACGCGTCGCTTAAGTCCGACACGATGAAGAAGTCGTTCGACAATCTCGCCAAGCTCGTCACCTATGTCGACCCGAACTTCTCGGGCCGCGACTGGAACCTCGCCACCGCCATGGTCATCAAGGGCGATGCGCTGGTGCAGGTCATGGGCGACTGGGCCAAGGGCGAGTTCCACGCCGCCAAAAAGACCCCGGGCACCGACTTCCTCTGCTACCGCTTCCCGGGCACCGACGGCTCGGTGATCTACAACTCCGACATGTTCGGCATGTTCAACGTTCCGGAGGACCGCAAGGCCGCCCAGATCGCTCTGGCCACCGCCACTTTGTCGAAGAGCTTCCAGTCGGCCTTCAACGTCGTCAAGGGTTCGGTTCCGGCCCGGACCGACGTGCCAGACACCGACTTCGACGCTTGCGGCAAGAAGGGTATTGCCGACCTGAAGAAGGCCAATGAAGGCGGCACGCTGTTCGGCTCGCTCGCCCAGGGCTACGGCGCGCCTCCGGCGGTCGCCAATGCCTACAAGGACGTCGTCTCCAAATTCGTCCATGGTCAGATCAAGACCTCGGACGAGGCGGTGACCGAACTGGTCAAGGCGATCGACGACGCCAAGTAAGCGCTACGTACGAAAACACCTTCCCCGCTCCGGCGGGGAAGGGTCCCCGGTCCGTGAGGCCGGTCGGCCGGACGCCGACGGGAGGAACCCATGAGCACAGTCGCGACAACCCAGATTAAGCTGACGCCGGAGCATGCCCGCCCGCGCGCCTCTGTGCGCTCGCGCCTGCAGGATGCCTTGCCGAAAATCGTGCTGGCGCCGAGCTTCGCCATCACCATCGTTTTCGTCTACGGCTTCATCCTGTGGACGATCTATCTGTCCTTCACCAACTCCAAGACCTTCCCGTCCTACGCCATAACGGGCGGGCGTGCCTATCAGCGACTGTGGGGCTGGACCTTCGACACCGACCCGCCATCGAGCTGGTACACGTCGATCACAAATATGGGCATTTTCGGTTTTCTCTACATCTTGATCTGCCTGGCGCTCGGCCTGTTCCTGGCCATCCTGCTCGACCAGAAGATCCGCGGCGAAGGCGTTTTGCGCCCCATCTACCTCTACCCGATGGCGCTCTCCTTCATCGTCACCGGCGTCGCCTGGAAATGGTTCCTCGACCCCGGCCTCGGTCTTGAGCAGACGCTGCATCAATGGGGCTGGACGAGCTTCCATTTCGACTGGATCAAGAACAAGGATTTCGTCATCTACACGGTGGTCATCGCCGGCGTCTGGCAGGCTTCCGGCTTCATCATGGCGATGTTCCTGGCCGGCCTGCGCGGCATCGACGGCGAGATCATGAAAGCGGCGCAGATCGACGGCGCCACCACCTTCCAGCTCTATCGCCGCATCGTCATTCCGCTCTTGCGGCCGATCTTCCTGTCGGCCTTCATCGTGCTCGCGCACCTTGCCATCAAATCCTACGATCTGGTGGTGGCTCTGACCAGCGGCGGTCCCGGCGGCTCGGCCTGGCTGCCGTCCAACTTCATGTATGAATACACCTTCAAGCGCAACGAAATGGCCGTCGGTTCGGCAAGTGCGGTGATCATGTTGATGACCATCGTCGCCATCATCGTGCCCTACCTCTATTCGGAACTTAGGGAGAAGTCGCGATGAGCGCCGTCACCGCTCCCGCCCGCCAGGTCAGCCGTGGCGTCAACGTCAAGATCGTCAACCGCATCGTCATCTACGGGCTTCTGGCGCTGTTCGCACTGTTCTACCTGATGCCGCTATTCGTCATGCTGGTGACCTCGTTCAAGACCATGGACGAGATCCAGAACGGCAACATGCTTGCGCTGCCCACGGCGCCGACCTTTGAGCCCTGGCTGAAGGCCTGGGGTGAGACCTGCGTCGGCCTCACCTGCGCCGGCATCAAGGGTTATTTCTGGAATTCCATCAAGATGGTGGTTCCGGCCGTGCTGATCTCGACCATGCTCGGCGCGCTCAATGGCTACGTGCTGACCAAATGGCGTTTCCGCGGCGCAACCCTGGTGTTCGGGCTGATGCTGTTTGCGTGCTTCATTCCGTTCCAGTCGGTTCTCTTGCCGATGGCGACGATCCTGGGCAGCCTCGGACGGTTCGGCGTGACGCTGCAGAACACGATCGGAACCAGCTTCGGCCTCGGCAATTCGACGGTCAACCTGGTCTTCGTCCATGTCGTCTACGGCATCGGCTTCACCACACTGTTCTTCCGCAACTATTACGAGGCGTTCCCGACCGAACTGGTCAAGGCCGCGCAAGTGGACGGCGCTTCCTTCTTCCAGATCTTCCGGCGCATCATGCTGCCGAACTCGATGCCGATCTTCGTCGTCACCGTCATCTACCAGTTCACCAACATCTGGAACGACTTCCTGTTCGCCTCCGCCTATGCCGGCACCGGTGACGCGATGCCGATGACGGTGGCCCTCAACAACGTCGTCAACACCTCGACCGGCGTCGTCGAATACAACGTCAACATGGCGGCGGCGATGATCGCCGCGCTGCCCACCCTTCTCGTCTATGTGCTCGCCGGCCGCTATTTCGTGCGCGGTCTGATGGCCGGCGCGGTCAAAGGATAACCCAATGGCTTTTCTGGAAATTGATGGTCTGAGGAAGCGTTTTGGCCAGGTCGAGATCCTGAAAGGGATTAACCTCGAGCTGGAAAAGGGCGGCTTCCTGGTGCTGGTCGGTCCGTCCGGCTGCGGCAAGTCGACCTTGCTCAACACCATTGCCGGACTGGAGACGATCACCTCTGGCGATATCCGCGTCGACGGTCGCACCATCACCGATCTGCATCCGTCGAAGCGCGACATCGCCATGGTGTTCCAGAGCTACGCACTCTACCCGAATATGACGGTCGCCGGGAACATCTCCTTCGGCATGGAGATGCGCGGCGTGCCTGCCGACGAACGCCAGAAGGCGATCGACAAGGTGGCCAAGGTGCTGCAGATCGGCCATCTCCTGCAGCGCAAGCCGGGCCAGCTCTCCGGCGGCCAGCGCCAGCGCGTCGCCATGGGCCGGGCACTGGTGCGCGACCCCAAGCTGTTCCTGTTCGACGAGCCGCTGTCCAACCTCGACGCCAAGCTGCGCGTCGACATGCGCATCGAGATCAAGCGCCTGCATGCCACCACCGGCACAACCATCGTCTACGTCACCCACGACCAGATCGAGGCGATGACGCTGGCGACCAAGATCGCCGTCATGCGTGACGGCGAGGTGCAACAGTTCGGCACGCCGGCCGAGATCTACAACAACCCCGCCAACGTCTTCGTCGCCGACTTCATGGGGTCGCCGGCGATGAACCTGATCCCGGCCACCATCGACGGCAACGGCGGCGACCTGGCCGTCGTGCTCGATCGCGAGGCACGCCAGCCGATCACCTTGCCGATGGCCAACGCTCCGGCCGGATTGTCGGCGTTCAAGGGCAAGCCGGTCATCTTCGGCGTTCGCCCGGAGGCGCTCACCGATCCGGAAGGCGCGGAGCGCAACGCCTCGCAAATCGCCACCGCCGATTGCCATATCGAGGTTGTGGAGCCGGCCGGCTCCGACACTTTCGCCGTTACCAATCTCGGCGGCAAGGGCGTGGTGGCGCGGCTGCGCGCCGATGCAAACATCCAGCCGGGCACCAACACGCCGCTCGCCTTCAACCTCACCAAGGCGGTGTTCTTCGATCCGGCGACCGAGAGCCGTATTCGCTGATGCGTGTCGTCCAAAAGTGGATCCGGTTTTGGGGCAACGACATGCATCGAAACAAAAGAACTAAAGCGGGCGGCATGTGTCAATTCAAACGCGGCGCGCTTTAGGCGATGGCAAACCCCGATATCGTCATCATCGGTTCCGGGATCGGCGGCGCCACGATTGCCTCCGGTCTGGCCGGCAGCGGCGCTTCCATCCTGATGCTGGAGCGCGGCGAGCCGTTGCCGTCGACGCCGCACGCGCGCGACACGCGCGCCATCTTCGTTGACGGCCATTACCGGCCGAAGGAAATGTGGCGCGAGGCTGGCGGCGCCACCTTCAACCCAGGCAACTATTATTACGTCGGCGGCAACTCGAAATTCTTCGGCGCGGTGCTGATCCGTTACCGCAAGGAAGATTTTTCCGACATGGAACACTTTGGCGGCGTCTCGCCCGCATGGCCGTTCTCCTATGACGAATTCGAGCCTTGGTATTCCAGGGCAGAACAGCTTTTCCGGGTGCGCGGCACGCTTGGCGAGGACCCGACCGAGCCGTTCCACTCCATTCCCTATGCCTTCAAGCCGGTGCCTGACGAAGCGCCGATCGCGCGCGCCCGTGCCGAACTCAAGGGGCTGGGCCTGCATCCAGCCTCACTGCCGCTCGGCGTCGACATAGAGACATGGCTGAAGGAGGGCAGGACCGGCTGGGACGCCTTCCCGAACACTGGTCAGGGAAAGATGGACGCCCAGACGGCACCGCTGGCGGCGGCGCTCAAGGACGAGAACATCAAGCTCGAAACCGGCGCCTATGTCGAATATCTCGAGACAGCCCCGGACGGCAAAACCATCTCGGCCGTTCACTATCGCCAGAACGGCGAGCCGAGGAAGGTCGCGCCCAAGCTGGTGATCCTGTCGGCCGGCGCGGTCAATTCAGCCGTCATCCTGCTGCGCTCGCCCTCACCCGGTAATGGCAAGGGAGGAGGCAAGGGCTTGGCCAACCGCTCCGACCAGGTCGGCCGCAACTTCATGAACCACAATTCGAGCGCCATGCTGGCGATCGATCCGCGCCGCAGGAACGATGCCGTCTACCAGAAGACGCTGATGCTGAACGACTACTATCTCTCGGACGGCAAGGGCGGCAAACCGCTCGGCAATGTCCAGCTTCTCGGCAAGATCGACGGCAACATGCTCAAGGCCAATGTGAAGCGGGTGCCGAAATTCGCGCTCGACTTCATGGCCGGCCATGCCGTCGACTGGTACCTGATGTGCGAGGACCTGCCAGATCCCGAAAGCCGCATCATGGTCGACGGCAAGGACATCGTCATGCAATGGCGACGCTCCAACATGCAGTCGCTGGAAGGCCTGACCAAGGTGATGCGCGAGAATTTCCGCGCCTGCGGTTATCCCCTCGTGCTGTCGCGCCCTTTCGACAAGCGCACGCCCTCGCACCAGTGCGGCACGGTGAAAATGGGCGACGATCCGGCGACGTCGCCGCTCGATCCGTTCTGCCGCGCCTTCGATCACCGGAACCTCTTCGTCGTCGACGCCAGTTTCCTGCCGAACTCAGCCGCCGTGAACCCGGCGCTGTCGATCGCCGCCCAGGCGCTGCGGGTAGCGGACCACATCCGTAAGAGCGAATTTCAATGATAGGTTCGCGCCGCCCCTCATCCGCCTGCCGGCACCTTCTCCCCGTAAGCGGGGAGAAGACAGCTCGCCGCAACCCCGGCGCTCTTCTTGCCACGCTGGCGATTAGCGAAAGCGGCCGCGACGGCCTCCTTCTCCCCGTCACTATACGGGGAGAAGTGCCCGGCAGGGCGATGAGGGGCGGCGCTAGCATACGGATAGGTATCCAATGACCCGTCCCGCAGCCATCGTCACCGGCGGCGCGCGCGGCATTGGGCTTGCCTGCGCCGAGGCGCTGGCCGATGCCGGCTTCGACATCCTGGTCGCCGATCTTGCCGATAGCCCCGTCAAAGGGCTAACAGAAAATATTATAGAGCGTGGCGCGGCCTTCGCTTACCATCCCTGCGACATCGCTGATCTTTCCGCTCACACCACACTTGTCGACGCTACCCTGCGCGCGTTCGGCCGCATCGATTGCCTGGTCAACAATGCCGGCGTCGGCGCTGCGGAGCGCGGCGACCTGCTGGACCTCAAACCCGACAATTTCGACCGCGCCCTCGGCGTCAACCTGCGCGGCACCGTCTTCCTCAGCCAGGCCGTCGCCAGGGCGATGCTCCGCCAGCCCAGCGATCATGCAAGATTGATCATCACCATCACCTCGGTCAGCGCCGAGATGGCCTCTCCGGAGCGTTCCGAATATTGCATGTCGAAAGCCGGGCTTTCCATGTGGGTGAAGAACCTGGCGCTCAGGCTCGCCCCGGAAGATATCGGCGTGTTCGAACTGCGGCCGGGCATCATCCGCACCGAGATGACGGCAGGCGTCAGCGCCAAATATGACGCTTTGATAGACAGCGGCCTGGTACCGGCGAAACGCTGGGGCGAAGCCTCCGACATCGGCGCCATGGTGGCCGCACTTGCTGCCGGCAGACTGGGCTTTTCGACCGGCTCGATCATCAATGTCGACGGCGCGCTTTCCGTGCCCCGGCTGTGAACGGATGAGACAATGACCGACTACATCATCGTGGGCGCCGGCCCGGCCGGCTGCGTGCTGGCCAACCGGCTGAGCGAGGATCCCTCCAATTCCGTGCTGCTGCTGGAAGCAGGCGGCAAGGACTGGCACCCACTGATCCACATGCCGGCGGGCTTCGCCAAGATGACCAAGGGCATCGCCTCCTGGGGCTGGTCGACCGTGCCGCAGAAGCACATGAAGGATCGCGTCTTCTGGTACACGCAGGCCAAGGTCGTCGGCGGCGGTTCGTCGATCAACGCGCAGATCTACACGCGCGGCAATGCGCGCGACTACGACGCCTGGGAGAAGGAGGAAGGGCTGACCGGGTGGAGCTACCGCGACGTCCTGCCCTATTTCAAGCGCGCCGAGAACAACCAGCGCTATGCCAACGATTTTCACGGCGACCAGGGCCCGCTCGGCGTCTCCAACCCGATTGCGCCGCTGCCGATCTGCGAAGCCTATTTCCGCGCCGGCCAGGAGATGGGCATTCCCTTCAACCCTGATTTCAACGGCGCCAGCCAGGAAGGCGTCGGCTACTACCAGCTGACCCAGAAAGACGCCCGGCGCTCCTCCGCTTCGGTCGCCTATTTGAAGCCGATCCGCGATCGCAAGAACCTGACCGTCAGGACCGATGTGCTGGTCACCCGCATCGTCGTCGAGAAGGGCCGTGCCATCGGCGTCGAGATCGTCGACAAGCCGGGCGGCCAGACAACAATCCTGCGCGCCGACCGCGAGGTGATCGTCTCGTCCGGCGCCATCGGCTCGCCGAAGCTGCTGATGCAGTCCGGCATCGGCCCGGCCGACCATCTAAAGTCGGTTGGAGTCACGCCCGTCCGCGACCTGCCCGGCGTCGGCTCCAACATGCAGGACCATCTCGACCTGTTCGTCATCGCCGAATGCACCGGCGATCACACCTACGACAATTATGCCAAGCTGCACCGCACCGCCTGGGCCGGCCTGCAATATCTGCTCTTGAAGAACGGACCGGTCGCCTCCAGCTTGTTCGAGACCGGCGGCTTCTGGTACGCCGATCCGACCGCCGCCTCGCCCGACATTCAGTTCCATCTGGGTCTCGGCTCCGGCATCGAGGCCGGCGTCGAGAAGCTGAAGAACCCGGGGGTCACCTTGAACTCGGCCTTCCTGCGCCCGCGCTCCCGCGGCACGGTACGCCTGAAAAGCGCTGATCCCGCCGACCATCCGCTGATCGACCCGAACTACTGGTCCGATCCCTATGACCGCGCCATGTCGCTGAAGGGGCTGCGGCTAGCGCGAGAGATCATGCGGCAGAAGGCACTTGTCCCCTACGTGCTGCGCGAGGTGCTGCCGGGTCCGTCGCTCGCCAGCGACGACGAGTTGATCGACTATGCCTGCCGCACGTCCAAGACCGACCACCACCCGGTCGGCACCTGCCGCATGGGCCATGACGAGATGGCGGTGGTGACGCCGGACCTCAGGCTGCGCGGGATAGAAGGCCTGCGCGTCTGCGACGCCTCGGTGATGCCGCGTGTGCCTTCTTCCAACACCAACGCGCCAACAATCATGGTTGGCGAAAAGGGCGCGGATCTGATCCTTGGCCGCGAGCCGCTGGCGCCGGCGGTATTTTCCGGCAATCGCGCTGCTTAGGGAGTGAAAAATGATCAGGCACTGTGTTTTCGCTAGATTTCGTAGCGATGTATCCCCGACCGAGCGCACGGCCATCCACGCCGACCTCGAGGCGTTGCGACAGGTGATCGAAGGCATGGAGACGGTTCATTTCAGCGTCAATGTCAGTCCGGAGCCGTTCGCGCGCGGGTTCAGCCATGGCTTCACCATCGACTTCCGCGATGCCGCGGCACGCGACGCCTATCTCGTGCATGAGGCGCATCAGCGTGCCGGCGCCCGGCTTGTCGCGGCCGTCGAAGGCGGCACGGACGGGCTGATGGTCTTCGATCTCGACCTTACGAAAACGTGAACCGCCGGCCTTTCGAAAGCCGGCTGACCGCTGTTCTCCTTTACCGGCGGGCCGACACAGTCTCCGCTGTCTCGAAGCACCGTTCCTGACTTTGGCGACCCGCTTCATGCGCGCGACCTTGCCCGGCGTCATCTACCAGGCCGGCAATCTCGCCGCGTCCTATGGCGGTCCGTATCAGGCGGGATCGCCGAAGCACCCGGAGGGAGCTATGGCTACGCGCTGGCGCTTTTTGCCGGCGTGGTCGCCGTCTGCATCATCGCTTCAGTCCGGAGCGGCGTGGCCAGGTGATGACCGTGCTGGGCTGAGAGATCAAGCCATCCTCAGCGCGATGACGCCCGCGACGATGCTGAGCGCGGCGGCACCGCGCCAGCCCGTCATCTTCTCGCCGAGCGCGTAGACCGAGATCATCATGGCGAACAGGATCGAGGTCTCGCGCAGTGACGCCACCGAGGCGATCGGCGCCTTGGTCATCGCCCACATCACGATCCAGTAGGCGGCGCCGGAAAGCACGCCGGTGAACAGCCCGGTCTTCCAGTCGCGCGCCAACACCGGCAGCGCCTTGGGCCCTCGGAAAACGAGGCACAGCACCAGCGCTCCGAGCGCATCGCAGATGAACAGCCAGGCGGCATAGCTTTGCGCGGTTGCCGCCAGCCGCGCGCCGCTGCCGTCGGACAGCGTGTAGCTGGCAATGAAGATCGACGTGCCCAACGCAAATGCGACCGCGCGCAGGTTCAGCTTCTCCAGATGCGCCCCGCCGCGAAACGACATCACCAGCGTTCCAGCCGACAACAGCAGGATGCCGACAATGGCGAGCGGCGCCGGCACCTCGGCGACCACGAACATGCCGCCAAGCGCGGCCAGCAGAGGTGCCGTACCGCGCGCCAACGGATAGGTCTGGGCGAAATCGCCGGCCTGGTAGGCGCCGATCAGAAAAGTGCGGTAGCCCATGTGGAAGATCACCGAAGCGGTGATGTAGGGCCAGACTTCCGCCTTGGGCACCTCGACGAAAGGCAGCACCACGAGGCCAGCGACCCCCATGCCGAACGTCATCAAAGTGATCGACAGGAAGCGGTCGAGATGCACCTTGACCAACGCGTTCCAGATCGCATGCATGGCGGCGGCGGCAAGCACCGCGAAGAAAACGAAAAGCGTCATATGGAGCTCATCGACCTCCCCAGCCGAAGGGCGTTTCAAGATCGATGTCGACCCGGACGGGGAAGTGATCGGACGCAAGCTCGCCGATGTCGGCGGTGACCGAGCGCACACGTCCGGCGAACATGCCACCGACAAAGCAATGGTCAAGCCGGCGCTTTGCCAGTCTGCCGTCTATGATCTTCTCATGCGTGTGAAAATCACCAGCCGGTTCAACCGCCATGGCGGCGGCATCGACGAAGCCGTCGAGATAGGCCGCCCCACGATGATAAGGCGTGCTACCGACGATGCGCCGATATTCGGCGCTGCCGGGTTCCATGTTGAAATCGCCCAGCCAGATCGCAGCCAGCGGGTTTTCCGGCTCGGCTTCCCCATGTGTCCAGTTACGCGAAGGTTCGTCATCCACGCCGCTCCATGGTCCCCCTTCCCGCGGCGCCCGGCGATGCGCGGCCAAGAGATAGTCGATCTGCTCCAACCGCTCTTCAGCCGCGATGTGCGCGAGATGCAGCGAAAGCACCCTGACCGGCCCGGCCGGTGTGCGGATCATGCATTCGAGCGCGGCATTGCGGGTGTTGAGCGGACGCAACGTGCGGCGCATCGGCAGCACGTGCAGCCGCGACCAGACGATCGGCAGCCTCGACAGGACCATGGTGCCGAATTGCCGGCGCCGGTTGACCAGATGGCCGTCCCGCCACTCGCTGGCGTCCATGTCGAAGGCGGGGCCATATACCCAGTGATAACCAGGCAAAAGGCGTGAAAGCAGTTCCGGCTGGTCGTCGAAATTGCTGCGCTGCCAGTGCCGCTCGACCTCCTGCAGGGCGATGATGTCGGCGCCCGCGACGAGGCGCGCCGCGCGCGAAAGATCGTAGCGCCCGTCGCCGCCGAAGCCGTACTGGATGTTGTAGCTGACCAGCTTCATTGCTTATCCGGCTCACTTCTCGGCATTGGCAGTAACGGTTCGGTCGATCGCTTGCAATGTGCAGGAAGACGGACGGGGCTTGGGCCAGCAGGGCAGAGGTCGAGACGCGGTATCTGCTAGTCGGTGGTCAGCGGTTGGAACCGGCCGGCGGGCGACGCCGCCAATTCCGCCCAGTCGATTTCTTCCTCCAGCCGGTGATAGGCTTCATCGCCGATCGTGCCGTTGCTGCGAAGTTCCTCCAGCGTGTCGCGCTGGCGGTTGATGGCGTAGAGCCGCAGCCGGTCGTATTCGGTCGCCGCCTGCGCATCCTCCGGGTTTTCCGCGATCTGCCGCTGAGCCTCGTACTGCTCGCGCACGACGGCCGCCGCGCCCGAGGTCTTACGGCTCAACACGTCAAGGGCGGCCTGCATGACTGCAACGCGCGCCTGAGCCACTTCGCGATCGATACTCGTGTCCCGTTCGAAGTTGAGTATCCGCAGCAAGGGCTTCAAGGTCATGCCTTGCAACACCAGTGTGCCCAGAACCACCGCAAAGGCGGCAAGCACGATCGGATCGCGGCCGGGGAAGCCCGCCGGCAGCGCAATGGCGACCACCAGCGTCACCAGCCCCCGCATGCCGCACCAGCCGACCAGCACGGCGCCGCGAAATGTCGGCGCGTCTCCCTGTTGGCCTTCGCCGTCGCGGGCGAACCATCGTATGATCGCAACGTAACTCGCCACCCAGACGAGGCGTGCCAGAATGACGACGACCAGCACGGTCGCGGCAAAGAGAAAGACTCCGCCCTGCCCGTCGCCGGAGAGCCGGCCGACGATCGACCGGGCCTGAAGGCCCATCAGCACGAAAGCCAGCACATTGAGCACGAACACCGCCGACTCCCAGACCGAATAGGTGCTGACGCGGCGTCTCGCCGACATGCGGCGCGGCGCGCTGCGCGCAATGGTGATGGCATAGACGACGATGGTGATGATGGCGGAAAGACCGAGCCTGTCGGCCAGGATCCACACCCCGAATGTCCCGGCGAACTGCACCACGGTGCTGCTTGCGGCGTCGTCGATCCGGGTAAGCGTCAGCAGCGAGACGCGGCCAAGCACATAACCCGCGACCAAACTGCCGATCGTGGACAGCAAGATCACCGGAATGGCGTTGCTCAGCATGATCGAACCGAGCGCGGCCGAAACCGCCAGCCGGTAGATCAGCAGCGCGGTGGCATCGTTGAGCAGGCTCTCGCCCTGCAGGATGGCGGTGAGGCGGTACGGCACCCTGAACTGGCCGAGCACGGCGCTCGCCGCCACCGCATCAGGCGGTGCGACGATGGCGCCAAGCGCGACCGCCGCCGCGACCGGCAGCCCGGCCATTTTCCAGCCGACGAAGGCAACGACCACGGTGGTGAAGACCACGGCGCCGAGCGCCAGCAGCACCAGCGACAGCCTGTAACGCTTCAGGTCACGCAGCGACATGTCATAGGCCGCATCGAGAAGCACCGGCGCGATGAACAGGGCAAGAGCCAGTTCCGGATCGATCTCGATCACCGGCGCACCGGGTACGAAGGCAATCGCGACGCCCGCCAGGGCCAGAAGGGAAGGATAGGGAATCTCCAGCCGCCGCGACAGCGCCGTCAGCGCGACGGCGGCCAAAAGCAGGACAAGCGTCAGTTCGAAAAGAGCCATGCGCTATCGTAGCGGCCGAATGAAACGATGGGCAGTGCCAAAGTCATGGCGTGAAACAACAGGATAACACCTCTGGCACGGGTTGTGTCGCCGCCGGCACGAGGAATCCGGAACGCTGGAGCACCCGTTGGGAGCGCCAACCGACGGTGGACTACCTAATGCAGCACCAGCATATCGCTCGACGAGAACGAAATCTCGGCCTTTTCACCGACCGCGGGTGGTGGCGTCGCCGGGCTGTTGAACGTGTCGAGCGACACCGTGTTGCCGCCGATGCCCACGCGAACACGGATCACCGAGCCGAGGAAGTGCACTTCGGAAATCTCGCCCGAAAGGCTGGAATCACGGCCGGGCTGGCGGCCGAGCGAAATTGCCTCGGGCCGCAGCGCCAGCGACAGCATGTCGCCGGACTTCGAGCCGTTGAGCTTGCCCTTGAGCGAGACTTCCTGCGTGTCGACCTGCACCGTGCCGGACGCGGCGTCGGTAACCTTGCCTTCGAGCACGTTGAGCGTGCCGACGAAATTGGCGACGAATTTGGTCGCCGGCCGGTTGTAGATCTCGAACGGTGTGCCGACCTGCTCGGCCTTGCCGCCATACATGACGGCGATGCGGTCGGAGATCGACAGCGCCTCTTCCTGGTCATGCGTGACGAAGATGGTGGTGATGCCGAGTTTCTTCTGGATTGAGCGGATTTCCTCGCGCAGCGACACGCGCACCTTGGCGTCGAGCGCCGACAGCGGCTCGTCCAGGAGCAACAGCTTGGGCTTTGGCGCGATGGCGCGCCCCAGCGCGATGCGCTGCTGCTGGCCCCCGGAGAGTTGGTAGGGATAGCGGTCGGCCATCTGCGGCAGCTTGATCATGTCGAGCATCTCGGCGACGCGGGCATCGATATCAGCCCTGGGCATGCCGGCGACCTTCAGGCCGAAGCCGATGTTCTGCGCCACCGTTAGGTTCGGGAATAGCGCATAGGCCTGGAACACCATGCCGACATTGCGCTGGTTGGGCTTCAACCGGGTGATGTCCTTGCCGGCTACGACGATCTTGCCGGCTGATGGCTCCTCGAAGCCGGCGACCATGCGCAGCACAGTGGTTTTGCCACAGCCGGACGGCCCAAGAAACGAGACGAATTCACCCGGCTCGACGTCGAGATTGAAATCCTCCACGACCGTGGTGGCGCCGAAGGATTTTCGGACGTGCTGGATGGAGAGGAATGGCTCGGCCATGGTTCTTTCTTTCGATCAATTCGGACGGTTGGCGGACTTCGGCGCAAACCGCGACAGGACCTGGATCAGCGACATGCACCCCCAGGTGATTACGAAGGCGATTATGGACAGCGCTGCCGGTTCATAGGCCCGGTTGGCAACCAGGTTCTGCAAATATGGACCGAAAGCGGGCCGATTGAGCAGACTTGCCATGGTGAACTCGCCGATGACGATCGCGAACGTCAGGAAGGCACCGGAGAGCACGGCGATCAACACGTTGGGAAGGATCACGCGGGTGACGATCGTACCCCAGCCGGCACCGAGTATCTGAGCCGCTTCCGTCAGCGTCCGCACGTCGATGGTCCGAAGTCCGGTGTCGACTGCCCTGTACATATAGGGCAGCGCCAGCGCCGCGTAGCCGATGACCAGCAGAGCATTTGTGGCCAAATTGTTTGACAGGAACGGCAGGGGCGAATTCGAGCCATACATCCTGATATAGCCGAAAACGATGACGATGGCCGGGATGACCAGCGGCAACAAGGTGATGAACTCGACCACCGGGCGAAGCTGGGGCAGACGCAGCCGGATCCAATAGGCCGTGGGCACAACGATCAGAACACCAAGAAGGATGGTGAAGACCGCCACGATCACCGAATACATGAAAGTTGTCTGGAACTGGCTATCGCCGAGCACGACCTTGTAGGCGTCGAAGGAATAGACGCCCCGACGCATGCGCAGCGAAAACTCGATCGTCGAGATGAGCGGTATGAAGAAATAGGCCGCGCCGAGGATGAAGACGACCCAGGCCCAGAATTTGCCAGCCTTCATTTGAGCCACCTTTCGGAACGGGTCCGGAACCAGATGTAGAAGATGTTGGCCAGCCCGGTGATGAAGATCATGCCGAACGCAATCGCATAGCCGAGGTGGGCATTGTGCAGCACGTCGCCGCGTATCTGCGCGTAGAGCAGGATGGGCACGATGTTGAGCGAAGAGCCCGTTAGCGCATAAGCGGTGGCGATGGCGCCGAAGGCATTGGCGAAAAGCAAGATCACGGTGCCCAGGAAACTCGGCCATAGCACGGGTATCACAACCATCCGCCAGTACTGCGACTGTGTGGCGCCGAGCGTCGCTGCGGCCTCACCCCATTCCTTCTTCAGCCCATCGATCGCCGGCACGATGATGACCACCATGAGAGGGATCTGGAAGTAGACATAGGTGAGCGTCAGCCCCCAGAACGACAGCAGGTTGAAACCATGCGCATAGAGGTTCAGCCCAACCAGTGTGTTGAGCAGAACGGTGACGAGCCCAAGGCGGCCAAGCGTGGCGATGAAAGCGAAGGCAAGCGGCACACCGGCGAAATTGGAAGCCACTCCGGAAAAGGTCAGTGTTGCCGACCGTATCCAGTTCGGCAGACCGCCGCGCACGATGGCAATCGCGATGGCAAGGCCTGCAAAGGCGCCGATCAGTGACGAGGCGAGGCTCACCTTGATCGATATCCAATAGGCGGCAACGATGTTCGCCTGCGATAGCGCGAAGATGTTTTCCAGCGTGAATTCGCCGGCATCGTTCTGAAATGCGCCGAGCATCAGGTAGAGCGTCGGCAAAATCAGGAACATGATGGTGAAAATGAAGAACGGCGTCACACCGAGCCACTGCGTCGGAAACCGCAAGGCGCGCGCTTCTCCTGGGGGCGCGGTCTTTCCCGCAATGGCCTGACTGGAAAGCGTAAGATCGGTCATGCGCCGGCTACCGTCTTCGAGGAAAGACCGGGCGGACACGTGGCCGCCCGGTGGATTTCAAGTTTTTACTTGACGTTGGCGCCGACGACAGCGTCCCAGTTCTTGGTGATGGCTTCCTTGGCCTTGCCCTGTTCGTCGAGCGTCGGGAACGCGGCGGCGGCATAGGATTCCGCCGGCGGCAGCTTGGCCAGCACATCAGCGGGGACCTTGCCGTTCTTGGCAAGATCGTTGAAGCGGATCGGGTGGCAATAGCCCTTCAGCCAGCCGATCTGGCCTTCGTCGGAATAGAGGTATTCCATCCACAGCTTGGCTGCATTCGGATGCGGCGCGAAAGCGCTGATCGCCTGCACGTAGACACCGGCGACGACGCCGGTCTTCGGCACGATGACGTCGACGGGCGGGTTGCCCTTCAGCGTGTCGCGGCCCGAAAGCGCGTTGTAGTCCCAGGTGACGAGGATCGGCGTCTGGCCCTGTGCGAGCGTCGCCGTCTTGCCGATGACCGGCACGAAATTGCCGGCGGCGTTGAGCTTCTTGAAGAAGTCGAGGCCAGCGGTGCCGGCGGCTTCACCAGCTGCCGCACCACCGGAAAGGCCCGCGGCGTAGACGGCCTGGATGGCCTGGTTCGAAGCGCGTGGATCACCGGCAAGGGCGACCGAGTTTGCGAATTCCGGCTTCAGCAGGTCGGCCCAGTCGGTCGGAGCTTCCTTGACCAGATCCTTGTTCACTTCGAAGGCGAGCACGCCGTAATAATCGCCATACCAGGCGCCGTCGGCATCCTTGGCGCTGTCCGGGATCGAGTCCCAGGTCGACACCTTGTAGGGCATCAACAGGCCATCGGCCTTGGCGGTCGGGCCGAACGAGAGGCCGACGTCGATGACATCAGGAGCCTGCGGGCCCTTATTGTCCTTGTTGGCCTTGATCGCCTCGACTTCGTCGCCGGAACCGGCGTCGGGGTTGAGTTCATTGACGGTGATTTCCGGATATTTCGCCTTGAAGCCGGCGATGACCTCGCCGTAACCACACCAGTCATGCGGCAAGGCGATCGTGGTGAGCTGGCCTTCGGCCTTCGCGGCCTTGATGAGATCGTCCATCGAAGCGGCGGACGAAATCACCGACGACACCATGAGGGTCGCGGCCGAAAGGGAAAGCACTTTCCCCGTGAGTTTGAACATGTGTTCTCTCCATTAAACTGACGCCGTTGGACGTCTGCGATGCGGTATCGTTTCCGTGTGACAGCCAGATGAAAGCTTTGTGAAACCGGCGCCTCGCAGCGTGAAAAGTTAACTCTTTTTAACGGGCTGTAGCAATTAGCCATCACTTTATTTTCCGGCTAATCATTAATCCGTCCTATATTGCCCCTTCCCCTTTCCTTTCCCTTCGTTTCCCAATCAACTTCCGCACCCCGGAACCGGCCTTAGACCGTCCCGGCGATAGCGTTTTCGAGCAGCGTCAGCGCGGCCTTCTTGGTCAGCTTGACCGGATTGCCGCCGGCCGTCGGATCGACCACCGCCATGTCGGCGATCAGCGCCTTGCGCTTCTTGTCCATGTCGAGCCCCTTGATCAGGCCCGGCAGCGCGTGCGGCACCTTCAATTCCTTGCGCAATTTGATGATCGCCTTGGCGAAGCCGTCGAACCCGCCCTTGATGCCGCAATAAGCGGCGAGCCTGGCAATACGCTCCTCGATGGAGTCCCGGTTGAAGGCCAGCACATAGGGCATGAACACCGCATTGGTCATGCCGTGATGGGTGTCGTAGAGCGCGCCGATAGGATGCGACAGCGAGTGGATGGCCCCCAGTCCCTTCTGGAAGGCGGCAGCGCCCATGGCGGCCGCGCTCATCATATGGGCGCGGGCGACAAGGTCCTTGCCGTTGGCATAAGCCTTCGGCAGGTTCTCGAACACCAGGCGCACGCCTTCCACGGCAATGCCGTCGGCCATCGGATGGTACCCTGGTGCACAATAGGCTTCGAGGCAATGGGCGAGCGCGTCCATGCCGGTACCGGCGGTGATGAAGCCCGGCATGCCGACCGACAGTTCCGGATCGGCAATGACGATCGCCGGCAAAAGTTTCGGGTGAAAGATCACCTTCTTGGTGTGCGTTGCCTCATTGGTGATGACACCGGCGCGACCGACCTCCGAGCCGGTGCCGGCCGTGGTCGGCACGGCGATGATCGGGGCAATGGCGTCGGAGTCGGCGCGCGTCCACCAGTCGCCGACATCCTCGAAATCCCACACCGGCCGCGTCTGGCCGGCCTGGAAGGCGATCAGCTTGCCGAGGTCGAGCGCCGAGCCGCCGCCGAAAGCGATGACGCCGTCATGTTTGCCCTTCTTGAACACCGCGATGCCGGCGGTGAGATTGGAGTCCACCGGGTTCGGCTTCACCTCGGAGAACACGCCATAGGGCACCTTCGCCTCATCCAGGATCTTCAGCGTCGAGGCGACCACCGGCAGTTTCGCCAATCCCGGATCGGTCACGAAAAGCGGCCGCTTGATGCCGGTGGCCGCGAGCACCTCCGGCAATTCCTTGATGCGCCCGGCGCCGAAGCGGACGGTGGTGGGATAGTTCCATTTGGAGATGAGCTTGGACATTGCTTGTCTTTCGAAAATTAGATGGCTTCACGCAGATGGAAGGATTTCGGCCGGGTCAGATTGTCGTAGCCGAGCGCCGACAGGGCAACGCCCTTGCCGGTGTCCTTGACGCCGGTCCAGACCAGCGCCGGATCGAGATAGTCGCAGCGGTTCATGAACACCGTGCCGGTCTCGACCCGGTCGCCGATCGCCACCGCATGCTCGGTGTCGCGCGTCCAGATCGAGGCTGTCAGTCCGTAAGGGCTGTCGTTCATCAGCGCGATCGCTTCCTCGTCGTTGCGCACCTTCATGATGCCGACGATCGGGCCAAAACTTTCCTCGCGCATGACACTCATCTGGTGGTCGACTCCCGTCAACACCTCCGGCGCCAGATAGGGGGAGCCGGCCTTGTCGTTAGCCACCTTCATATTGATGTGCGCCACCGCACCCTTGCGCAACGCCTCGGCCTTCTGCTCGCGGATCAGGTCGGCGAAACGCGCCTGCGCCATCGGCCCCATTGTCGTCGCCTGCTCCAGTGGATTGCCAACGACATAGTTTCTGGTCTCGGCGATGAAGCCTTCGACGAACTCGTCATAGACCTTCTCGTGCACATAGATGCGTTCGATGCCGCAGCAGCACTGGCCGGAATTGAAGAAGGCGCCGTCGACGAGGTTGGCGACCGCGTGATCCATCTTTGCGTCGGACAGCACGTAGGCCGGGTCCTTGCCGCCGAGTTCGAGGCCAAGCGTCATGAAGGTGCCGGCCGCCGCCTTTTCGATGGCACGGCCGCCGCCGACCGATCCGGTGAAATTGACATGGTCGATCTTGCCGGAACCCAGCAGTTTTTCGGTCTGGGCGTGGTTGAGAACCACATTCTGGAACACGCCCTTGGGCAGGCCGGCCTTGTCGAAGGCTTGGCTGAAGCGCTCGCCGACCAGCAATGTCTGCGCGGCGTGTTTCAGGATGACGGCGTTGCCGGCCATCAGCGCCGGCACGATGGTGTTCACGGCGGTGAGATAAGGATAGTTCCAAGGGGCGATCACCATGACCACGCCGAGCGGATCTTTCTTCACGTAGCGGCGGAACCCATCCTTGGGATTGGAGGCCGGCACGGGCTTGAGCGCCTGCTCGGCGATCTCGACCATATAGTTGGTACGTTCCTTGACGCCGCCGAACTCGCCGCCATAGCGAACCGGCCGCCCCATCTGCCAGGCAATCTCCGGCACGATCTCGTCGGTCATCGCGACCAGCGCTTCGAGCATCGCCAGCATGTACTTGCCGCGCTCGACGATCGGCGTCTGCGCCCACGTCTCCTGCGCCGCCTTGGCGCGCTCGACCGCGGCGTTGATCGCCTGGTCCGTCGCGATCGGACGCTCGGCGTAAATCGAGCCGTCGATCGGAGATTTTAACTTGACCGTTTCGGTCATTCGTTCAGTCCTCGCACTTCATGAAATCTTGATTGGCGCCGCCGCCTTCGAGCGATGGCCGTAGGGCAGCGGTGGCTTGGTTTAATATCGCTCGAACCCTCTGTGCAGTTCCCAATCCGTGATCCGGCGGTCGTATTCGAACTGTTCCCACTTCGCCGTGTGGACATAGTGCTCGAGCACATCCTCGCCGAGCGCCTGTTTCAGCATCTTCGACTTGGCCAGCGTCTCGGTGGCATCGCGCAGCGTCTTTGGAATCTCCGGCAAACGAGAGGCCTGATAGGCATCGCCGACGAAGGGTTTCTGCAGCTCGAGCTTTTCATCGATGCCGGCTAGGCCGGCCGCGATCAGCGCGGCAAAGGCAAGATACGGATTGAGGTCGGCGCCGCCGATGCGGCATTCCATGCGGATGCCCTTGGTGCCCTCACCGCACAGGCGGAAACCGGCGGTACGGTTGTCCTCGCTCCACATGATCTTGGTCGGCGCGAAGGTGCCGGCCTGGAAGCGCTTGTAGGAGTTGATGTAGGGCGCCAGGAACCAGGTGAACTCCTTGGCGTATTTCAACTGCCCGGCCGCCCATTGCTGACCGAGCGTCGACAAGGTCCAATCTGCCTTTTTGTCGAAGAACAGCGGCGTCTTGCCGTCGGCGCTCCACAGCGAATTGTGGATGTGGCTGGAATTGCCGGCGAGCCCGTAATTGTATTTGGACATGAAAGAGATCGCTTTGCCTTCGGACTCGGCGATTTCCTTGGCGCCGTTCTTCAGGATGACGTGGCGGTCGGCCATGTCGAGCGCTTCGGCATAGCGCACATTGATCTCTTCCTGGCCCGGGCCCCACTCGCCCTTGGAATTCTCGATCGGGATTCCCGCCGCTTCCATCTCGTTGCGAAGCCGGCGCATGACGCCTTCTTCCTTGGTGGTGATGCCGATCTGGTAGTCGCCGATATAGGGCGATGCGGTGTCGAGACCTTGCCAGTGCTTCTTGCGGGCGGAATCGTAGGTCTCGTTAAACAGATAGAATTCGAGCTCGGAAGCGAAATAGCCGATGTAGCCACGCTCCGTCAGCCGCTTGACCTGCTTCTTCAGGATGGCGCGCGGTGAGTGCGGCAGGTCGTCATGGGTATGGTGGTCGAGCACGTCGCAGATCACCAGCGCGGTCTTTTCCAGCCAGGGAATGCGCCGCAGCGTCGCGAGGTCCGGCTTCATGACGAAATCGCCATAGCCCTTCGACCAGCTTGCCGCCTTGTAGCCCGGCACCGGTTCCATATCGATGTCGGCCGCGAGCAGGTAGTTGCAGCCATGCGTCTCGTCGTGCGCGGAATCGACGAAGTACTGCGCCAGGAACCGTTTTCCCGCCAGCCGGCCCTGCATGTCGACAATGCATGCCAGCACCGTGTCGATCTCGCCATTGGAGACCGCTTTCTTCAACTGATCGAACGAGAAATTTCCGGCCATTCCTTTGGCACTCCAGTGCTTGGTCGTTGAAAGGGAGAAACGAAAACCATGGCCGGCACGGTGCCGGCCATGGCCATGAGGGCGGATGTCAGCGGCCGGTTTCGCCGACCGCCTGTTCGGCTGCCTTGATCGCTGCCTGACGCGCAGCGATGATGTCGCCGAGCGGCGGGCCTTGGAAGCGGTTGCGCTCGAAGGCGAACCAGACGATCGCCGTCAGGATGAAGAAGCCGACCGTGATGTAGAGCGCCCAGTCGTTCGGCGGCTGGACGCCGATGATGAAGATCAGGATCATCGACACGATCGACAGGAAGCCGAACAGCATGAACACGCCGCGCCCCATGTTCCACGGCCCCATCTTGTCCCACTTCGGTGTGCCCCAGGCCAGCATGCCGAGCACGATCGGCACGATAAAGGACAGGAACAGGAAGATGACGGTGCACGACACGACGATGGTGTAGGCCGAGGTGCCGGCGACCGAAACCAGCGTCGAGCCCCAGACGAACAGAACCGACAGGATCGACGCCGTCCAGATCGCCGCCACCGGGGTGCGATAGGTCGGGCTGACCTTGGCGAGTGCCGCCGAGCCAGGCAGTCCGCCGTCACGTGAGAAGGCAAAGATCATGCGCGAGGCCGACGTGACGGTGGCGAGGCCGCACAGAAGCTGCGCGGTGAACACGACAAGGTAGACGAACTCCTTGATGCCGGGGCTGACGCGCTGGTCGAAGGCCCAGAAGAACACGTTCCAGCCCTGCTTGGCGGCGTCGTCCATGTTCGGGATCATCAGCACGAAGGCGGCGAGGAACAGATAGCCGAACAGGGTCGACCAGATAACCGACATCACCATGGCGCGCGGAACCGACGAAGCCGCCTTGATGGTTTCCTCGGAGGTGTGCGCCGAAGCGTCGTAGCCGGTGATCGTGTAGATCGGCAGCAAGAGCCCGAGCGCGAACACCCAAGCGTTCGAAACCTGCGGCCAGACGCCGCCGCCGGCATCGCCGGAGTAATTGTGGAACGTAAACAGCCGGCTGAAATCCCAATGTTCCGCCGAGATCAGGCAGACCACCGCGATGAGGATGGCGCCAAAGAAGATCAGATAGCCCGAGAAGTCAGTCAGCTTCGCCGTCAGCTTGATGCCGAGATGGTTGATCAGGGCCTGGGCACCGGTGATGATGATCAGGAAGATCATCTGGTTGGTCAGCGTGCCCTCGATGCCAAGCGCGGGCCCGAAGGCGCCGACGAAGAACGTCCAGGTGCCGACATTGATGGCACCGAGCACGGTGATCAGGCCGAGCAGGTTGAGCCAGGCCGTCACCCAGCCGGTGCCGCGATTGCCGAGAATCGAGCCCCAGTGATAAAGGCCGCCGGCGGTCGGATAGGCCGAGCTGATCTGCGACATGGCGACGGCGAAGGTCAGCGAGATAAAACAGCCGACTAACCAGCCGATGCCGATGCCGATGCCGCCGGCACCTGAGGTACCTTGCGCCAGCGAATTGATGCCGCCCGACAGGATGCAGATAATGGAGAAGGAAACCGCGAAATTCGAAAAACGGCTGAGGCGCCGCTCCAGTTCCTGGGCGTAGCCCATACTGTGGAGGGCCTTTACGTCCTCCGCCTTGTCAACGTCTGTATAACCCGATGCTGTCATTGGAAGTCCCCTGTTGGTTCTTAGCTGGCCGATTGAACTGACTTTCCGACTGCGCTTCGTCGAGAGCCCTTGGCCTCCTCTGGCTCCAGATTCAAAAAAATGCCCGTAAGCAGATCCGCCCATTTCCGCTGCCCGGTTTCACCGGAGATTTCATCGTTGCGGATCTCGATCATCGCACAGGGCAAGCCACGCGAACGCGCATGCCGTTCCAGCGTGAAATAGACGCGGTCGGCAGGCGAATAGGGTTCGTTGACCCCGACCGCAACCCCGGCCAACCGCCTCAGCGCGCCGATCAGCGGCGCCGCCAGGCGGCGATCCTCGTCATGGATGATGCCGATATGCCACGGCCGGTTGCGGCCCTTGTAGACCGGCGTGAAGGAATGCACGGAAACCAGCCGGGTCTCTTGCCCGCGCGCCAACCGTTCCTCGACGATGCGCTCGATGGTGCTGTGAAATGGCTGCCATGACAGAGCGACCCGCGCCGCGCGCTGCCTTTCGGACAGGCCGGTATTGCCCGGTATTGCCGTGCTTTCGCTGACCGGCGGCACCAGATCCGGCGCGTCGAGCGGCCGATTGCAGTCGATGACCAGCCGCGAAATGCGAGTTTCGACCAGCGTGGCATCGAGCGCCTGCGCCATGCGCAGCGCCACCGGCAGCGCGCCGGGATCCCAGGCGATGTGACGCGACAGGTCCTCGGCGGCAAGGCCGAGCGTGCCGAATTCGGCCGGCAGGAAATTGGAAGCGTGGTCGCAGGTCAACACGAAAGGGCACGATCCGCCGGGGTTCGTCACCCGCGCGGTATCAGACGATGCAAGGCTGGCGGGCCGTGCTTTCTCCATAGTCTGCAGTCCCCGGGGAGCGCTGTATCGTATGTTACGTATTTTGCCTCATTGCGTCCCTATGGATGATTTCATACAGTTTGCTTGGCTTTGTCAAATGCGATCTGAGGAAAAGACCGTCTGCGGGCCAAGGTGGGGAAAAGATGATTTCCAACATTGCCGAATTGATCGCCGACCGTATCGGCGCGATGCCTGCTGGCGAACGACGCGCGGCGCAGACTCTGATCGCGAGCTATCCCATGATCGGCCTGAAGACGGTGGCCGAATTCTCGGCCGCGGCCGGCGTCTCCTCGCCGACGATCCTGCGTTTTGTCGCCCGGCTCGGCTTCCAGAACTACCCGGAGTTCCAGTCGAGCCTGCAGGACGAACTGGCGGCGCAACTGCAGTCTCCGGCGATACGAACACTCAACCCGCCTTCGCCCAGCGGCGGCATGGCGTCTCCGATGCTGGAGGCGACGCTCGACAATATGCGAGAGACCTTCCGCCATCTGTCCGACAAGCAGCTTGCCGACATTGCCACCAGGCTGGCCGAGCGGCGCGGCAAGACCTTTCTCATCGGCGGCCGCTTCACCGATCCGCTGGCGCGCTACATGGCCGCCCATCTGGCCGTCATCCAGCCCGACGTCTTTCACCTCGCCGGCCAGGAGAGCATGTGGCGCGACAGGCTGATCGACATGGGCAAGCGCGACGTGCTGGTGATCTTCGACATCAGGCGCTACCAGGATAGCCTCGTCCGCTTCGCCGAGAAGGCGCATCAGCGCGGCGCTCAGATCGTGCTCTTCACCGACCAGTGGCTGTCGCCGATCGCCCGCTTTGCCCGCCATGTCATCGCCGGACGAACCGCCGTGCCCTCCGCATGGGATTCCTCGGCGGCGCTTTTCGTCGTCGCCGAAACGCTGATCGGCGCCGTCACAAGACAACTCGAGGCCGACGGCGCCCGGCGCATCCGCGAGATGGAAGGCCTGCGATAAGCAGATTCCCCGGCCATCGCATCAGTTCCGCTACAGCGTCCCGAATTCACGTTACCGAGATTTAATGTGCACGATTGCGTGATAATTGCCATAAACCGATGATAATCGGGCGCGGCCGGTTGTTGCCGCCAGCCCGCATCGTCGCTGCATCCGCTTCCACCTGGAACCCAGCGGACGATTGTTGCCGCTGGGGTATCGATGTCGAGCTGGAAACAGATTGTTCTTGCATTTGTGATCGTGGTCGCCGCCGTGGCTGCGTGGGCGCGTTTCTACCCCGGCGCTCCTGAAGTGCTGGCACGCTGGGACTGGGCGTATGGCGCGATGCCTCCAGCGAAGGACACCGCGGCGGCTGGCGCCCGGCAGACGGGGCGCACCCAGATTGCCACTATCGTCGCGTCGCCAGCCAGAACGGCGACCATCAATGATCGCCTGCAGGCGATCGGCACCGGCCGTGCCAACGCCTCGGTGACCGTCAATCCCTACAGTTCCGGCCGCCTTGCCGAGTTGCTGGTCGAATCCGGCAGCCGTGTCGACAAGGGGCAGATCATCGCGACGCTCGATTCCGAGACGGAGATCATCGCCCAGAACCGGGCCAAGCTCGCCTTGCAGGACGCGCAAGCCAAGCTCGACCGCGTCAAGTCGCTGCGCGCCTCCAACGCCGCCACGCCGGTCGCGGTGGCCGATGCCGAAGTGGTGCTGGCCGGAGCCAAGCTGGCGCTTCAGGATGCCGAGCTTGCGCTGCGGCGCCGCTCGATCCTGGCGCCGATCGCCGGCACCGTCGGCATCCTGCCGATCTCGGCCGGCAACTACGTGACCAACCAGTCGGCGATCGCCACGCTTGATGACCGGTCCTCCATCCTGGTCGATTTCCAGGTGCCCGAGCGCTTCGCCGCCGCCGTCAAGGTCGGCGCGCAATTGACGGCGACGCCGATTGCCAATCCGAGCAACGCCTATACCGGCACGGTTTCCGCCATCGACAACCACATCGACGAAAAGAGCCGCACCCTGCTGGTCAAGGCCAAGATCGCCAACCCGGCCGATTCGCTGCGCGCCGGCATGTCGTTCGGAATCACCGTGAAGTTCCCCGGCGAGACCTATCCCGCCGTCAGCCCGCTGGCGATCCTGTGGGGATCGGACGGCGCCTATGTCTGGCGGATTGAGGACGGCAAGGCCAGGCGGTTGCCGGTTCGCATCATCCAGCGCAACACCGAAACCGTGCTGATCGACGCGGAGATCGGCAGCGGCGACATGGTGGTCACCGAAGGCACCCAAAGTGTCAGCGAAGGCGGCGAGGTTCGCATCGCTGGCCAGGAGCAACGCACCGTCGACGCCGCGGAAGGCTCATGACCGGCACCGTCAACGCCGCCAGCGATACAGGCTTCACCGCGCTGTTCATCCGCCGGCCGGTCATGGCCTTCGTGCTGAACACCCTCATTGCCGTTGCCGGCCTCGCTGCCTTCTACGGTGTCGAGGTCCGCGAACTGCCCGACGTCGACCGCGCCGTCGTCACGGTCTCCACCACCTTCGAAGGGGCCGCGGCCGAAACCGTCGACCGCGAATTGACCGACACGATCGAGGGCGCGGTAGCCCGCGTCTCCGGCGTCAAGTCGATCTCGTCTTCCTCTTCCTTCGGCTCGAGCCGCGTCACCATCGAGTTCAACGACGGTGTCGATCTCAACGTCGCCACCTCGGACGTCCGTGACGCGGTCGGCCGCGTCGCCAACCAGATGCCGGACACGGCCGATCCGCCACGCATCGTCAAGGCCGACGCCAATTCCGACGCGGTGATGCGGCTGGCGGTGACCTCCGACAGCATGTCGATCCAGGACATGACGGTCGTGGTCCAGGACCAGATCGAGGACGAGCTGGCAGCCGTGCCCGGCGTCGCCGACGTCCAGGTCTATGGCGATCGCGACAAGATCTTCCGCATCGACGTCGATCAGAACAAGCTCGCCAGCCTTGGCTTCACGGTCGCCGATCTCCGGGCGGCGCTCGCCTCCGTCGCCTTCGATTCCCCGGCCGGGTCGATCACCACGACCAACCAGGATCTGATCGTGCGCACCACGGCCGACGTGACGACGCCCGAGGAATTCGAAAACATCATCATCGGCGGCACGACGCGCATCCGCGATGTCGCGACCGTCACGCTCGGCCCCGATGTCGGCCAGACGACGCTGCGTTCGGACGGCAAGACCGGCATTGGCATCGGCATCATCCGCCAGGCGGAATCGAACACGCTGGACATTTCGACCGGCGTCCAGGCCGCCGTCGCCAAGCTGCAGGAGAACCTACCCAAGGGCATGGCGATCAAGATCACCAGCGACGACGCGGTCTTCGTCAAGGGTGCGGTGCACGAGGTTGAGATCGCGCTCGGCCTATCGGTCACCATGGTGCTGATCGTCATCTATGTCTTCCTGCTCGACTGGCGCGCCACGCTTATCCCCGGCCTGTCGATGCCGGTCGCCATGATCGGCACCATAGCCGCAATCTATCTGGCCGGCTTCTCCGTCAACATCCTGACGCTGCTTGCCTTGGTGCTGGCCACAGGCCTTGTCGTCGATGACGCCATCGTGGTGCTGGAAAACATCGTGCGACGGCGTAACGAAGGCATGGGCCCGCGCGCCGCCGCCGTGCTCGGGGCGCAGGAAGTGTTCTTCGCCGTCGTTGCCACGACGCTGACTCTGGTCGCCGTCTTCGTGCCGATTTCGTTCCTGCCCGGCCAGACCGGCGGCCTGTTCCGCGAATTCGGCTTCGTGCTGGCGATGTCTGTGCTCTTGTCCTGCGTGGTCGCTCTGACGCTATGCCCCATGCTTGCCTCGCGCATGCTGTCCAGCGCTTCTCTCCATCATGAGGGCGGCAACGGCATCGGCTCGCGCATCGGTGGCTTGCTGAACGCTGCCTACCGGCGCAGCCTGCACATCTGCCTCGATGCGCCGTGGATCGTGGTGCTGGTGGCACTTTTGTTTGCCGGCACCGCTTTCACGCTGTTCGGCACAATCCGCCAGGAGATCACGCCGACTGAGGACCGCGCCGTGGTGCTGCTGCGCATCAACGCCCCGCAAGGCGTCAGCCTCGACTACACGACCCAGCAGATGCAAAAGATCGAGAAGCTGATCCAGCCGCTGCGCGATTCCGGTGAGATCATCAGCACCTTCGAGAGCGCCGGCAGGAACGGCGCCTACAACTCAGGCTTCATGGTGATGACGCTGGCGCCCTGGGACGAGCGCGTCCGCAGCCAGCAGCAGATCATGGCCGAGATCAGCCAGTTGACCAAGCAGGTACCAAGCGTGCGCATCTTCCCGGTGCAACCCAACAGCCTCGGCATCCGTGGCGCCGGCAACGGTCTCCAATTCGCGCTGGTCGGCAACGACCGCAAGGCGCTCGGCGAGGCAGCGGTGAAAATCATCGACGAGATGCAGAAGGACCCGCGCTTCCAGTCGCCGCGCCTGTCCATCGACCCGACGCAGCCGCAGCTCTCCGTCGCCATCGACCGTGAGCGCGCCTCCGATCTCGGCATCGACATATCAGGGCTCGCCAACACCTTGCAGGCGATGCTCGACGGCAACGACGTCGTCGATGTCTACATCGCCGACCGCAGCTACGGCGTGAAGCTGGTCTCGACCACCAATCCGATCAACGACCCGACCGATCTGGAAAATGTCTTCCTCAAGACGGCGGATGGCCGCTTCGTGCCGATGTCGACCATTGCCACGCTGACCGAGCGCGCCGTGCCGCCGTCGCTGTCGCGCGAACAGCAGCAGCCTTCGGTGGCAATCACCTCGAACCTCTCAGGCAATTTCGCGCTCGGCGATGCGCTGGCGCGCGCGCAGGAGATCGCCGCGCCGCTTCTGCCACCCGGCAGCCGCATCCTGCCGCTGGCCGAAGCCGCGACTTTGGGCGAGACCAACAGTGCCATGGTCACCATCTTCGGCTTCGCGCTGGTCATCATTCTTTTGGTGCTGGCCGCCCAGTTCGAGAGTTTCGTCAGTGCCGTCATCATCATGGCGACGGTGCCGCTCGGCCTTGCCTGCGCCATCTTCGCGCTGCTGCTGTCCGGCACCAGCCTCAACGCCTACAGCCAGATCGGCCTGGTGCTTCTGGTCGGCGTCATGGCCAAGAACGGCATCCTGATCGTCGAATTCGCCAACCAGTTGCGCGACCGCGGCCTGGGCGTTCGCGAAGCGATCGAGCAGGCCTCCACCATCCGCCTGCGGCCGGTGATGATGACGATGATCTGCACAATCCTCGGCGGTGTGCCGCTTGTGCTGGCCGCCGGCGCGGGCGCCGAGGCACGCGTGGCGCTCGGCTGGGTCATCGTCGGCGGGCTTGGCCTGGCCACCGTCTCGACGCTGTTCCTGACGCCGGTCGCCTATCTCCTGCTTGGTCGCTTCGTCACGCCCAAGACCCATGAGGAAGCACGGCTGAAGCGCGAACTCGAGCAAGCCGCCTACACCAATGTGGAACCCGCGGAATAGATATCCCTATTTCAGCAGGCGGCCCTCGATCGACCAACGGGCGGCAAGAAAGTTCAGCACAGCCGCCACGATGACGCCGCCGATCTTTGCCGGCCACACGCCGGCGATACCGGCGAAGAGTGCGATCGACAGGCTGGAGACGCCGAGCGAAATCAGCGCCCCAGCCGTGACGAACCGCAGGAAGGCGTCATGCAACCGGATGGCATGATTGCGCTCGAACGACCAGAAGCCATTCGCCACGAAAGAGAAGATCACGGCGATCGACCACGAGACGACATTGGCGGACAGCGGCGGGACGTGCAGCTTGAGCAGCAGGGAAAAGCCTGCAAGATCGATGGCCGTATTCGCCAGTCCGACAAGCGCAAAGCGGACGATCTTGCTGCCGGTCGAACGCCGGGGCTGGTCGGCGCCGCTCATCCCTTGCCGTCCATGATCTCGACACCGGCGCGAGCCAGGCGCGCGCCGAACGCATGCGAGGCCAGTACCCCGAACTCCACTTCGCGCACGCCTTGCATCGGGTCGCGCGCGCACAGTGTTGCGTCGACATGGCCGGGGTGGCACATGAACAGGGCACGGTCCGGCAACGCTTCGACCGCAGCCTCCAGCAATGGGGCAAATTTTTCGGGCTGCCGCCAGTCATAGATACCGGCGAGCGGCTTCCAAACGGCAAAGCCGGCACGCTGCATCGATTGGTTGAAGCCGGCGGCCACGGCAGTGATCGCCGCGATCTTCGGTGCGGCGGCGGCATCGCTGAGCGCCGGAGCGCCGCGCAATACCGGCCTGCTGGTCGCTTCGGAAAAATGCGCCCGCAGCCATCCGCGCACGGCGGGCAGGAAATGCACGTGCTGATGACCGTCGATGAAGTCGGGCTTGCGCCCCAGCGCCTCGACGAAACGGCTGTACTGGGCGTCGAGTTCGGCATGGACGTCGCGCTCGTCTATCCGGCCGCGCAGGACCGGCAGGGCCAGCGAACGAAGCGGCGGCAGCCGGCCCTCAGGCGCCAGGCTCGATTTGCCTGTGACGGCTGGCTGGTCCGTGAGGGTCAGGTGCAGCCCGATCGCCGCGCGGCCGCACAGTGGCTTTATGCGCGCTGCCGCCTCGGTCCATTCCGGAAAACCGGTCATGCAACTGGTGCCGGTAAGGCGTCGCCGGTCGAGCAGGTCTAGAATCCCGGCGCAAACCCCTGGCGCCAGGCCGTAGTCGTCGGCGATCAGGCGAATACGCCGCGTCATGTCCGGGACGCGCCTGCCGGCCTGTCCGACACGTCGCTGCGCAGGACATCGCGCACGAGATAGACTGGCCGGTCCTTGCTTTCCGAGAGTGTAACCCAGACATATTCGCCGATCAGGCCGAGCAAGGTGAGGTTGAGGCCACCGAGCAGGACGACGGCGACCATCAGGCTGGGATAGCCAGGCACGGCGATCCCGTAGAACATCACTTCGAAGAACACCTTGGCGCCGTAAACGCCTCCCGCCAGCGCCGCCAGCATCCCGCTCAGGCTGATGATGCGCAGAGGGATGACCGAAAATGACGTAAAGCCTTCCAGCGAAAAGGCGATCAGGTTGAGCCGGCTCCATTTCGATGTGCCGATGGCGCGGTTTTCCGGCGAATAGGGTATGGCTTTCTGGCGGAAGCCTGCCCAGGCGAACAGGCCCTTGTTGAAGCGCCGCTTGTCGCGCAGGCTGGTCAGCGCGCGCGCGACGGCACCGCGCATGACACGAAAGTCTCCCGCGTTCTCGGGGATGTCGAAACGCTGGCTGCTGTTGATCAGGCTATAAAACAGCTTCGCCAACTGGCTGCGCCGCCAGCTGGCCTCGCGCCGGTCGTTCTGGGCGTAGACGACGTCTATATCGGGGTGCTCCACCAACTCGGCAATCATCTGCAGGCTGATGTCCATGGAATGCTGCAGGTCTGAATCCATGATCAGCACCATGTCGCCGCGCGAGTGGTCGAGTCCGGCAAGCACCGCGACCTCCTTGCCGAAATTGCGGCTGAGGCGGACGATCTCCCACGATCCCGACAGGGCCTGCGAAAATCGCCCAGCGCCATCGTCGCGGCTGCCGTCGTCGACCAGGATCTTGTGGACGGCCATGCCGAAACGGCTTGATACCGCTTCCTCGAGCCTGTCGAGCAGCGCGGCAAAGGCCGACGCCGACTGCGCCTCGTTGAAGAAGGGCGCTACGATATCGAGTTTCTGACGCAACTCAGCCATGTGCAACGGGTCCGACATTCAGTGTCTTTTGGCGCGCCTTGGCCCAGAACCACCAGATCAGCGAACAGGCGATGAAGGTGATCGCGAGCGGCCGGAACCAGGGGTAGAAGAAATCATGCATGTGGCGCTCGACGCCGGTCAAACCTGTGAGGAACAATACCGTCGACAGCACCGAAGCCAGGACACCGCCATGCTCCTCCCGCCACAGTATGGCGATGGCGAGGCCGGCAGGCACGGCGATCATGGCATAGGTATTTGGCTCGACGCGCGGATTGAAGACGCACATGTAGAAGGCGGCCGTCAGGAAGATCGCCAGTCCGGCCATTCCAGGCTGCAGCTTGCGGTCGAACCAGAGGACGATCGATAGCGTGAGCAGTGCCACGACGACGCGCACGATCGTGGCGGCGAATTCAGGCATGGGCACTCCCACCGAGGTGAAAGGCGCCGTGAAGTCGCTGGGGACGAAGTGGCCGGACTTGTCGACGGCCATAGAAGTCAGCATGCGGGCGAAATCACCGTACTGCTCGTTGACGTAGCCTGCAGGTGCGAAGGCATATGGTATTGCGAGCACGAACAGCACCGCCAGCGCGAGCACGGGTATCAGCCGCGGGCGCAGAGCCCCCACCAGCAAAAGCATGATGATCGCGGTCGGTTTGGCAATGATGGCGACCGAAGCCCAGAAGAAGGTCTCGGCGCGCCGCCCTTCGAGCGCCGACAGGGTCAGGAGCCAGCAGGAGCCGGTCAGGAGGATCGTCGCCTGGCCGTTGCGGATGGCACCCAGCGCCATCGGCACGGCAAGGAAGAGCCCGAAGGAGAGCAGCCACGGCAATTCTTCGCCGCCGAGCTTGCGCACCTGCCGCATCGCCGCGAAGGTGAGCGCCGCGAAGCCCACCGCATGCCACACCACGCCGCCCAGATACGGTCCAAGCTTCAGCACCGGAATGTAGAGCGCGGCAAAGGCCGGCGCGTAGAGATAGCCCATCTCGGATTGGAGATTGTACAGCGGCTGGCCGCTGAGGAATGCCTCGCTGCCATATCCGTAGGCCTGCATCACCGTGCGCGTGTAGGGCGACCATAACACCAGGCCGAGAACGACCAGGAATGCTCCGACCCACATACCCAGCCCCAAACGGTCGAAAACCGGCTTGGAAATCGTCATCAATACACCCCGCACGCCATCGCGGAAGACGCTTCAGCCTGGCGCCTTCCCGGCATTCGATGGCGGCGACATATCACGGACAAAGCGACGAGGCATAGGGGGCTCAATGGCGTAAGCGGCGATCCGGCCGTTCCGATAGCGGCCGGACACGTGATTGTGTCGAGCGTCGAGAGCAAGGTCACCGCCTTAGGGCCGGATGAAAACCTTGCCGTTGGGCTTGGCCAGTTCTACCGGCACGCGCGCCATTGCCTCGGCCAGCGGAATGACCGCCGTCACGTCGGTCGACCAGCGTCCATCGGAAAAACGCTTCTGCGCTTCGACGATCGCCGGGCCACGGCGATCTCTAGATTGCCGCATCCATTCGCTCAACCAGAAGCCCTCGATACGCTTGTGCTGGAAGATCAACTGGCCGGGTTCGCGGATGACCGTGGCGGCGGGATCGAGCCGGCCATAGATGATCCAGCGCGCCCCTTTCGGCATCGCATTGAAGATGGCGGACGCCAGCGGCCCGGTCACCGCATCGAGGAAGATGCGCGCCTGTTCGGCCTTCATCACCTCGCGCAACGAGGCTTCGAAATCCGGCGCCTTCTCGTTGAGGACATGCGCCGCGCCAAGCTCTTTCAGCATGGCGATCTGCTCATCACGGCGCACGGTGACAACAGGTCGAAACCCTTCCTCCCCGGCCAGGCCGATGATCAGCTTGCAGAGTTGGCTGGCGCCGGCGGTCATGACGAAGGCCTTTTCGCCTTCCTGTTTGACGATGTCGAACATGGCGATCGCGGTCAGCGGATTGACGATCATCGCCGCGCCATCCTCGTCGCGAACCGTATCGAGGAGTGGAATGCAGGCTGCCGCCTCGGCGATGGCATATTCAGCCCACGAGCCCCAATTGCTGAGGCCGGTGGCGAAGGCGACACGCTTGCCGACGAGGCTCTTGGGATAGGGCTCCTCGCCACCCGCGACGACCGTGCCCACGCCCTCGAAACCGGCCGGCTGGCCCTTGGCGCGTGGCTGGCCGTACTGGCCCTTGATGAAGGCGATATCCGATGGATTGATCGAAGCCAGGCTGACCTTGATCAGCACCTGGCTCGGTTCGGGCGCCGGCACCGCAATGCTGCCCGGCTGGAGATACGGCTCCATCGCCTCGAGCACACTGCCGCTCGGCGTCCTGGTATAGCCGTCACCGACCAAGAGCAGCGCCTTCATTTCGGACGGGATCGTCATTGGTGGTATTCCTTTTTCGTCGGCGGGCAACGCGGCCTGACAGCGCTCAGACCTTTTCCTGCGTGTATTTCTTCAGTTCCGTCCGCGCCACCTGCCGCCGATGCACGGCATCCGGCCCGTCGGCGAGGCGCAGCGTCCTGAGGTGCGTCCACGAGCGCGCCAGCGGCGTGTCCTGGCTGATGCCTTGCGCGCCGAACATCTGCACCGCCTCGTCTGTGACCTTCAGCGCGACACGCGGTGCGATGACTTTGATCTGGCTGATCCAGGGGGCCGCGGCACGCGCGTCGCCCTGGTCGATCATCCACGCCGCCTTGAGGCAGAGCAGCCGGGCCATCTCGATCTCCATGCGGCATTCGGCGATGATGTCGAAATTGGCGCCTAGCTTCGCCAGCTTCTGGCCGAAGGCCTCGCGGCGCACGGAACGCTGGCACAGCATCTCCAGCGCCATCTCGGCCTGCCCGATGGCGCGCATGCAGTGATGGATGCGGCCGGGGCCAAGACGGCCCTGCGCGATCTCGAAACCCCTGCCCTCGCCGAGGATCAGGTTCGAGGCTGATATCAGCACATTGTCGAAGCGAAGATGCATGTGGCCATGCGGCGCGTCATCGTCGCCATAGACCTGCATGGCGCGGACCTTGGTCACGCCTTTCGTGTCCGAGGGTACAAGGACCATCGAATGACGGCGATGCCGTGGCTCTTCATCGCCGCCGGTTCGCACCATGACGATGTAGATGGCGCAGCGCGGATCGCCGGCGCCCGACGCCCACCATTTCTCGCCGTTGAGCACATAGTCGCTGCCCTGCCGCTCGCAGCGCATGGAAATGTTGGTGGCGTCGGAGGAAGCGACATCCGGCTCCGTCATCAGATAGGCCGAGCGGATTTTTCCGTCCAGCAACGGCTCGAGCCATTCCCGCTTATGCTCGGCCGAGCCGTAGCGTTCCAGAACCTCCATGTTGCCGGTGTCGGGCGCGGAGCAGTTGAAGGTTTCGGCGCCGAGATGGGCCTTGCCCATCTCCTCTGCCAGATAGGCGTATTCGACGGTGGACAGGCCGTAGCCGCGTTCCGAGCCGGTCAGCCAGAAGTTCCACAGCCCTCGTTCCCAGGCGGTCTTCTTCAGCCCTTCGAGGATCTCGCTCTGTCGCTTGCTGTAGACCCAGCGGTCGCCGGCCTTGCCGACTTCGCCCAGAAATTCCTTGTCGAGCGGCATGATCTCGTCGCGCACCATGGCCGCGACGCGTGCGTGGATCGGCTTCAGCCGCTCGGTCATGCCGAGATTCATCTGCGTCATCGGTCGCTAACCCTTCATGCAGGCCGGGCATTTTATCCGTGGCAAGGATGACCGTACTTCGGATAGCCTTGTCAACGCGAACTGTTTTGCCCGCAGGCGAGGCAAAGGCGCGGAGAATTTGGATGAGCTATCTGGATGAGCTGTTTTCGGTTGCCGGCAAGACGGCGCTGGTGACGGGAGCGGCGACCGGCATCGGCCGTATGGCGGCAACCGCGCTGGTCAAGGCCGGTGCCAGCGTGATGATCGCCTCGCGCAAAGGCGAGGACTGCATCAAGGTCGCCGGCGAATTGAACGGACTTGGCGCCCCGGGCCGGGCGGAAGGCTTTGCCGGCGATGTCTCCAGTGAGGCTGGCATTGCCGCTCTGGTCGGCGAAGTCAAGGCACGGACCGAAAGACTGCATATTCTGGTCAACAATGCCGGCGTGTCCTGGGGCGCGCCGCTGGAGAGCTTCCCTTATTCGGCATGGGCCAAGGTGTTCGGCGTGAATGTCACCGCGGTCTTCCATCTGACACGCGAATTGCTGCCGCTGCTCGATGCTGCTGCAAGCGACGCCGATCCGGCCCGGGTGATCAATCTGGGCTCGGTGATGGGCACGCAGCCGCTGGCCGATGACGCCTACTCCTACACTGCCTCAAAGGCCGCGGTGCACCACCTGACACGCACGCTGGCGATCGAATTCGCTGGCCGCCGCATCACCGTCAACGCCTTCGCCCCAGGCCCGTTCCAGAGCCGCATGACCGCATTCGCCACCGGCACGGACGAACAGGCCAGGCATGTCGGCAGCCATGTCCCGATCGGCCGCATCGGCACACCGGATGACATTGCCGGCGCAACGCTCTATTTGTGCAGCCGTGCAGGCAGCTATGTCACCGGCGCCATCCTGCCGATCGACGGCGGGCAGTCGGTGCAGCATGGGTTGACCTTGTTCAAGGAATGACATTTTCCGGCCGCAGAAGCCGGGGGTGAAACAGGAGGACATGAGCGTGGAACCGATAAGTCTCGATGTGCTTCTGGCCAGCGTCGGCAAGGAGGTCGGCGTTTCGCCCTGGCGTGTGGTCACGCAGCGCATGATCGACCAGTTCGCCGACGCCACCGACGACCACCAGTTCATCCACTGCGATCCGGAGCGGGCCAAGCGCGAAACGCCGTTCGGCGGCACCATCGCGCATGGTTTCCTGTCGCTGTCGCTGCTATCGGCGATGACGTTCGAGACCATGCCACCGCTGGAAAACGGCAAGATGGGCGTCAACCATGGCTTCGATTCGCTGCGCTTCCTGGCGCCGGTGAAGACCGGCGCGCGCATCCGCACCCGTTTCGTGCTCGCCGACGTCAAGGTCAGGCCATCGGGCTGGGTGCAGACGGCGCACGACGTGACCATCGAGATCGAAGGTTCGAAGAAACCAGCGCTGACCGCCCGCTGGCTGACGCTGACCTTGATTGAACGCCAGCCCGAGACGGCATGAGCGACCTGAACGCGCTCGACCAGGCGGCGCTTGCGCCTTACCTCGAGGCGCACATCCCGGGCTTTTCCGGGCTCACGGCAATCGAAAAATTCAAATCCGGCCAATCCAACCCGACCTATCTCCTGACGGCGGCAAGCGGCCGTTACGTGCTGCGCGCCAAGCCGCCAGGCCAACTCCTGAAATCGGCGCACCAGGTCGACCGCGAATTCCGGGTGATGAAGGCGCTTTTGGGCACCGCCGTGCCTGTCCCAGAAATGCTGCATCTGTCGGCCGAGGATTCGCCGATCGGCCGCATGTTCTACGTCATGGATTTCCTCGATGGCCGCATCTTCTGGGATCCGGCGCTACCTGACGCCCGCGACAACGGTGAGCGCGCCGCGATCTACGACGCCATGAATGCGACGCTCGCCGCCCTGCACGATGTCGATGTCGAGGCCGTGGGTCTCGGCGATTTCGGCCGCCCCGGCAATTACTTCGAACGGCAGCTGGCACGCTGGACCAGCCAGTACCGTGCCTCCGAGACCGGCACCATTGCCGAAATGGATCAACTGATTGCCTGGCTGGAACCCCATATGCCGGCCGATGATATCAGCGTGTCGCTGGTGCATGGCGACTACCGGCTGGACAACCTGATCTTCGCGCCGGACCAGCCAAAGGTGCTGGCGGTGCTCGACTGGGAATTGTCGACGCTTGGCCACTCCTTCGCCGACATCGCCTATCAGTGCATGCAATGGCGCCTGCCGCATGATTCCGGCTTTCGCGGCCTGGGCGGCGTCGATCGCTCGGCACTTGGCCTGCCCGGCGAAGAAGATTATGTCGCCGCCTATTGCCAGCGGCGTGGGCTCGCCGGCATCGACAACTGGACGTTCTTCCTCGCCTTCTCCTTCTTCCGGTTGGCGGCAATCTGCCAGGGTGTCTACAAGCGGGCGCTCGACGGCAACGCTTCCAACCCGGAGAAGGCCAAAACCTATGGCGAGGCGGTCAAATTGCTCTCGCACCTCGCCGCCAAAATGATCGACGAGCAGACGTAAAGGGGGAGACGGATGGGTCGCTTCGACGGCGCAACGGTGCTGATCTCGGGTGCGGCCGGCGGGCTTGGGCGGGGAGCCGCAAAAGGCTTTGCCGCCGAAGGCGCGCGGCTAGTTCTGTCTGATATCGACGGGATGGCGCTGGCCGTCGATGGCGGCGTCCGTGCCATCTGACGCCTGCCCCATGGGAACCGGCGGCACCCTTGTTCGTTTCCGTACAGCGTATATAATTTAGCCAGGCACCAACCAGACAAGGGCAACTGACTTGCCGCTGAGCGTCCAGAAACGCCGCGAGAAACAAAAGGCCGAACTGCGCTCGGAGCTTGTCGCGGCCGCGCACAAGCTCGTCCAGGAAGAAGGCTATGAAGGCCTGACCATCCGCAAGCTGGCCAAGCGGGTCGGCTATGCGCCGATGTCGGTCTATTCCTACTTCGCCGACAAGCAGGACATCCTGTTCGCGCTGGCCGAGGACGCGTTCGAAACGCTTGCCCGGCGCATCGAGGAGCACCCATCGGACGATCCGATCGAGGCCTTGCAGGCGGTCATGACCGAATATGCCGCCTTCGGGCTCGGCAATCCCAACGAATACCGCACCGTCTTCATGACCGAAAAGACCAAGCTGCCGGAAGGCAGGAGTTACGAGGACATGGAGGAAGGCAACCCGGCGATGAAGGCGCTGATCAGCAGGGTCGAGGCCTGTGTCGCCGCCGGCAAATTGCATGGCGATCCGCGCGCCATTGCCACCATGCTGTGGGCGGTTGGCCATGGCACGATCTCGCTGCTGATCACCTTTCCGCTCTACCCGTTCGGCGACCCGCAGGCTTTCGTCAAACGCATGTGCGATTTCACCCTTGCCACGCTCAGCGCTCAAGATGTGCCGCCGTTGACCGAGACACCGGTCAACTGCTGAGCGCCAGCCCTTTCGTTTTCGCAGATTTCCTTGTCGCCCCTCGCAGCCAAATGGGGCGAATTTCTTGGTTAACAAAAATTTACCGTACATGTACGATTTTCTCTTGAACTTCGCGATCGGCGGACGTATTTGTACGAAACAACGTACATGTACGGAAACAAATTCACCGTCGAAAACGGAGACCGACCATGAAAAAGACACTTCTCACCCTCGCCGCCGTGCTGGCACTTTCGGGCTCGGCTTTTGCCGCCGGCTCCGCTCACCCGGTCAAGCACCCGACTGCAGCGACCTGCGTCGACATCAGGACCAATGTGAAGCTCGATTGCGCTTCGACCGGCTCGGTCGATAAGAAGGCTTCCAAGCAAGCCACGACCGACGGCAAGGGTCCGCGGCTCGGAATCACGGTGAACCCGTGGATCATGCCGAGCGCCTACTGAGATTTTCGGAAAGTCGGTTCTGGCCGGCTCAACCGGCCAGATGGTGATTTCAGGCGACCGAGACCGGCAGCTTGGTCGCTGAACTTTCGAAGGCCGCGTCGATCAGCTTCTGCATGTCTGCGGCCCGCCGGAACGACGGATCGCCGTTCTGTCCGGTATCGAGCGCATCGGCAAAGCGCCGGGCGTTGCGCTTGACTTCGGGCGGCATCAGCGTCCGCCAGCGCTGGTGGTCGACATCCTCGCCAAGGCAGGCGGACAGGTGCGAAACCTTGCCGTCGGTCTCGACCTTGATCGCGCCCTTGGTGCCATGCAAGGCCAGCGACAAATCGTTGCCGTGACCTGTCGTGTAGCGGCTGGCCATGATCGTGGCCAGCGCCCCGGATTTGAGCCGCGCCGTCATCGCCACGCTGTCATTGGCGTCGAGCACATAGTCGCCGATGCGATCGCCCTCCGCTTTCGGAAACGTCACCAGGTCGGCATGCAGACCGACGATATCCTGGGCCGCGCCATAGCTGGCGAAATCCAGGATGTGGATGCCGACATCACCCAGAACACCTGTCGAACCGTGTCGGCTCGACAGGCGCCACAGCCATTTGTCGTCGATCCGCCAGTCGCCCCAAAACTTGCTGACCAGCCAGCTTTGCCTGTAGCCCGCCTCGACATGGCGCAGCTCGCCGATCTCGCCGGCCTGCACCATGCGTCGGGCCTCGTGGATCACGGGTGAGTTGCGATAGGTCAGGTTGACCATGTTGACGAGCCCGGCCGCCTCGGCGGCTTCGCTCATCGCAAGCGCATCGGCATGGTTGGGCGCCAGCGGCTTCTCGCAGAACACATGTTTCCCGGCGGCAAGCAGGGAGAGCGTCGTCGCCTTGTGGACGCCGTCCGGCGTCGCGTTGATGGCGGCATCGAACTCACCCCAGGCGATCGCCGCTTCGAGGCTTTCGAAGAAATTGCCTATCTTGTTGGCGGCGGCGAACGCCGCCGCGCGGCCCGGCAGAGAATCGACGCAGGCGACGATGCTGCAGCCCGGAACCTGACCGAACTCCTCGATATGATGCGCCGCGATCCAGCCGGTGCCGAGCAAAAGCAAGCGATGCATCAGCTCAATCCCTTATCACCGTCGGCATGCAGGCGCAGGCCTTTCTGGACAATCTTCTCCTTGGCCTTGTCCGTCGGTACATTCGGCGCATTGGTGATGCCGGCCCAGGCCGGGGCCGGGTTGTGTGCCCAATGCACGGCGTTGCGCAGCACCTGCTGAACGCCTTCATTGTGATAGATCGGATAGGTCTCGTGGCCGGGCGAGAAGTAGAAGATTTTTCCCGCGCCGCGCTGGTAGGTCAGCCCCGATCGGAACACCTCGCCGCCCTCGTACCAGGAGATAAACACCGTCTCCAGCGGCTCCGGCACCGCGAACGGCTCGCCATACATTTCCGTCTCGCCGATCTCCAGGCATTCGCCGATGCCTTGGGCAATCGGGTGGCCGCGGTTGATCGCCCAGACCCGCTCGCGCTCGCCCGCCTCGCGCCATTTCAGCGAACAAGGCGTGCCCATAAGCCGCTTGAATATTTTCGAGTAATGGCCGGAATGAAGCACGATCAGCCCCATGCCTTCCCAGACCCGCTTCTGCACGCGCTCGACGATCTCGTCCTTGACCTCGCCATGGGCGGCATGGCCCCACCATAGAAGCACGTCGGTGGCCGCCAGGCGCGTCTCGCTCAGGCCGTGTTCGGGTTCCTGCAAGGTGGCGGTGGTCGCCTCAATGCGCTTGTCCTGGTTGAGCGCGGCGGCAATGGTGCCGTGCATGCCCAGCGGATAGAGGTCGCGCACGGCGGCATTGGTCTGTTCATGGACGTTCTCGCCCCAGATAACGGCTTTTATTGGCATTTTTTCCTCTCCAAAGCGCTTTGAATACCGCATCCGCCGAGGCATTGGGAAGACGCCTTCAGCCAAAATTTCAGGGCTTGCGGGTCTTGCGGCCAGGAACTGTCTTGGCCTTGCCGGCTTTGGCCGGCGCGCCGGAAATGGACGACCCCGTGATCGACACGGGATCGCTGGCCGGGAACGTATCCTCGAGGCCTTCCTCGAGCTCTTCTTCGGCGTCGGCTTCGTGGCGCCGCTCAAGTTCTAGCGAACGGACTGCCGCGGTTTTCGGCGACTTCGGCGCGGACTTCGACGGCATCGGCAATTCTCCTCGACCTGTCGCCGCACAACGGACGCGAGCGGCAAACGTTCCGGGGTCAGCCAGCGGCGTGGCGGGCTCCCTCGGACAGGAAAGTAAAGACATAGTCCGAGAAGGAACGCCAGCACTCGACCCTGAAAGCCTCATCGGCCGTCCGCAACAGCACGATCTCGGCCTTGCCCAGGATGGTGCGCGAAGCGGCGCCCACCGGGAAGGCTTCGAGCGACAGATCCTGCGGGCAGCCCGAATTGATCGCGGCTTCCGCCGCCGGACCGGTGACTGAAATCGCGATGTTGCGATGCGAGATGCCGACCGACGAGTGCAACGCTGAAACCTTTGCGCAATCGGCGAGTGGGTCCTTGCCGGCCTCGTCGATGACAAGCCACTCGTCCGGCCCAAGCCACAGCGCCGTTCGCCCGCCCTTCGACGCCGAGGTTTTCGGCTGCTTCGGCAAGAATACGCCGAGTGCCTTCGACAGGGCAGCGACCGAAGCTTCCGGCGCGCGCAGCGAGACGCGCTCGGCCGGCGGCAGCACCTCGACCTTGACACCCGTTGCGGAGACGGTGCGCCCGGCCAGTGCCGGACGCCGCTCTGCCGAGGGCGAAACCGTCGCGGCCGTCTTTGCAGCAGCCTTAGCCATTGAGGCGCCCTCCCGTCTCGTCGAAGAACACCATGCCGGTAACCTCCACTTCGATCACCCCGTTCGGCATCGGCACGTAGAGCGTATCGCCCATCCGGTCACGCCCGCCGGCGACCAGCGCCAGCGCGATCGAACGGCCGCAATTTTGCGACCAATAACTCGATGTGACATGGCCGATCATCTTCATCGGAATCGCCTGCTTCGAATCCTCGACGATCTGCGCGCCTTCTTCCAGCACCACCTTGGGGTCCTTGGTTTTGAGGCCGACCAGTTGCTTGCGGCCCTTGGCCACGAGGTCAGGCCGCGTCAGGCCGCGAATGCCGACGAAGTCGGCCTTCTTCTTGCCGACCGCCCAGTCGAGACCGGCATCGTTGGGCGTCACCGTGCCGTCCGTATCCTGGCCGACGATGATATAGCCCTTCTCGGCGCGCAACACGTGCATCGCCTCGGTGCCGTACGCGGTGGCGCCATGCTTCTGGCCCTTGGCCCACAGCGCTTCCCAGACCGCCTGGCCATGGTCGGCCGGCACATTGACCTCGAAACCGCGCTCGCCGGTGAACGACATGCGAAACAGCCGTGTCGGCACGCCGCAGATCTTGCCCTCGCGCACCGACATATGCGGCAGCGCTTCATCGGACATGTCGATGCCTTCCACCAGCGGCGCGATGATGTCGCGGGATTTCGGACCCTGCACGGCGATGACCGCCCACTGCTCGGTGATCGAGGTCAGCCAGACATTGAGATGAGGGAACTCGGTCTGGAGGTAATCCTCCATGTGGTTCATGACGCGCGGCGCGCCGCCCGTCGTCGTGGTGACATGGAAACGGTCCGGCGCCAGCCTGCCGACGACACCGTCATCATAGATGAAGCCGTCCTCGCGCAGCATGATGCCATAGCGGCAGCGGCCTGGCTCCAGCTTCTCCCACGGATTGGTGTAGAGCAGTTCCATGAATTTGGCCGCATCCGGCCCGACCACTTCTATCTTGCCCAGCGTCGAGGCATCGAACAGGCCGGCCTGGTTGCGGACGGCGACGCATTCGCGGTCGACCGCCGCATGCATGTCCTCGCCGGCTTTTGGGAAATACCAGGCGCGCTTCCACTGGCCGACATCCTCGAACACCGCGCCTTGCGCCTCGGCCCAGGGATGGATTGCCGTCTTGCGGGTCGGGTCGAACAATGGCCCGCGCGCGTGGCTGACGATCGCGCCGAATGTGACAGGCGTGTACGGCGCGCGGAACGTGGTCAGGCCGACCTCGGGGATCGGCTTGCCCAGCGTCTCGGCTGCAATCGCCAGCCCGTGCATGTTGGACGTCTTGCCCTGGTCGGTCGCCATGCCGTTGGTGGTGAAGCGCTTGACATGCTCGATCGAGCGCATGCCTTCATGCACCGCCTGGCGGATATCCTTGGCGGTGACGTCGTTCTGGAAATCGACGAAGGCTTTCACCGTCGTGTCCGGCCCGGCGCCGGGTGCCGCACCCAGCATGCCGCGCGACCAGCTTTCCGAGGCGTCCACCTTCGGCTTCACACCCTTCGCGGCTTTCGCGCCGGCATCCTTGGCCGCCTTGGCGCCCGCCGCATAGGCTTCGTCAACCGTTGCCGACAGGCCGTCAGTGCCGTTGCAGGCGCCGACCGAGACGCAGTCCTGCGCATAGGTGCCCGGCACGAAGCGCTTGGTCTCGTCGTTGAAGGCGACCTTGCCGCGCGACTGCGAGAACAGATGCACCGACGGCGTCCAGCCGGCCGACATCAGGATCGCATCGACCGCGATGGTGCGTTCGCCGCCGCCATTCTTCGGCTGCACCGTCATCGACGACACGCGCAGCTTGCCGCCGGCGCGGATCACAGCACGGCCGAAATTGATCTCGATGCCGAGCGCCCTCGCCTCGTCGATCACCGGGCCGGTCGGGTTGTCACGCAGATCGACGATCGCCGCCACGTTGACGCCGGCCTTCTTCAGGTCGATCGCGGCGCCGTAGGCCGAGTCATTGGCGGTGTAGACACCGACATTTTTTCCGACCGCGACACCATAGTGATTGAGGAAGGTGCGCGCCGCGCCGGCCAGCATGACGCCTGGCCGGTCGTTGTTGGCGAACACCATGTGGCGCTCGATGGCGCCGGAGGCCAGCACCACGCGCTTGGCGCGGACCTGCCAGAGCCGCTCGCGTGGCAGGTCGTGGCCGGGAGCCTTCAGGTGATCGCTGACGCGCTCGACCAGGCCGACGAAATTCTGCGCGTAGTAGCCGAACGCCGTGGTGCGCGGCAGCACGCGGACATTGTCCATCGCACTCAGCCTGGCGATCGCCGCTTGCGCCCAGGCAAAGCCGCCCTGGCCGTCGATTTTCGCACCAGACTCGAAGCGCAGGCTGCCGCCGAACTCGGCCTGCTCGTCCGCGAGGATGACGCGCACGCCGGTCTCCGCCGCGGCAAGTGCCGCCGCGATGCCGGCGGCACCGCCGCCCAGCACCAGAACGTCGCAATGGGCGTAGCGCGAGGAATAATGGTCGGGATCGGGCCTATCGGGGGAGACGCCAAGACCGGCGGCTTCGCGGATCTTCGGCTCGTAAAGGCTCTTCCAGGCCGCCTTCGGCCACATGAAGGTCTTGTAGTAGAAACCGGCCGAGAACAGCGGCGATGCCAAATCGTTGACCGCACCGACATCGAAGGACAGCGACGGCCAGCGGTTCTGCGAATTGGCGGCGAGCCCGTCATAGAGTTCCTGCACCGTCGCGCGCACGTTCGGCGTCTTGCGCGCGTCATCACGCACGATCTGCACCAGGGCGTTGGGCTCTTCCGCGCCGGCCGACAGGATGCCGCGCGGGCGGTGGTACTTGAACGAACGGCCGACCAGATGCACGCCATTGGCAAGCAGCGCCGAGGCCAATGTGTCGCCCTCGATGCCGGCATAGGCCTGGCCGTCGAAGCTGAAGCGGGCGGCCTTGGCCTGGCTGAGGCGTCCGGCGCCCGGAATACGCAACGCGCCGCTCATTTGGCAAGCCCTTCGTTGGAGTTATTGGGCAGCTTGGAAGGTTTCGGCTCGCCGGCCTTGTAGGTCATGACGAACTTGTCGGTGACGGTGTCGCGCACCGCGTTGAAGAAGCGCGCGCAGCCATGCATGTGCCGCCAGCGTTCATAGATGATGCCCTTGGGATTGGAGCGGATGAAGAAGAACTTCTCGAAATCGTCGTCGCTCTCGCCGGCCATGTTGGCCGAGCGCGCTATATGCGCCTCGCCGGCGTTGCGGAATTCGAGTTCCGGGCGCTCTTCCTCGCAATAGGGGCAGCGGATGAGAAGCATTCTGTTTGTTCCTACAATTCGCCGTGGCCGACGCGCGCGCCGGCGGGTTGATCGCAAAGCTTCTGGCCCATGGTCATCAATGGAGCCCCGCCAGCATCAGCGGCATCGCCACAGCCATCTCGGTCATCATCAGTGCGCCACCGCCGCCGCAGCAGCCTCGTCGATGAGGCGGCCGGTGCGGAAGCGTTCGATGGTGAAGGGCGCGTTGATCGGATGCGGATCGTCCTTGGCGATGGTGTGTGCAAAGACATGGCCCGAGCCAGGCGTGGCCTTGAAGCCGCCCGTGCCCCAGCCGCAATTGACATAGAGGCCTGGCACCGGCGTCTTGGCCAGGATCGGCGAGCGGTCGGGCGTCACGTCGACGATGCCGCCCCACGAGCGCAGCATCTTCATGCGCGTGAAGATCGGGAACATTTCGCAGATGGCGTCCAGCGTATGCTGCAAGATGTGAAGCCCGCCGGTCTGCGAATAGGAAACATACTGGTCGGTGCCGGCGCCGATCACCAGTTCGCCCTTGTCGGACTGCGAGATATAGGCGTGCACCGTGTTCGACATCACAACGCAGGGCACGACCGGCTTGACCGGCTCCGACACCAGCGCCTGCAGCGGATAGCTTTCCAGCGGCATGCGCACGCCTGCCATGTTCATGATGACGGAGGAGTGTCCGGCGGCAACGACGCCGACTTTCTTGGCGCCGATGAAGCCGCGCGTCGTGTCGACGCCGGTCACCGCGCCATTGGCGGCCCGCTTGACGCCGGTGACCTCGCAGTTCTGGATGATGTGCACGCCGCGCGCCGAAGCGCCGCGCGCATAACCCCAGGCGACCGCGTCATGGCGCGCCGTGCCGCCGCGGCGCTGCAAGGCCGCTCCGACGACCGGATAGCGCGCGTCTTTCGAGGTGTTGAGCGGCGGACAGAATTCCTTGGCTTGCTCCGGCGACAGCCATTCATTGTCGATACCGTTCAGCCGGTTGGCGTGAACATGGCGCTTCAGCACCTGGATGTCGTGCACATTGTGGGCGAGCATCATGACACCGCGCGCCGAATACATGACGTTGTAGTTGAGCTCCTGGGAGAGCCCATCCCACAGCTTCAGCGCATGGTCGTAAATCCCAGCGCTCTCGTCATAGAGATAGTTGGAACGGATGATGGTGGTGTTGCGGCCGGTGTTGCCGCCGCCCAGCCAGCCCTTTTCCAGCACCGCGACATTGGTGATGCCGTGCACCGTGGCCAGATAATAGGCGGTGGCCAACCCATGGCCGCCGGCGCCGACGATGATGACGTCGTATTCCTTCTTCGGCTCTGGCGAGGACCATTGTTCCTCCCAGCCCTTGTGGCCGCGCATGGCCTCGCGGGCGATGGCGAATACAGAGTATTTCTTCACGGTCCAGCCTCGCAAATGGCAGCCGGGCGTTCATCATCAAGCCCCGGCGCGCGAGGTGTATCACTAGCGAAACAGCGCTGCCATCCTTGCGCTGTTTGCGACGGCGCTTGCCGTTTTGCGCCGCGCTGAAAAAGAGGTATCCGGTCTGGCCCCGATGATTGCCTTCAGTCACACTCCTCGGCGTCGGGGATTCGGAGGACGATGGTGGGCAACGCCTGGTGGAATCTTACATTGCGCTTCCTGCTGGAGCTTGCCGCCTTGCTTGGCCTCGGCATGGCAGGCTGGAGCCTCTCGGACGGAGCGTGGCGTTGGGTCCTCGCCATCGCGTTGCCGCTCGCCTCAGCCGCGGCATGGGGTACCTTCGCGGTCCTCAATGATCCGAGCCGGTCAGGCCGGGCTCCGGTGCCGGTGCCTGGCGCTGTCAGGCTGGCGCTGGAATTCGTCGTCCTGTTCGGCGGTGCCGCGGGTTTCCATGTGGCAGGCCATACCGCTATGGGCATCATCATGGCCGTGCTGATCGTCATCACCTACGCGTTCTCGCTAGACCGTCTGGCATGGCTGCTGCGGCAATAGTTGGTGCGAACCTCTGCAGGTATCGGGTGGCTGCTCCTGAAGCGCATGGCGCAGCCGCAAGAGATCGCCCGCTCCGAGCTTTACCTTGCCTCCGACGCCTCGAGCTTCACCACGGGAACCGCGTTGTTTGCCGATGGCGGCGTGTCGATCAACCGGACGTGAAGGACTTTTACGGGGAACAGGCCTGTTCGTCGTTGTGACGCAGGCCGCCGGTCTTGCTTTTTCGGCGCGATTTGGCGATTCCGTTTCCTGTCGAAACGGGTCTTCTTGCCAAGACGGGTCCTGGAACCATGATGCTGATCCGAACCTATGTCGCCCAGAGCGCAATCGAAGGCGTCGGCATGTTCGCCGCCGAGCCGGTCCGCAAGGGCGCCTCGATCTGGCGCCTGGATCCGGATTTCGATCGGCTGATCTCGATGGACAAGTACGAGACGGCGCCGCAGCCGCTGAAGGAATTGCTCGACCGTTATGCCTATCCGAGCCCGGACAAGCCGGGGTTCATGGTCTACGAGGTCGACAATGGCCGCTTCATGAACCATTCGGCGACCCCGAACACCGATTTTTCGCAATATGGCGGCGCCATCGCGACCCGGGATATCGCCGTCGGTGAGGAGATCACCTGCGATTACGGTGAGTTCTTCGAAGATTTCGAGCGGCTGCACCTGGCGACGGCGTAACGGGCACACTATCTCCAGGCGACCGTGGCAATTTGGCTGTCGTCTCTCATTTCGACTGTGGACAGCGAGGCTTGATTCTGCTATCAGCCGCCACAATTCGTGGTGTCGAGCGCCGCGGAGGCTTGTGGCTATGGCTGCTTGCCTGTTGATATCAAACCCGAAAGACAGGATTGCCCGTGCAGGTACTCGTCCGCGACAATAACGTTGATCAGGCGCTTCGCGCGCTGAAGAAGAAGATGCAGCGCGAAGGCATTTTCCGCGAAATGAAGATGCGCGGCCACTACGAGAAGCCTTCCGAGAAGCGCGCCCGTGAAAAGGCCGAAGCCGTTCGCCGCGCCCGCAAGCTGGCCCGCAAGCGCGCACAGCGCGAAGGCCTGCTGCCGATGACCCCGCGTCCGGTCGCTGCTGGCGGTGCCGCCGGTGCAGCGCGTCCGCCGCGCTGATTATCGCCAATATTTCGTCCTTTTCGAAGGATACCAGGGTGGCGCGATGCGGAATCGCCGCCACCCTTTTATTTTGATTGTGACCCGGCCCGGCGGGGGGAACCGGACCTGAACGACGGCGCAAGTGAGGACAGGGCAGACATGAACGCAACAAGCGTGGAGCGCGGGACCGCATTGCGTGGTTTCGCCCTGACAGCGGCCCTGCTTTCCGGACTGGTGCTTGCGGGCTGCCAGACATCGGGCCCGGCCGGCGAGTTCAACAACATCGATAAGGCGCAAGGGTCGAGCGAGAACATCTCCTCGCTGTCGGCGGTCATCCAGCGCAATCCCCAGGATCCCGAAGGCTACAATGTGCGCGGTTCCGCCTATGGCCGCGGCGGCCAGTACCAGCAGGCGCTCAAGGATTTCAATCAGGCCATCCAGCTCAACCCGAATTTCTACCAGGCCTATTCGAACCGGGCTCTCATCCAGCGTTTCCTCGGCAACCAGGAAGCCGCACTCGCGGACTACAACCGTTCGATCCAGATCAACGGCAATTATGACGCCGCTTATATCGGCCGCGGCAATCTCTACCGCAAGGCCGGCCGCACCCAGGATGCCTTCAACGACTTCCAGAAAGCGATCCAGCTCGATACCACGGACGCCCGCGCCTACCACAATCGCGGCCTGATCTATCAGAGCCAGGGCCAGCACAAATTCGCCATCGAGGATTTCTCGACCGCTATCTCGCTGGCCCCTGACGCCGCCGAACCTTACAATGGCCGTGGCCTCTCCTATCTGGCGACGGGCGACGAGGACAATGCCTTCTCCGACTTCAACATGGCGATCAAGCTCGATGGCCAGAACGCCGAGGCCTGGGCCAACCAGGCGCTGATCTACGAACGGCGCGGCGACAAGGCAAAGGCGGCGAAGGCCTATCGCGAGGCCGTGCGCCTCAACCCCAGCTACCAGCCGGCCAAGGACGGCCTCGCCCGCGTCAGCTGACATCGGCTTCGTCAGGCCCGCGCCAAGCGCCCCACTGCATCGTGTGCGTGTCCGAAAGGACACGCGGCGTTGAAGATCGCCGCCAATCCGGCAACCCTGTGTTAACCCCCGCGGCAAGCCGTTGACCCTTGCCTTGTTCGCGCCAAGTTTTCGGCGGAACGGTCTGACCATTCAAGCCGTTATCACGAAGCGATTTGCGAAAGGACCCTCCCCATGATCAAGAAACTCGCCTGCGCCGCCGCCCTTGCAACGACTGTCTTCGCTGCCGCCCCCGCCAGCGCCGGTAGGTTGCAACTCGGCACGCTCGACTGCACCATCGATGGCGGCACCGGCTATATCGTGACCTCCAACAAGGGCGTGTCCTGCGTCTTCCGGCCCCATCATCACGGGCCGTCGGAGATTTATACCGGCGTCATCTCCAAGCTCGGCGTCGATGTCGGCAAGACGCATCAGGGCCAGCTCATCTGGGCGGTTTTTGCCGCGACCCGCGACCGTGACGCGGGCGACCTTGCCGGCAGCTACTACGGTGTCAACGCCGAGGCGAGCGTCGTGACCGGCGGCGGCGCCAACCTGCTGGTCGGAGGCTTCGACAGCGCCTTCATGCTGGAGCCGCTCAGCGTCCAGGCGCAGACCGGCGTCAATCTCGCCGTGGCGGTGACTTCGCTGGAGCTGATCCACTCGCTCAAATAAGTGGTTTGGAGCCTCGGCTCCAGGCCCTTCACTCTGCGGCGCGGAACCTGACAGGATGGTTCCGCGCCGTTTGATTTTTGGGGGACGAGGACAGCCATAGCCGCTGCCATCACTGCAACCTGCCGGCAAGCAGTCCATCCAGGTCGACGCTGGCTCAAACATATCTTGAAAAATCCCTTGAGCTCAACCGAGGTTGAGGTTCTACAAACCCGCCCCGAGCAAGGCCGCGTCTCGACGCCGCGCGCATGGTCCTGCCAGAAGCCTCGCGCTGGCTCCTGGCGCCGTGCGGCTGCATCGCTATATGCAAAAGCAGGGGATGGACATGACTGAAATCAGCACAAACAGGGTTGATTGGCGCGCATTGTGGGCGAGCGGTGACCTGGCGCGCTTCTGCTTCATCAGCCTCGGCATCCTGCTGCACGCCACCAATGAGACTATGGTGGCCACCGTCATGCCGGCCATGGTCGGCGAACTGGCCGGCGTGCAGCTCGTCGGCTGGTCGCTGGCGATCTACGAACTCGGCGCCATCGTCGCCGGTGCCGCGGCCGGACGGCTGGTGAGCTATGTGGCGCTGCGCACCAACATGGTGGTCGCGGCCCTGCTCTACGCGGCCGGGGCGCTGATCTGCGCCGCCTCGCCTTCGATGCAATTGTTCCTGGCCGGCCGTCTGATCGAGGGGCTTGGCGGCGGCGCGCTGGTGTCGCTGGCCTTCGTCTCGGTCGAACGGCTGTTCTCGCGTGCCATCTGGCCGCAGCTTTTCGGCATCATGTCGGCGATCTGGGGCGTCGCCGCCTTCAGCGGCCCGCTACTCGGCGCAATCATGACCGAATTGCTGTCCTGGCGCTGGGCCTTCGGCGTCTTCACCCTCGGCGGCGCCGCCATGGCGCTGGCAAGTTTCCTCGTACTCGACACACCGGAAGCGACAAGACCCGGCACGAGCGCCGGCAAGGCGCCGCCCTTCCCGTTCATGGCGCTTGGCTGCCTTGCCATTGCCGTGGTGCTGATCGCCTCGGCGGGCGTCGACATCGCCCTGCTGCGTTCCTCGCTGCTGATCGTGCTGGGCCTGGCAAGCCTGGCGCTGTTCTTCTACATCGACGCGCTAAAACCGCGTTCCCGGCTGTTCCCGGCGCGGCTGTTCTCATGGCGCACGCCGGTCGGCACCGGCATGACCATGGTCGCCGCCTTTTCGATCGCGACCTGCTCCTTCGGCGTCTACGGGCCGCTGCTGCTGACCAGCCTGCACGACATTCCGCTGCTGACCACCGGCTATATCATCGCCGCCGAATCGATCGCCTGGTCGATCCTGTCGATCCTCGTCGCCAACGCGCCGCCACGGCGTGAACGCATGATCATCGTCTGCGGCGCACTGATGATCGCGACGGGCATCGCCGGCTTCGCCTACACCATACCGCTGGGCTCCATCCCGCTGATCCTGGTCTGTGCCCTGCTGCAGGGCGGCGGTTTCGGCATTGCCTGGCCGTTCCTGACCCGCGTCATCGTCGCCTCCGCGCCGGACGACGAGCAGACCATCGCTTCGGCCGCGGTGCCGACCATGCAGCGCATCGGCTATGCCGTGGGTGCCGCCCTTGCCGGCATCGTTGCCAATGCCAGCGGTTTTTCGCAAGGGCTGAACCATGACGCGGCCGCTGGTGTCGCGAGCTGGCTGTTCCTTGCCTTCGTGCCGCTCGGCATTCTCGGCTGTCTCGCCGCCTTGCGGACCTCGGCGGCGGCAAATCGTCCGCTCGCAGTCATCGGTTGACGCGGGGTTGTTGTCGGGCCGGTTATTTCACTCGACACGCAGGCGGTAGCCGACGCCGGTTTCGGTGGTGATGTAGCGCGGCTGGTCGGGTGTTTTCTCGATCTTCTGCCTGAGTTGGCGCACATAGACCCTGAGATACTGTACGTCGGTCGAATCGTCCCAGATCTGCTTCAGGATGTAGTGGTGGGTCAGTACCTTGCCGGCATGCTGCACCAGGATGCGCAGTATGTCGTACTCCTTCGGCGAGAGCTTCACCTCCCTGTCCTCGACCTTGACGATGCGCTTGACCAGATCGACGCTGAGGTCGCCGCTCTGGAAAACCGGCTTCTCGCCCTGTTGCTGGAACTTGTGGCGCAGCGCCACGCGGATGCGCGCCACCAGTTCGTTCATGCCGAACGGCTTGGTGACATAGTCGTCGGCGCCGAGTTCGAGCGCGCTGACGATGCCGGCCTCGTCGGTGCGGCTGGAGAGGATGACGACGGGAATGTCGACGCCGTCGTCACGCCATTGGCGAAGGAGGTCATGGCCGCTCATGCCGGGCAGGCCGAGATCGAGCAACACCAGGTCGGGCTTCTCGTGTTCCATCAGCTCGATCGCCACCTTGGCGTTCGGCGCCTCGCTGACCGTGTAGCCCTGGCTGGCGAGGCCGACCCGAAGCAGCTTGCGGATCGGCGGCTCGTCATCGACAACCAGTATCCTGACATTCGAATTGGTCATCGGCGCTGGTCCACGGCGGGCTCGTCGCCGCGGTTGCCGATACCGCGCGCTTGCACCGGCACCGGCATCCTGATGCTGAAAGCGGCACCGGGGCGGTCGGTCCGGTTGGCGGCGGCGATCGTGCCGCCCATCGCCTCGACGAAGCCACGGCAGATCGACAGGCCAAGCCCGGTGCCGGCGCGCACCTGATCGCCCTTGCGCACCCGGTAGAAGGTGTCGAACACGCGCTCCAGGTCCTGCGCCGGAATGCCCGGTCCCTCGTCCATGATCTGCACGACGACAGAGCCATTGTCGGTCCATCCCTGAACGCGGATCGTCGAGCCGGGCGGCGAATATTTCGAGGCATTGTCGAAGATGTTGAACAGGACCTGCTCGAACAGCACGGGATCGAGCCGCAGCATCGGCAGGTCGGGCGGAATATCGACCTCGATCCTGTGTTCACTTGTGATCTTGCGGGCGCGGTCGAGTGCCGTACCCACGATATCTCCGAGATAGTGGAGGGCGTAGTTCGGCTCCATCGCCCCGGACTCGATCTTGGTCATGTCGAGCAGGTTGGCGATGAAGCGGTTCAGCCGCTCCGATTCGTCGATCACCGTCGACAGAAGCTCCGCTCTGTCGTGCTCGGGCAGGTCGGGCGCGAATTCCTTGAGCGTGCCGGCCGCGCCCATGATGGCCGCAAGCGGCGTTTTCAGGTCATGCGAAATCGATGTCAGCAGCGCCGAGCGCAGCCGGTCGGCTTCGGCGGCGAGCTTGGCGCGGTCGACATCGGCGACGAGCTGGACGCGTTCGATCGCCACCGCCGCCTGGTCGGCCAGCGCGTCGAGCAGCCGCTGCTGCTCGGGCGTCAAAAGCGGGCCTTGCTTGTCATTGTCGAGACCGACGACGCCGATCGCCGTGCGCCCCGTACGCAAGGGGAGATAGAGGCGCTTGGCGCCAGGCAGCGTGTCGGCGCCGCGTCCTGCGGCGCGGTTGTGCTCCCAGGCCCAGCGGGCGGCGGCGATGTCGGCTTCTGCCAGCGTGTCGTCGGGCGGATAGCCTGCTTTGACGGTGATGGTGCCATCTTCCGGCAGAAGCAGCACCACGCGCAGCTTCAGCATCGAGGCGATCTGGAAGGCGGTGGCCCAGAGCACGTCATCGAGCGTGCCGGCGCCGGCGAGCTTCTTGGAGAACAGATAGATGTCTTCGGTTGCCCGCGCCCGCGAGCGGGCGGCGGCGGCCTGACGCTGCACGCGCGCCGTCAGGTTGCTGGCGATGACGGCAACGGCGAAGAAGACGGCAATCGCAACGATGCTCTCCGGATCCCGGATCGTCAGCGTGTAGCGCGGCTCGAGGAAGAAATAGTTGAAGGCAAGTGTGCTCAGGAAACAGGCGTAGAGCGCCGGCCAGAGACCCCCGGCCACCGCCGATGTCAGCACGGAGAGCAGGAAGACGATCGCCAGGTTGCGAACGTCGAGAAACTGGTCGAGGGCGGAGCTGACGGCCAATGATCCGGCAACGTAAGCGGTAGCCAGCAAATACGGCTTGGGCTGGAACCGCCTCTGCTCGGCAGCCGCGCTCACTCTCCTGGAAGGCGTCTCGGTGTCCCGCTCCGTTCCGGAGATGACATGGACGCTGATGTCGCCGGCATTGCGGATCAGATCGTAGGTGAGCGACCCCTCGATCAGTTCCCGCCAGCGCGACCGGGTCGGCCTGCCGACCACGATGTGGGTAAAATTGTTCGCCGTCGCGTGGCGCACGATATCCTGTGCCAGGTTCTGGCCTGGGATGGTCGTCACCTCGGCGCCGAGCTGCTCGGCGAGGCGCAGGAGTGTAGCGAGCCTGTCCTTGTCGTCCTCGGACATGCCGGCCGAGCGAGGCGTGTCGACATGAAGCGCCGTCCACGGCGCACGAAGCCTGTCGGCCAGCCTGCGTGCATAGCGAATGCGGGCTGCACCGCCCGGACGCGCATCGACGCAGACGAGAACCCGTTCGCCGGCAGCCCACGGACCCTGGATGGCGTGGGACAGCATGTGGTTGAGCAACTGCTCGTCGACGCGCTGGGCGGTACGGCGCAGCGCCAGTTCCCGCAACGCCGTCAGATTGCCCGGCGAAAAATAGTTCTCGACGGCACGCTGCGCCGTGTTGGGGAAATAGACCTTCCCCTCCTCCAGCCGCTTGATCAGGTCGTCGGGCGTCAGATCGATGATTTCGACGTCATCGGCTTGGTCGATCATGGAATCGGGCACCGTCTCGCGCACCCTGACCCGCGTGATCTGGGCGACGACGTCGTTCAGGCTTTCGACGTGCTGGATGTTGAGCGTCGTATAGACGTCGATGCCCCGCGCCAGGATTTCCTGGACGTCGAGATAGCGCTTGGGGTGGCGGCTGCCGGGCGCGTTGGTGTGGGCGAGTTCGTCGACCAGGACCAGCACCGGGTGCCGGGCAAGGATGGCGTCGATATCCATCTCGTCGAGGACACGCCCCCTGTAATCGACCTTGCGGCGGGCAATGACTTCATAGCCTTCCACCAGGGCCTGGGTTTCCTTGCGGCCATGCGTCTCGACCACGCCGATTACCACGTCGACACCGTCGGCCAGCCTGGCACGGCCCGACATCAGCATCTCGTAAGTCTTGCCGACACCAGGTGCCGCGCCGAGGAATATGCGCAGACGGCCGCGCCCTTCCCGCCCCGCATGCTCGAGCAGCGCGTCGGGGGATGGTCTGTTTTCGACGTTGCTTCTGTCGTTCGGCATCGGATTCGATCATGAATGGCGCCGGGAACCATGTCGATCCCCGGCGCCGGCCATCACCTATTTCGCGGCATCCAGCGCCAGGTTGAGCGCTAGCACATTGACCGCCGGCTCGCCAAGCACGCCCAGTTCCCGGTCCTCGACCTGGCTGTCGACGAGCGCCTTGAGCTTGGCTTCGTCGATGCCCCTGGCCTTGGCCACGCGCGGAACCTGGAAATAAGCGGCCTGCGGGCTGATTTGCGGATCGAGGCCGCTGCCGGACGTAGTCACAAGGTCCATCGGCACCGGCTGGTTCGAGTTCTCCGCCGTCAGCTTCTCGGCATCGCCCTTGATGCGCTCGATCAGCTTCGGGTTGGTCGGGCCGAGATTGGAGCCACCCGAGGCGCCGGCATCATAGCCATTGCCCGCGGCTGAAGGTCGTCCGTGAAAATACTTGTCGCTGGCGAAGGCCTGGCCGATCAGTTCGGAACCGATCACCTTGCCGTCCTTCTCGATCAGCCTGCCATTGGCCTGGCGCGAGAACAGTAGCTGGGCAATGCCGGTCATGCCCAAGGGATAGACGAGACCGGTCAGCACGGTGAAGAAGACGATCATGATGATCGCGGGTCTGATTTGCTTGAGCATCGGAATGATCCTTATGCAAGGCCGAGCGCCGTGACGGCCATGTCGATTGTCTTGATGCCGACGAATGGCACGACGATGCCGCCGAGGCCGTAGACGAGAAGGTTGCGGCTGAGCAGCGCGCCGGCGCCGATCGCCCGGTACTTCACCCCGCGCAGCGACAGCGGGATCAGCGCGATGATGATCAGCGCATTGAAGATGATGGCCGACAGGATGGCGCTCTGCGGTGTCGCAAGGTGCATGATGTTGAGCGCCTGCAGCGGGCCGGTCGTCTGGCCGGGCGCGACGTAGAAGACGGCGAACATGGCCGGGATGATGGCGAAGTACTTGGCAACGTCATTGGCGATCGAGAAGGTCGTCAGCGAACCGCGCGTCATCAACAACGCCTTGCCGATCTCGACGATCTCGATGAGCTTGGTCGGATCGCTGTCGAGATCGACCATGTTGCCGGCCTCGCGGGCGGCGACCGTGCCGGTGTTCATGGCGACGCCGACATCGGCCTGCGCAAGGGCTGGCGCATCGTTGGTGCCGTCGCCGCACATGGCCACCAGCTTGCCCTTGGCCTGCTCGTCGCGGATCAGCTTCAGCTTGTCCTCGGGCGTTGCCTGGGCGAGGAAGTCGTCGACGCCGGCTTCCGCCGCGATGGCTGCCGCCGTCATCGGATTGTCGCCGGTGATCATCACCGTGCGGATGCCCATGCTGCGCAGCTCGGCGAAACGCTCGCGGATACCGCCCTTGACGATGTCCTTGAGGTGGACGACGCCGAGCAACCGCCCGTCCCTCTCGACCGCCAGCGGCGTACCGCCCGATTTGGCGATCTCGTCGGCGATCGCCTGCAGGTCGCGTACGGTATCGCTTCCGGGCCGTGTGCCATGCGTGGCTGATGTCGACTGGCCGACATAGGTCAGGATCGAATCGACCGCGCCCTTGCGCACCGAAGAGCCGTCCATGTCGATGCCGCTCATGCGGGCCTGCGCCGTGAAGGGCACGAACGTGGCGTGCAACGTTGCCATGTCGCGGGCACGGATGGCATATTTCTCCTTGGCCAGCACCACGATCGAGCGGCCTTCCGGCGTCTCGTCGGCGAGCGAGGCAAGCTGTGCCGCGTCGGCCAGTTCCTGCTCGCTGACGCCCTTGACCGGGCGGAACTCGGTCGCCTGGCGATTGCCGAGCGTGATCGTGCCGGTCTTGTCGAGCAGCAGCGTGTCGACGTCGCCGGCGGCTTCCACGGCGCGGCCCGACATGGCCAGCACGTTGAAGCGCACCAGGCGGTCCATGCCGGCGATGCCGATGGCCGACAGCAGCGCGCCGATCGTGGTCGGGATGAGCGTCACGAATAGCGCGACGAGCACGGTCACCGAAATGTAGCCGCCCGAGTAGGAGGCGAAGTTCGGGATGGTGGCGGTGGCCAGCACGAAGATCAGCGTCATGCCGACGAGTAGGATGTTGAGCGCGATCTCGTTCGGCGTCTTCTGGCGCTCGGCGCCTTCGACCAGCGAGATCATGCGGTCAAGGAAGGTATGGCCGGCGGCGGCGGTGATGCGCACGCGGATCCAGTCGGAGAGCACCTGCGTGCCGCCGGTGACCGCCGAGCGGTCGCCGCCGGATTCGCGGATGACCGGCGCGGACTCGCCCGTGATCGCCGCCTCGTTGACCGAGGCGACGCCTTCCACCACCTCGCCGTCCGACGGGATGATGTCGCCGGCCTCGACGAGAACGATGTCGCCGACCTTCAAACCGGTGCCGGGCACCAGCCTGAATTTCGTCCGATCCTCGCCGGCCAACAGCTTGGCCTGGGTTTCGGTGCGCGCCTTGCGCAGCGAATCCGCCTGCGCCTTGCCGCGCCCTTCGGCGACGGCTTCGGCGAAATTGGCGAACAGCACGGTGAACCACAGCCAGATGATGATCTGCAGCGTGAAGCGCGGATCGCCGCCTCCGGTGACGAGGTCCTTGACGAACAGCACCGATGTCAGTGCCGAGACGACGGCGACGACGAACATCACCGGGTTGCGGGCCAGCGTGCGCGGATCGAGTTTGCGGAAGGCACTGCCGATGGCGGGCCACAGGATGCCGGCATCCATGATGCTGGCCGATTTTGAGTGGCTCATTTTGAAGCTCCGGCTTCAATGTTGATGTGCGGCACCGATTGGTCGGATGCCGGAAAAAGATGAGGAAGCCCGTAGGCCAGCAGCCAGAGCGCGATCATGGCGGCGGCAAGCCCAAGAAATGTCGACAGGGTCGGGAAAGTGGGCGGCATTCCCTCCTTCCCCGGATCGGCCGGATGCCTGACATTGCGGCGCTTGTTGCTGAACCAGGACATGTCCGCCTCAGAATGTCTGTCCATGGATCATCGCCAGGTGCTCGACGACAGGCCCGACGGCGAGCGCCGGGAAGAAGGTCAGGCCTCCGACGATGACGATGACGCCGACCAGCAGCCCGACGAACAGCGGGCCGTCGGTCGGGAAGGTGCCTGCCGAGGCGGGCACGGTCTTCTTCGCCGCCAGCGCGCCGGCGATGGCGAGCGCCGGGATGATGACCAGGAAACGGCCCATCAGCATGCCGATGCCGAGCGTGATGTTGTACCAGGGCGTGTTGCCGCCGAGGCCGCCGAAGGCGGACCCGTTGTTGGCCGCCGCCGAGGTGTAGGCATAGAGGATTTCGGAGAAGCCGTGCGGCCCGCCATTGGCGATCGAGGCCACCGCGCTCGGCAGCACCACCGCGATGGCCGTGAAGACCAGCATCGCCAGCGGCAGGCACAGGATGGCCAGCATCGCCATCTTGACCTCCTTGGCCTCGATCTTCTTGCCGAGATATTCAGGCGTGCGGCCGACCATCAGGCCGGCGACGAAGACGGCGATCAGGATGAACATCAGCATGCCGTAGAAACCCGCGCCGACACCGCCGACGATGACCTCGCCAAGCTGCATGTTGATGAGCGGGATCATGCCGCCGAGCGCGGTGAACGAGTCATGCATGGCGTTGACCGCGCCGCAGGAGGCCGCCGTGGTGATGACCGCGAACAAAGCCGAAAGCGCGATGCCGAAACGGGTCTCCTTGCCTTCCATGTTGCCGCCGTCGATGCCGAGCGCATGGACCAGCGGATTGCCCGCGGCTTCCGCCCAGTAGCAGACGGCGACGCCGGCGATGAACAGAACGCCCATGGCGGCCAGGATTGCCCAACCCTGACGCTGGTTGCCGACCATGCGGCCGAAGACGTTGGTCAAGGCAGCACCGACGGCGAAGATCGACAGCATCTGGATCAGGTTGGAGATGGCATCCGGGTTTTCGAAGGGATGTGCCGCGTTGGCATTGAAGAACCCGCCGCCATTGGTGCCGAGCATCTTGATGGCGACCTGCGAGGCGACCGGGCCGAGCGCGATCGTCTGCCTGGCGCCCTCGAGCGTGACGGCATCGACGTAAGGCCCGAGCGTCTGCGGTATGCCGAGCCAGACATAGACAAGGGTGAGCACGATGCAGAGCGGCAAAAGCACATAGAGCGTGGCGCGCGTCATATCCACCCAGAAATTGCCGATCGATCTTCCGGAGGCGCGGGCAAATCCGCGGATCAGCGCAATCGCAATGGCGATGCCTGTAGCGGCCGAAACGAAATTCTGGACCGTCAGGCCGGCCATCTGCACGAGGTAGGACATCGTGCTTTCGCCGCCGTAGTTCTGCCAGTTGGTGTTGGTCATGAAGCTGGCGGCGGTGTTGAAGGCGAGCGCCGGGTCGACCGCGCTCATGCCTGCTGGATTGTAGGGCAGGCTGCCTTGCAGACGCTGCAGGACATAGAGCACCAGGAAGCCCGCCAGGTTGAACAGCAGCAGGGCCACCGCATAGGTGGTCCAATGCTGTTCCTCGCGCTCGCTGGTTCCGCAAATGCGGTAGAGCCCCCGCTCGAGCGGGCGGAAGACTGGCGAAAGCGGCGTGCGATCGCCTTTGAAGACGCGGTGCATGTAGAAGCCAAGCGGCTTCACCAGCAAAGCGAGGATCCCGCAATAGAGGACGATCTGTATCCACCCGTTCAGTGTCATGGCTGTGGCTTTCCGCGCCTTCAGAAGCGTTCTGCACGAATGAGGGCGTAGGTGAGGTAAGCAAGCAAGAACAAGGTTACGCCTCCACCGAGGATGTAATCGAAAAGCATGATTCGATCCTTCCGCTCAGATTCTGTCGCAGGCTTTGACGTAGACGAGGGATAGAGCGAAGAACAAAACCCCGATCCCGACAACAATGACGTCCATGATTGCCTTCCTTGCTTCTACTTTGTCTTTCGGCCACGATGGAAGAGGCCAAAAACCGTTCGCGCTTGCTCGTCGCCTCGATGGCGACGGCATTCAAAGCTTCTGTGGCGTGTTATATGGACCCGATCGCCATAAAGGTTCGAGACGGGGCGGATGGGAAAGAAATAGGAATTTTATAAAGGTTTTCGGGGTGGGCGGCGGGCCACCCTAGACGCAGTGACGCGCTATAGGATGCCGTTGCACCCAGTCGCATCCAATGGCATTCCGAGGATTTATGGCGGAGAGAGCGGGATTCGAACCCGCGTTACGGTCTCCCGTAAACACACTTTCCAGGCGTGCGCCTTCAACCACTCGGCCACCTCTCCGTCCTTGCATTTTTCGCGATGGCCGGTTTCGCCGCGCGGGTTGGGGACAATGCAGTCCCTTCAGGGAGCCGGTACGCGATATCAGCGCCGTGGGTGCCGCCAACCAGCGAACACCTTCCCACCGCACCTGAGCCGTCGAAGCAACAGGCGCGGGGCTCATCTAGTCGATCCCGCGCCGAATGCCAAGCCATAACGGCAGTCTATTCGCTTTGCCGGCCACACACCGCTCCGCCAGGGCGCGCTCGCACCCGTTTTTCAAGCCGTCGCCGCCCGAATGATGTGCACAGCCAAGGCCACAAGGCCGGCCGCGCTTGACTTCGCCGCGGGCCACCTGTCGAGTGAAACGGAGGCTTTGCGGGGGCATCGTCCGGACATGACATCAAGCAATGAACAACCGGCCAGTGGGCAGCCGCCAGTCGGGCGCCCAGGCAGCGACCTGTCTTATGTCCCGGTGGGCTGGCTCATCTTCGTCATGGCGTGGTCGGTCTACGGCCTGGCCTCGGCCTGGTGGCTGACGGGCAATTCCGGCCTGCCGGACAGGATCTTCTATTTCCTCATTGGCGGGCTTGCCGTCGACGTCATCACCATCCTGTGGGGGCTTTATCTGCTCGGCCTTGCCTTTGGCCGCTCGGCGCGCTTCCCGCGCCACTTCATCATCTGGCAGGTGGCGACCATCGTCTGGGTGCTGGCGAGACAGGCCTATGTGCTCGCCGTGCCCGATTTCGTATTCTCCGCCAGGGGCTTGCTCATCGGTGGCGCCGAGATCGCCATCGGCCTGCTCTGCATCTATCTGCTGCGCCGCGGCTCCGGCGCCGAAGGCGTCTATTCCAGGCCGTCGACCGAAGCGCCGTCGGTCTTCGTTTCCGTCGTCGCTGCCTTGCTCGGCATCATCCTGGGCGCGGTCATCGGCGCCGTTGGCGGCTTCCTGGCTGGCTCGGTGATCGCCGATGTCGCCGAGGTCAGTTGCTTCGAGGGCGGCTGCGGCTACTTTGCGGCCTTCATCGGACTGGCCGGGCTGGTGGTCGGCGCCATTGCCGGGGGCATTCTTGCCATCTTGCTCGTTCACCGCCGCGGGCGCAAGCCAGTCGCATAGGGTTCAGAAGGCGCCACCTTCAAATTCGCGTATCGCGATTGCGGACAAACCGCACGCATTCTATTTCTGGTTTCGGGACATGTGCCGGAGGTCTCCTGGTTAGCGTCCACCATGAACCGGGGAGAGCCTTGATGTTTCGCTTCGTCTTTCGTCTTGCGGCCATGGTCGCGCTGTCGGTTTCCGTCATCATGGCGGTGCTCGACACGACGCGCACGGTGGCGGCTTCGGCCCTTGTGCTGACCCCACTTAACGCGAGCTGGCTGGCCGTCTCGCCGGACACGCGGGCCGCCTTCGAAAGCTTCGTGCGCGCCAAGGCCAGTCCGCTGCTGTGGGATGGCGCCATCGCCTGGGTGCTCAACCAGCCGGGCTTTGCCGTCTTCGCGGTGCTGGCCTTCCTGCTTTACGCCATCGGCTACCGGCGGCAGCGGCGCACGGGACAGTTCGCCGCGAACTGACCCACCGCCGGCGCCATTCCCGCCGCCTCCCGACGGCTTGCGCGCAAGGATCGGATCGCGGCGTGGCTTGCCCGTGGCACGCTTTTCCAAAAGGTCAAAATTCCGCGTGAATTTTGTTTCGGGCCGTGCCAGATTGCCCGGGAGCGGGAGGGGAATACACTCCTGGCTGACGTCGTTTGCCGGCCGGAGAACCGGGCAGGCAGGCGGTGCGTAACGGAAAAAATAACCGACAGGGTGTGGATCACATGAAACGTATCGTTCTCGGCCTCCTGGCCGCAACCGCAATGGTTCTTCCGGCTTTCGCCGCGGATGTCCAGCCGGCCATCCTCTATGATCTGGGCGGCAAGTTCGACAAATCCTTCAACGAGGCTGCCTACCACGGCGCCGAGAAGTTCAAGACCGAGACCGGCACCCCCTATGTCGAGTTCGAAGTGTCGAACGCCTCGCAGCGCGAGCAGGCGCTGCGCCGCTTCGCCGAGGACGGCCACAACCCGATCGTCATGGCCGGCTTTGCCTGGGAGGATGCGCTGAAGAAGATCGCGGCCGAATATCCGGACCTCAACTTCGCGATCATCGACGATGCCGTCGACCTGCCCAACGTCCGCTCGCTGGTATTCAAGGAGAATGAAGGCTCCTATCTCGTCGGCATCATGGCGGCGATGGCATCGAAGTCGAAGAAGGTTTCCTTCGTCGGCGGCATGGACATCCCGCTGATCCGCAAGTTCGAATGCGGCTATGTCGGCGGCGCCAAGTCGGCCGGCGCGACCGAAGTCATCCAGAACATGACCGGCGACACGCCGGCGGCCTGGAATGATCCGGCCAAGGGCGGCGAAATCGCCAAGACCCAGATCGACCAAGGCTCCGACGTGGTCTACGCGGCCGCCGGCGGCACCGGCGTTGGGGTGTTGCAGGCGGCGGCGGATGCCGGCAAGCTCGGCATCGGCGTCGATTCCAACCAGAACGGGCTGCAGCCCGGCAAGGTGCTGACCTCGATGCTGAAGCGCGTCGACGTTGCCGTCTACACCGCCTTCATGGATGGCAAGAACGGCACCTTCAAGGGCGGCGTCGAGAATCTCGGCCTCAAGGAAGGCGGCGTCGACTACGCCATGGACGACAACAACAAGGCGCTGGTGACCGACGAAATGAAGGCGGCCGTCGAAAAGGCCAAGGCCGACATCATCGCCGGCAAGATCCAGGTGCACGACTACACCGCCGACAACGCCTGCCCCTATTGATCGGCAGCACCAAACGGCAATGACTGGAACCGCCGGGCAACGCCCGGCGGTTTTGCTTTGCTGGATCGGACGAAGCTCGCAAATGACATAGGAGAGAGGAATGCTGCCAACGATCGAACCCATGCGCGAGCATGACGTCGACGTCGTGGCGAGACTGCGGATTGCCGCCTTCTTCGAGGGCTCGGAAAGGACGCTGGAAGAGGATGCGGCAGGGCTCCGCAATCTGCTGACCGGCGACGGCTTTGAAACTGCTCTGGTTGCCCGTGTCAACGATGTGCCAGTCGGCACCTGCCTGCTGGTGCGCCATGAACTGGAACCGGCGCATGATGTGACACCATGGCTCGCCGGGCTCGTCGTCGATGCCGGCCATCGAGGCAAGGGAACCGGCACCGCGCTGGTCAAGGCGATCGAAGCGCATGCGGCGTCAGCCGGCGTCGAGATACTCTACCTCTACACATGGCAAGCGCGCGAGTTCTACGCGGCACTCGGCTGGGACGCGGTCGAAGTATGCGAGCAGGACGGCGAAACGATGATGCTGATGTCGCGCCGGCTGGATCACAGTTTCCCAAGGAGATAGCCGAGCGCGAAGACCGCCATCAGCCCGATGGCAATGACAAGTCCACGCCGGCCGCCAAGCGCGTGCACGCCAACGCCATGTGGTGGCCGGGACAGGCTTCGGATCACCGTCGGTGACCTGGCATCGTTGCCGCCCAGGCCGACGCTGCGCATTTGCGGCAATTCGGCGAGGCGTTGCGTAACCAGCGCCCAATGATTGGCGCCCGCTGGTTTTTCGGCGCGGTCGAAAACATGCATGCGTTCGGCGAGCTGCACCACCGCGTCGCGGAAGGCAGGATCGATTTCGAGATCGCGCTCGGCCCGCTCGCGCTCGGCATCGTTCATCAGGCCCAGCACATAGTCGCCGGCCCTTGCGATGCGGTCGCGTTCACCGGCCATGGCCAGGCCCCTCCCCTTCTGCTTACCAGTGTGGCGGTTTGGTCACCGGCACATCCGGTGCCGCCTGCTCTTCAAGCGCCAGGAAGCGGTCGGTCAGTGCGTCGAGCTTTCGCTGCATGCGTTCGATCACCTTCCACTGGTCGGCGATCTGGCCCGACAGCTCCTCGATGGTCTTCTCCTGCTCGGCGGCGCGGATTTCCAACGTCGTCAACCGGTCGGCGGGCATGATCATGCAAAGTCCTCAGTTTTGTACCGCGACACCTTGCGCCGCAACGTCAAATCGACCTCGGCATATTAGCGAAGGCGAGAGCTTCGGCCACGTTCGAAATTGACAAGCGCGCGCGGATTTGTCGAGAGTGGACGCTGCTCCGGACAATTGGCACGGGCGGAGCGTCATGCTAGGCGTCTTGACCAAGCGATAAAAAATTAAGAGTGGGACGGGCTGCATGGCGCAAGCCGCAATCGAACTGATCGGCATCAACAAGAGTTTCGGCGCGGTGCGCGCCAACCGCGACATCAATCTGGAGATCGCGCGCGGCACCATCCACGGCATCGTCGGCGAGAATGGCGCCGGCAAGTCGACGCTGATGTCGATCCTCTACGGTTTCTACCAGGCCGACAGCGGCGAGATCCGTGTCGGCGGCCAACCGGCGTCGATCAAGACACCCAACGACGCGATCGCGCTCGGCATCGGCATGGTGCACCAGCATTTCATGCTGGTCGACAATTTCTCGGTGCTGGAGAACATCATCCTCGGCGCCGAAACCGACGCGCTTCTGAAGAGCAGCATCGCCAAGGCGCGCTCCGAGCTTGACCGGCTGGAACGCGAATACGGGCTGGAAGTCGATCCCGATGCGATCATCGAGGAACTGCCGGTCGGCCTGCAGCAGCGCGTCGAAATCCTTAAGGCGCTCTATCGCGGCGCCGAAATCCTGATCCTCGACGAGCCGACGGGCGTTCTGACGCCGGCCGAGGCCGACCACCTGTTCCGCATCCTCAGGCAGTTGAAGGAACAGGGAAAGACGGTGGTGCTGATCACCCATAAGCTGCGCGAGATCATGGCCATCACGGACACCGTGTCGGTGATGCGTCAGGGCACGATGGTGGCAACCCGGGAGACCAGGAAAACCACCGTCGAGGAACTGGCGGAACTGATGGTCGGGCGCCGTGTGCTGCTGAGGGTCGAAAAGGCCGAGGCCGAAGCCGGCGCCGTCAAACTCGCGGTCAAGAACCTGACGGTCAGGGATTCCCGCGGCGTCACCATGGTCGACGACGTCTCCTTCGATTTGCGCGCCGGCGAGATCGTCGGCATCGCCGGCGTCGCCGGCAACGGGCAATCCGAATTGCTCGAGGCGATTTCCGGCATCAGGCATGCCGTTTCCGGTTCCGTGATGCTCGAGGGCAAGCCGATCGATCTCACCGGCAAGGCCGATCCCGGCGAATTGCGCGACCGCGGCCTCGCCCATGTGCCGGAAGATCGCCACCATGTCGGGCTGGTGCTGGCCTTCGAGGAAAACGAGAATTCCATCCTCGGTTACCACGACGATCCCCGCTATCTCAAAGGGCCGTTCCTCAACGTCGACGCCATCATGGCCGATGCCAAGGACAAGATCGAGAAATACGACATCCGTCCCGGCAATCCGCGCCTGAAGACCGCCAATTTTTCCGGCGGCAACCAGCAGAAGATCGTGCTCGCGCGCGAAATCGAACAGGATCCCGGCGTGCTCATCGTCGGCCAGCCGACGCGCGGCGTCGATGTCGGCGCCATCGAATTCATCCACAAGCGCCTGATCGCCATGCGCGACCAGGGCAAGGCGGTGCTGGTGGTCTCGGTCGAGCTCGACGAGATCCGCTCGCTCTCCGACCGCATCCTGGTGATGTTTGCCGGCCGCATCGTCGGCGAGCGCGGCCCCGACGCGACCGAAGGCGAGCTTGGCCTGCTGATGGCCGGTGTCGAGCATCAGGAGGCAGCACAATGAGCACGCCTTACGCCAAATTGCCGGCCTGGGCCGACTACGGGCTGATCCCGCTGATCAACCTGTCGGTCGCCTTCATCGTCGCCGGCTTCGTCGTCATGCTGGTCGGCGAAAACCCGTTCCGCGCCGCCGTCATCCTGGTCGAAGGCGCCTTCGGCAAGGGAACAGGCATCGCCTTCACCCTATTCTATGCCACGACCTTCATATTCACCGGGCTTTCGGTGGCGGTGGCGGCGCATTGCGGCCTGTTCAACATCGGCACGGAGGGGCAAGCCTACATCGCCGGCCTCGGCATCGCCATCGTCTGTCTTTCCTTCGACAGCACGCTGCCCTGGTGGCTGACATTTCCGCTGGCCATCGTCGCCTCGGCGCTTGTGGGCGCGTTGTGGGCGTTAATTCCCGCCTACCTCCAGGCCAGGCGCGGCTCGCACATCGTCATCACGACGATCATGTTCAACTTCATCGCCGCATCGATCATGGTCTACCTGCTGGTCGGTCCGCTGAAGCCGGCCGGGTCGCAGGCGCCGCAGACGCGCAACTTCCTCGCCGGCGCCGAACTGCCGAAGCTCAACTGGATCATCGAACTGTTCGGGGCCAAGATCCGCTCGGCCCCGCTCAACATCTGCTTCCTGCTGGCGCTGGTGATGGCCTTCCTGGTCTGGCTGCTGATCTGGCGCACAAGGCTCGGCTACGAGATGCGCACCTATGGCCACAGCCCGAAGGCGGCCCGCTATGCCGGCATTTCGGAAACCCGCATCATCATCACCGCCATGATGATTTCGGGCGCGCTGGCCGGCATGATGGCGCTCAATCCGGTGATGGGCGACCAGCACAACGTCGCGATCGACTTCGTTTCGGGCGCCGGTTTCGTCGGCATCGCGGTGGCGCTGATGGGCCGCCTGCATCCGGTCGGGATCGTGCTGGCGGCAATCCTGTTCGGCATGCTCTACCAGGGCGGCGCCGAACTCGCCTTCGAGATGCCGGCGATCAGCCGCGACATGATCGTCATCATTCAAGGGTTGGTCATCCTCTTCGCCGGCGCGCTGGAGCACATGTTCAGGCCCTATATCCAGGCTCTGTTCGCTTCGTTCAGCCCGAAATCGGTGGGCATGCAAGCGGTCAACGGAAAGGGCGCTTGAGATGGATATCTTCAACGCAATCATCCAGGTGCTGGACTCGACCATCCGCCTGTCGGTGCCGCTGCTGCTTGCCTGCCTCGCCGGCCTCTATTCGGAGCGGGCCGGCATTTTCGACATCGGCCTCGAAGGCAAGATGCTGGTCGGCGCCTTCGCGGGTGCCGCCGCGGCATCCGTTTTCCATTCGGCGCTTCTCGGCCTCGGTATGGCGATCCTGATCTCTGTCGCCTTCGCGTTGGTGCACGGCTTTGCCTCGATCACCCATCGCGGCAACCAGATCGTTTCGGGCGTGGCGATCAACTTCGTCGCCGCCGGATCGACCATCATCCTCGGCCAGGCCTGGTTCCAGCAGGGTGGCCGCACGCCGGCGCTGCAACCGGGCGAGCGGTTCGAGGCGATCATCTGGCCTGGCGCCGACGCGGCCAGGGACGTGCCGATCATCGGCCCGATCTATGCCGAATTGATCTCCGGCCATTCGATCCTCGTCTATTTCGCCTTTGCGATGGTGCCGTTCACCTGGTGGGTGCTGTTTCGCACGCGCTTCGGTCTCAGGCTGCGCGCGGTCGGCGAAAACCCGGCCGCGGTCGACACCGCCGGCATCTCGGTCGCCTGGCTGCGCTACCGCGCGCTGATCTGCACCGGCATCCTCACCGGCGTCGCCGGCGCCTATCTGTCGATGGTGCAGAATGGTGGCTTCGTGAAGGACATGACGGCGGGCAAGGGCTACATCGCGCTGGCCGCGCTGATCTTCGCCAAGTGGAAGCCGGTCAACGCCATGTTCGCCTGCCTGCTGTTCGGCTTCCTCGACGCGGCGTCGATCCGCCTGCAGGGGACACCGCTGCCCATTGTCGGCAAGGTGTCGGTGCAGTTCATGCAGGCCCTGCCCTATATCCTCACCGTCGTCCTGCTCGCTGGCTTCATCGGCAAGGCCATCCCGCCGCGCGCCGGCGGCGTGCCTTATGTCAAGGAACGCTAAGGGTCGAGAGCACATCGGAGAGAATAACTGAATGTCGCATGATCTGTTCGAAGCGGCCAAGGCCGCCATGGCCAAGGCCTATGCGCCCTACTCGAATTTCCCGGTGGGTGCCGCTTTGCGCACCGAGGATGGACGCATCTTCACCGGCGCCAACATCGAGGTCGCCTCTTATCCGGAAGGCTGGTGCGCCGAGACCACCGCGCTTGGCCACTACATCATGGCTGGCGGCGGCAAGATCGTGGAAATCGCCGTCCTTGCCGAACGCATGGCCAAATGCTCGCCTTGTGGTGGCTGCCGCCAGCGGCTGGCCGAATTCTGCCGTCCGGAAACCAAACTCTATCTCTGCGACGCCTCGGGCGTCGCCGAGACCGTGACCATGGGCGACATGCTGCCCTATGGTTTTCGCGGTGACCTTCTCAAATGAAAAGCTGGCTCAAATGAGAAGCTGGCTCAAATGAAGCGTAGGCCGAGATGACGGAAAAGGCGCTGGACCATCTTATCGAAAGGCTGGACGGCCTAGCGCCGTCGACCGCGCTGGTGCTGGGTTCGGGCTTGGGAGGCCTAGTCGACCGGATCGAGAATCCGATCCGCGTCTCCTATGCCGACCTGCCCGGCTTTCCCATGAGCGGCGTCAGCGGCCATGCCGGCGAAGTGGTGGCCGGGCTGTTTGCCGGCGTTCCGGTGCTGATGCTGTCCGGCCGCGCCCACTACTACGAGCATGGTAACGCCGCGGCGATGCGTCCGGTGCTCGAAGTGCTTGCCGGCATCGGCATCACGAAACTGATCCTCACCAACGCAGCCGGCTCGGTCGATCCGGATATGCCGCCGGGCTCGGTGATGCTGCTCACCGACCACATCAACTTCTCCGGCACCAATCCGCTGATCGGCGAGCCGAGCGACCGCCGTTTCGTCGGCCTGACCGAAGCTTATGATGCCGGCATCCGCGACGCGATCGAACGCGCGGCGAAGGCGACCGGCACAGCGCTGCACAAGGGCGTCTATATGTGGTTCTCGGGTCCCTGCTTCGAGACGCCGGCCGAAATCCGCATGGCGCGCGTCATGGGCGCCAACGCCGTCGGCATGTCGACCGTGCCGGAAGTCATTCTCGCCCGTTTCCTCGGCCTGCGCGTCGCCGCCTGCTCGGTCATCACCAACCTGGCCGCCGGCATGACCGGAGCCGAGCTTTCGCACCAGGAAACCAAGGACATGGCGCCGGTTGGCGGATCGCGGCTGGCAACGGTGCTGCAGCGCGTGTTTCGTGACGGGCTTCTGGAGAGCTGATGCTTCCACAGGAAATCATCCGCCACAAGCGAGACGGCCACAGGCTGGCGCCTCATGAGATCGCCGCCTTCATCGACGGCGTGACGTCGGGCGCCGTAACCGACGGCCAGGTCGCGGCCTTCGCCATGGCGGTGTTCTTCAACGGCATGAACCGCGACGAGGCCGTGGCGATGACGCTTGCCATGCGCGATTCCGGCGACGTGCTCGACTGGTCGGATTTGCCGGGCCCCGTCACAGACAAGCATTCGACGGGCGGTGTCGGCGACAATGTCTCGCTGATGCTGGCGCCGATCGTCGCCGCCTGCGGTGCCTATGTGCCGATGATCTCGGGCCGAGGTCTCGGCCATACCGGCGGCACGCTGGACAAGATGGACTCCATTCCCGGCTACACCAGCCAGCCCGACATCGCGCTGTTCCGCAAGGCGGTGCTGGAAACAGGCTGCGCCATCATCGGCCAGACCGCCGATCTGGCACCTGCCGATCGCCGGCTCTACGCCATCCGCGACGTCACCGGAACCGTGGAATCGGTGCCGCTGATCACCGCATCGATCCTGTCGAAGAAGCTCGCGTCAGGCCTGCAATCGCTGGTGCTCGACGTCAAGGTCGGCAATGGCGCCTTCATGGAGAAATCCCGTGATGCGACCGCGCTCGCCAACAGCCTGGTCGAGGTCGCCGGCGGCGCCGGACTGAAGGTCTCGGCGCTGATCACCGGCATGAACGAACCGCTGGCCTCGGCCGCCGGCAATGCGGTCGAGGTGCGCAATGCCGTCGATTTCCTGACCGGCCGCTTGCGCGACCGGCGGCTGGAGGACGTGACGCTGGCGCTTGCCGCCGAAATGCTGCAGTCGGCGGGGCTGGTATCGTCCAACCAGGACGGCATGCGCCGCGCCACCGAGACGCTCGCCAGCGGCCGCGCCGCCGCCACATTCGCGCGCATGGTGACAGTGCTTGGCGGCCCCGCGGATTTCATCGAAAAGCCGGAAAAATACCTGCCCGAGGCGGCAACGGAATTCGCGATCAAGGCGACGACGGACGGCTTCGTTACCGGCATAGCCACCCGCGACATCGGCCTCGCGGTGGTCGGGCTGGGCGGCGGGCGCGCACGGCCCGACGACAAGGTCGACCCCGCGGTCGGCATCACCAGGTTGCTGCCCATAGGCGCGGAAGTAAACGCCGGAGATGCGCTGGCGCTGATCCACGCCCGCTCACAATCCGATGCCGAGGCGGCCGCCGCGACCGTGCTTTCAGCCTATGCGATCGGTGCTTCGAAGCCGGCCGCCGACAAGTCTGTCATCCGGCGGATTCTGCCGCGCGGCTGAGTGGACACTACTGAACCAATAGCAATGTGCCGTTCTCGGCCTGGTATTTGCCGAGCCGACTGAGGAAGCTCATGCCGATCAGGTTGGTGCGCAGTGCCTTGTCGTCGAGCACGATCGCCTGCACACTGTCGACGCTGATGCTGCCGATCTGCAGGCGGTCGATCATCACCACGGCTGCCTTGATGGTGCCGTTGGCGGTGTTGACCTCGTGGCTGAAATCGGCGGGATTGAGCGACAGCCCGATCCGGCGCGCCGTCGACGTATTGACCGCCACCAGCGTCGCGCCGGTGTCGATCATGCCGTCGATCTGACGGCCGTTGAGCTTGAAGGTGGACGAGAAGTGTCCACGCCCGTCCGCCGCGACCACGACCTTGCGGCCGGTCGGCAGCGGCGCCACCGGCTTGTCGGGAACGGACGCCAGGCTGACCTCGGGTTGCGTCTCGGCCCCAGGCTTGGTTGTCACCGCCGATTTCAGCAGGTTTTCGAATATTCGCGGATTCGACTGGTAGACAACCGGGATCGATGCCGACGCACCGGCAAAGACGCTGAGGATAAGAAGCTTGCGCAGCATGGATCGGCCTTTGTGATGGCCGATCCTTTTTAGCCCCGTATGGTGTTCGCCGCTTTAATGCGCGTCGAAACCGCGTCTTTGCGTAAACATTTGGTAAATCACACCAGCATTTTGCCTGATGTTACTTCGTCCCGTACATGCGATCGCCGGCGTCGCCAAGGCCGGGCATGATGTAGCCCTTCTCATTGAGCTGGCGGTCGATGGACGCGGTGAAGACCGGAACATCCGGATGCGCCTTGGTGAAGCGCTCGATACCTTCGGGCGCCGCCAGCAGGCACAGGAAGCGGATATTGGTGGCGCCGCGCTCTTTCAACTTGTCGATCGCCGCGATCGCCGAATTGGCGGTCGCCAGCATCGGGTCCACGACGATGACCAGCCGGTCGGCGAGGTCGCTCGGCGCCTTGAAGAAATACTCGACAGCCTCCAGCGTCTCGTGATCGCGGTAGAGGCCGACATGGGCCACGCGGGCCGCCGGCACCAGGTCGAGCAAGCCTTCGAGCAAGCCGTTGCCGGCGCGCAGCACCGAGGCGAAGACCAGCTTCTTGCCCTCCAGCGTCGGAGCTTCCATCGTCTCCATAGGCGTTTCGATCGTTGTCGTCGTCAGCTCGAGATTGCGGGTCACCTCATAGCCGAGCAGCAGCGAAATCTCGCGCAGCAAGCGCCGGAAACCGGCCGTCGAGGTCTCCTTCTTGCGCATGATGGTCAGCTTGTGCTGGACAAGTGGATGGTCGACGACGGTGACGCCCTTCATGATGTTCTCCTGATGCATGTCGCCCGAAACCGCGCCTGGATCCCTTCGGACGTGCCGCGCTTCAAGCTGCTTGGGCGAACCCTAGCGACATTGGGCCGGCCAAGGAACCGCTTGGGCCGCACGGACCACAGCTTTGTCGGAAGAATCAGCGAGTGGCGCTGTTCAGCCGGGCGAGAAGCGCTGTCTTGGTCTTCTTGTCGACGAAAGCGGCCTCGATGGCGGTTCTGGTGACGGCGGCGAGCGCTTTCTCGTTCATCGCGAAATGCTCCGCCGCAATGTCGTATTCGCGCTTCAGCGAGGTCCAGAAATAAGGCGGGTCGTCGGAGTTGAGTGTCACCTTGCAGCCGGCCGCCTGCAGGGCCGGAAACGGATGATCGGCGAAACTGTCGAACACCTTGAGCGCGATGTTGGAACCGGGGCAGCACTCCAGCACGACGCCCTCGTCGGCGATGCGCCGGACAAGGTCGGGATTCTCGATGGCACGCACGCCATGGCCGATGCGCGACGGGCGGATATGGTCGAGTGCCGCCTGGACAGTCTGCCAGCCCGTCAGTTCGCCGGCATGGACGGTGATGCCGAGCCCGGCCTCGCGCGCGATCTCGAAAGCCCTGACATAGTCTTCCATGTCGCCTATGCGCTCGTCGCCGGCGACGCCGAAACCGGTGACCAGTGGGTGCCCGCAACGTACCGCGAAGCGTGCCGCCCGTTCGATCGATTCGACGCCGAGATGGCGCACGCCAGTGACGATCATGCGCCCCTCGATGCCGGTCTTGGCCTTGGCTCGGAGCATGCCTTCGCCGAGCGCGTCGGTGTAGGCCTTGGGTGACAGCCCGGCTTTCGTCGCGTGGTCCGGCGAGGTGAACACCTCGGAGTAGATTGCCCCGTCGCGCGCCAGGCTGGTCAGATAATGGTCGGCCAGCCGCGCATAATCCTCCTCGGTCCGGAACAGGTCGGCGGAAAAGTCGTAAGCCGCGAGAAAGGAGGTGAAATCGTCCCAGACGAAGGACCCGTTCTGGATGTAGGGCGAGGTATCCTTGCCGTATTTCTGCGCCTGGCGGATGACGAGATCGGGCGCCGCTGCCCCTTCGATGTGGCAGTGCAGTTCCGCTTTCAGAGGCATTCAAACATCCCGTCGGTCAGTCCAGGTCTCGAAAACCCGCCACCTGGAAGCGCGGCTGAACACCGCGCCTTAAACAATAGCGCCCGCACCATCGATCGGCTATGGTCCCGCCGGTTTTATGACGGATCAAAAAAATGTCAGTTGAGAGAACCACGGCCGCCGGCGGCATGGAAACCTCCTATGGTTTCAAGCGTGTAGGGGAAGGCGAGAAGCAGTCCCTGGTCAACGATGTTTTCCACAAGGTCGCCAATCGCTACGACCTGATGAACGACCTGATGTCTGGCGGCCTGCACCGGCTGTGGAAGGATGCCATGGTCGCCTGGCTCAATCCGCCAGAGCGGGCAGGCTGGCGTGTGCTCGATGTTGCCGGTGGCACCGGCGACATCGCCTTCCGCATCGTCGCTGCCAGCCATGGCCATGCCCATGCCACCGTGCTCGACATCAACGGCTCGATGCTCGCCGTCGGCCGCGACCGGGCTGAAAAGAAGGGCCTGTCCGGCAACACCGATTTCGTCGAGGCCAACGCCGAGGAACTGCCCTTCGCTGACGCCAGCTTCGACGCCTACACCATCGCGTTCGGCATTCGCAACGTCCCGCATATCGACGTGGCCCTGGGCGAGGCGTTCCGCGTGCTGAAACCCGGCGGCCGCTTCCTGTGCCTGGAGTTTTCCGAGGTCGAGATGCCGTTGCTCGACAAGGTCTACGAAGCCTGGTCGTTCAATGCCATTCCCAGGATCGGCAAGTTGGTCACGGGCGACGGCGAGCCCTATTCCTATCTGGTCGAATCGATCGCGAAATTCCCCAATCAGCAAAACTTCGCGGCGATGATTTCCCGCGCCGGCTTCGACCGCGTCTCCTTCCGCAACTATTCAGGCGGCATAGCGGCCCTGCATTCGGGCTGGAAGCTTTGACGCCGTCGCCCATCTCCAACACGCGACGTGCCTTGCGCCAGTTCGATGAACCGGTGGGGCGGACGCGGCCATGAGCACCGTCAGCGCGGGATTCCGGCTCGTACGGGCCGGTTGGGTGCTGGTGCGCGAGGGCGTCGTCGCGGCCTTGCCCGGCGAGGGACTGTCCGGCCTGCCGAAACTCGGCTGGCGGCTGGCGCGGCTGTTCACCCGCCGACGCGCGCTCGCCTATGAGCGCAGCGATCGGCTGGCCAAGGCAGTGGTCCGGCTCGGCCCATCCTACGTCAAGCTTGGCCAGTTCCTGGCGACGCGGCCCGATGTCGTCGGCAACGACATGGCGCTCGATCTCGCCATGCTGCAGGACAAGATGCACACATTTCCGAAGGCCGAAGCGATCGCGGCCGTCGAGGCCTCGCTCGGCCGCAAGGTGGGCGATCTCTACGCGCGGTTCGGCGATCCCGTCGCGGCTGCCTCCATCGCCCAGGTGCATACCGCCGACACCATGCATGATGGCGTGACCACCCAGGTGGCGGTGAAAGTGATCCGGCCGGGCGTTCGCCGCCGCTTCTTCCACGATCTCGAAAGCTATTTTCTCGCCGCCCGCCTGCAGGAGAAATACATCCCTTCCTCGCGCCGGCTGCGGCCGGTCGAGGTGACCGAGACGCTGGCCCAGACCACGAAGATCGAGATGGACCTGCGCCTTGAGGCGGCGGCACTCTCCGAACTCGGCGAGAACACCAGGGAAGACCCTGGCTTTCGCGTCCCTTCGGTGGACTGGGAACGCACCGGCCGCGACGTGCTGACCATGGAATGGGTCGATGGTGTCAAGATGAACGACATCGCCAGCCTGCAAAGCGCCGGCCATGACCTGAAGGCGATCGCCGCCAATCTCATCCAGTCCTTCCTGCGCCATACGCTGCGCGATGGCTTCTTCCACGCCGACATGCATCCGGGCAATTTGTTCGTCGAGGCAAACGGCACCATCGTCGCCGTGGATCTCGGCATTGCCGGACGCCTCGGCAAGAAGGAGCGCCGCTTCCTCGCCGAGATCCTCTACGGCTTCATCACACGCGACTATCTGCGCGTCGCAGAGGTGCATTTCGAAGCCGGCTATGTGCCGCGCCAGCACAATGTCTCTGCCTTCGCGCAGGCGATCCGTGCCATCGGCGAGCCGATCCACGGCCAGCCCGCCGAAACCATTTCGATGGCCAAGCTTCTGACGTTGCTGTTCGAGGTGACCGAACTGTTCGACATGGCGACGCGGCCTGAACTCATCCTGCTGCAGAAGACGATGGTGGTTGTCGAGGGCGTGGCGCGCACGCTCGATCCGGCCTTCAACATGTGGAAGACAGCCGAGCCGGTGGTCAGTGGCTGGATAGCCGGGAATCTCGGGCCGCGCGGCTTGCTGACCGACGCGCGCGACGGCGGCAAGGCGATGCTGGCGCTGATCCGCCAGGCGCCGGAACTCGCGCTCCGTACGGAACGGCTGTCGCGAGAGATCGACCTGATGGCCGAGCACGGCCTGCGCTTCGATGAGGCGACCGCCCGCGCCATAGGTAAGGCCGAGGCGCGCTACAGCCGTTCCGGCCGTGTGGCGTTGTGGGTGATCGCGCTGACGCTGGTCTATATCGCCTGGAAGACATTTTAGGCCTGCCCTCGGGGCGAGGCCAGCGGCTTGCGGTAATTTGATTGCATTGCTATCATCGCTATCAGGCAGGATGGGGCAGAGTGCAATCATATGGCCAGCATCACGATCCGCAACCTGGATGATGAGGTCAAGGAACAGCTGCGCCGGCTCGCGGCGGAAAACGATCGTTCCATGGAAGAACAGGCGCGGGTGATGATCCGGGCCGCTGTCGACGGTCAGATCGGCCCGGTCGGCCGTCTCGACCAGATCGAGAAAGCCCTCCGCGAACTGGCCGGTTCGCAAGGCGCCCCAACCCCGGCGTCAGCCTTGGCAGGCAACAGCTTGCCCCTAGGCTCACTTTCCAACAGACGCATCCTGCTCATCATCGGCGGCGGCATCGCCGCCTACAAGGCGCTCGACCTGATCCGCCGGTTGCGCGAGCGTGGCGCGGCGGTGCGGGTGGTCATGACGTCGGCGGCGCAGGAATTCGTGACGACGCTGTCGGTCGGGGCGCTTTCCGCCGACCATGTCTTCACCGACCTGTTCGACCGCAACGATGAACACGATGTCGGCCACATCAGGCTGTCGCGCGAGGCGGACCTCCTGGTGGTGGCGCCCGCCACCGCCGACCTGATGGCCAAGCTCGCCAATGGCCATGCCAACGATCTGGCCTCGACCGTGCTCATCGCCACCGACAAGCCGGTGCTGATGGTCCCGGCGATGAACCCGAAGATGTGGTCGCATCCCGCCACCCGCCGCAACCGCGCGACGTTGAGCAAGGACGGCATCGCCTTCGTCGGCCCCGCCAAGGGTGAAATGGCCGAGAGCAACGAGGCCGGCGAAGGCCGCATGGCCGAACCGCTCGAGATCGTCGCCGCGGTCGAGGCGCTGCTCGATGCCGGCCCCAAGCCGCTGGCGGGGCGCAAGATCATCGTCACGTCAGGCCCGACGCATGAGCCGATCGATCCCGTGCGCTATATCGCCAACCGGTCGTCCGGCAAGCAGGGCCACGCCATTGCCGCGGCACTGGCAAGGCTTGGCGCCGATGTCCGCCTTGTCTCGGGTCCCGTGAGCATTGCCGACCCGGCCGGTGTGAAAACCATCCATGTCGAGCGAGCGCAGGAAATGCGCGACGCGGTGGAACAGCTGCTGCCCGCCGACGCCGCGGTGTTCGTCGCCGCCGTTGCCGACTGGCGCACCGAGAATTCAGCCGGTGAGAAGATCAAGAAGGTCGCGGGCGAAGGCCCGCCGGTGCTGCGCATGCTCGAAAACCCCGACATCCTAGCGGGCATTGGCCACCACGAGCAGCGACCCGGCCTGGTCGTCGGCTTTGCAGCCGAGACGCAGGATCTCTTGCACAACGCCGAGGCCAAGCTCGCGAAGAAAGGTGCCGATCTCATCGTCGCCAACGATGTGTCGCAGACCAGCGGCATCGGTCCTTCAGGCGTGATGGGCGGCGATCGCAACCGGGTGCGGATCGTGTCGAAGTCCGGCGTCGAGGAATGGCCTGAAATGACCAAGGACCAGGTGGCGGCGCGGCTCGCCGCGCTCATCGCCGAGCGGTTGAAGACGATCGTTGTCTGACAAGTGTTGACGGAAGCCGCCGACATCCCGTCGCTCGCGGTGAGCTAGAGCAATTCCAGGAAAAGTGCGTAGCGGTTTTCCGTCCGGAATTGCGTGAAAACAAATAGTTAGAGCGGTCCAGCGATTCTATCAAACGCTGAACCGCTCTAAGCCGTCAGTTGGCCAAAAGCTCCGCTGTGCGGGCAAGCGCCCCGCCGAAGCCGTTGAGCGGAATGGAAAAGCTTACGACTTGCCCGGTATCGGCCGCGAACGCGTCGATCTTCAGCGTGGTGCCGTTCTTCAGCAGCGGCGTGACATTGGCATCGAACGCCACCGGCACCAGGCAGCCGACCACCTGGCAGGTGTTGAATGGAAGGCTGCCGTCGAGCTTCTGGTCGTCTATGGTCAGCACGACACCCTTGGCAAGCGCCAGGCCGAACGGCAGGGCAAGGGTTCCGCTCGCATCCTCGCCGGTCTTGCTCGACAGTTCGATCGCCAGCAGTCGCTGGTTGCTTTGCTTGTTGAATTGCTGATGCGACAGGCTGCAGACCTTGTTCGTGCCCGATATCTGGCAATTGACCGTCCAGTCGCCATGGGTTTCGGACAAGGCCGATGCACCGCCGGGCAGCTGCGGCGCGGCGACTGCGGCGGGCGGTGTTGCCGCCACCTTGTCGCTCTTGGTTTGCGCCGCCATGGCCGGCAGGCCGGCGATACAGGCAGCACCCAGCACTGCTGCGAAATACGCGTATTTCCTCATCAAGATCTCTCTCGCCCGGCCCGGCCCTGAGCCAGCCTAGAAACTGACCTTGAGAGACGCGCTGACTGCATTCTGTTGACCGTTTCCCCGAAGGCGCCATTATACCTGACGGACATGCCGACACCATTGACGCCATTCAACTCGAGGCCGGCGCCGACCCGATAGAGCGGCGAATCGATCGCTTCCGTCAAGTGCAATGCCGGGTTGCCGGGCAGATTCTCCGCAGCCGCAAAGCGGCCTTCGATCTCCCACTGCTTGGTGGAAAACTCCACCCCGGCCTTTCCATAGAGGCGAAGACTGGCAATATCGCTGAGTGCGATGTCGGTTCCGATTTCGAGCGCCGGCGTCGCCGCATAGAAGGTGTCTGCCGATCCATCGAAGTTGAAACCGGCAACCGACCCTTCTTCCTTTCCGGAAACACGCAGCCAGCGCGCGTCGAACTGCAAGGTCGGCTGCAGGTAGAACGCGCCCATCTGTTGCGTGAAGCCAAGCCTTGCACGCACCTGTCAGCGCCAGGGCGTCGCGATCTGGTTGTTGAGGTCCACGTCGCGGTTGGAGTGAGGGCGGTCAACATTCCCGCCATGGCATCGCCGGACAAACACCCTATATATCTGGTGTGATGAGATTTTTTTGCAGGAATGAGCGGATGTACACGCGTCGTTCGCCGATGATTTTCGTACTGGCAATGCTGGCTGGTGCCGCCGGCATTACGTCGCCCGCTTCCGCGCAGGTGCTCAATCCAGCCGTCAGAAACAATATGCTCATCCAGCAGGATGATCTGCAAGCCTTGCAGAACCGGATTCAGCGGCAGCAATTTCAGCAGCAGCAACAGCAATATCGTGCCCAGGATCGCGTCATCGTCCAGCAGCCTCCGCCTGTCGTTCCGCAGGTCAGGCCGAGCTGCCAGATGCAGATAATCGGCAATACCGCCGTCAGCACCTGCCGCTGACAGCCGGGCAACCTTCTTTTATTTAGCCGACTTACATGATAGGGCACTTTGGGTGCCCCTGCGGTAGTTTGGATTTTGCAAAGGCGTCGCATCACGCTAAGGGGCATTACAGCGACTGGATTGTTGAGATGGCAGCCACCAAGAAAAAGGCCGTACGCCAGGCCGAGAATGGCCAAAGGATCCGCCAGGTGGCGGCGATTCCCTTTCGGCTGAACACTCACGGTGACATCGAGGTGATGCTGGTCACATCGAGAACGACGAGACGCTTCATCGTGCCCAAGGGGTGGCCTATGAAAGGCAAGAACGGGCGCAAGGCAGCCACCATCGAGGCGCTGGAGGAAGCCGGCGTGGTTGGCAAGACGCTGAAGCAGCCGGCGGGCACGTATTCCTACTGGAAACGCTTGGCCAACCGCTTTGTCCGCGTCGACGTCGTCGTGTTTCTGCTGGAAGTGACGGAAGAGCTTGCCGACTGGCAGGAAGCCAAACGGCGGCAGCGGGCTTGGCTGGCGCCGGCCGACGCCGCGATGCTCATCGACGAGCCCGATCTCGCGACGCTGGTGAACACCTTGAAGCTTCCCGGACCTGCGCCGCTCGAGCAGGCATAAGCCCGTCGATGCGGCTTTCCTGCAACGTGTGAAAGCGCCCGAGCCTCGCGGCGGAGACTCTGCCTTAGCTCCCGCGGCTCTTGAAAAGGGCCGCTAAATTTCGAAGTCCTCGTTCAGGCGCTGGTCGCCAGCCCGAGCCTCCATACGCTTTCGGCGGTTCGCGCCTATGTCGGCGGCGAAAGGGGCTAGAACTGCCTCAGGACAGCCGCTCCAGCAGGATTGTCGGGGCGTCGTGATAGACGGTTCGCACCGCTTCCCGGTAGCCGCATTTCGTTGCGACGTTCAAGGAGGCGGTGTTCTCGGGATCGATGATGCAGACGGTTCTGACAGACCCGAACGTCTCTTCGCCCCATGCCAGGACGCGGCCGACGACCTCGGAGGCAAGCCCCGCCCCGTGCGCGGCCGCCGCCAGCGCCCATCCGGCCTCCGGAATGCCTTCAATCGACGGCTGCATCTCACGCTTCAGATCATGAAAACCGGCTTCACCGATAAAATGGCCGGTGGCCTTTTCTTCGATGGCCCAGAATCCGTAGCCCAGCAGCGACCACAGGCCTGCGTGACGCAGGAAGCGCATCCAGCTTTCTTCGCGTGTGCGGGGCTTGCCGCCGATGAAACGGGTGACGACCGGATCGGCCCACATCGCGGCATAGGCATCGAAATCACCGAGCCGGTGTGCCCGCAGGATGGTTCGCGGCGTCTCGATGACCGGAGCGATGGTCGCTTGCGTCGTGTTCATTGCATTTGCCTCGCGTTACGGCCTGCGGTTAGCAAATCGCCGGCGCGGTGCAAGAGCCAGGGAACCAGGAACCGTCATCCAGGACAAAGCCGCAACGTCCGGCAGCCTTCATGATATCCGGGCCGCGCTATGGGATTTTCGCGCGGCGGTGTTATTTTCGACATGGGCTGATTCAGCGCGTCCCATTCATTCAGGCGCCGGCCGGTGCCGCCGATCCAAGGAAAACCGCATGGACACCACCGACCTCGTGCTCGCCATCTTCCACCATGTGCTGGTGTTCTCGCTGGCCGGGATCATCGGCGCCGAATTCGTGCTGATCCGTGGCGAAATGCCGGCCGCCACGCTCAAGCGGCTCGCCGGCATCGACCGCCACTACGGCATCATCGCCGCGCTCATCATCATCGTCGGCATCGGCCGTGTCGTCTGGGGCCTCAAGGGTTGGGAGTTCTACGTCTACAACTGGGTGTTCTGGGCCAAGATGGCGGCGTTCGGCATCGTCGGCCTGCTGTCGATCGTCCCGACCGTCCGTTTCATTTCCTGGAACAGGCAGGCCAGCGCCAATCCTTCCTTCGGCGTGCCCTCGAGCGAACTGGCCTCGGTAAAGACCTTTATCCGCGCCGAGGCGTTCGTATTCCTGCTGATCCCGGTCTTCGCGGCGGCGATGGCGCGTGGCTACGGCTACTGATCTTCTGCAACCGAGGTTTCGAGCGGGGCGATCGGCACCAGCGGTGCCGGAATGCTGGTCGTCTTCACCTCCGCCTTGCAGATATCGGCGATGACGCAGGCCGGGCAATCCGGCTTGCGCGCCTTGCAGACATAGCGGCCATGCAGGATCAGCCAGTGATGCGCATGGCGCATATATTCGTCCGGGATGATCTCCAAAAGTCCCTGCTCGACCTGTTCCGGGGTCTTGCCAGGCGCCAGGCCAAGTCGGTTGCCGATGCGCAAAATGTGGGTGTCGACCGCCATCGTATGCTGGCCGAAGGCCATGTTGAGCACGACATTGGCGGTCTTGCGCCCGACACCAGGCAGCTTGACCAGCTCATCGCGGTCATCCGGCACCTCGCCGCCATGGTCGCGGATCAACGCCTCCGATAGTGCCATGACGTTCTTGGCCTTGTTGCGCCAGAGCCCGATGGTCCTGATGTAGTCGCCGACCTTGGCTTCACCCAGCGCCAGCATCTTTTGCGGCGTATCGGCGGCCTTGAACAAGGCACGCGTCGCCTTGTTGACGCCGGCATCGGTCGCTTGCGCCGACAGCACCACCGCAACCAGCAGCGTGAAGGGGTTGACGTGTTCGAGCTCGCCTTTCGGCTCCGGCCGCTGCACCGAAAAGCGCCGGAATATTTCATGCACTTCAGCCGGGGTGTAGCGCGAAGTCCGCCGCACGGGCCGTGGACGCGGGTTGGCGTTGGAGCCATCGCGCCGTCCGGGCGGCGGCTCTTTTTCGGACATGGATGATTCTTTGGACTTGGGGCGCGCCATTTCCCTCCTATAATAGTCTGTCATGAGCGATACAAACGCCTCGTTCCAGGCTGACGAGCCCTTCTTTCACGCATTGCTGACCCCACATCGGTCGCTGGGCAGGACGGGCTTCCTGATCCTGATGGGCGCGCTGCTCTTCGGCTGGCTGGTGACGGGTGCGTTTTTCCTGTCGCGTGGCGCCTGGCCGGTGTTCGGCTTCTTCGGCCTTGACGTGGTTGCAGTCTATATCGCCTTCCGCGTCAATTATCGGGCTGCCCGCGCCCGCGAGGAAGTGTCGGTCTCGCGCACCAGCCTCGATATCCGCAAGACGGCCCCTTCGGGAAAGTCGGAAGCGCATCGCTTCAATCCGTTCTGGGCACGGTTTTCGGTCGCCCGTCACGCCGAGATCGGCATCACCGGAATGACCGTGGAAGCACAGGGGCAGAACGTGCCGATCGGCGGCTTCCTCGACCCCGATTCCCGCGAGAGCTTTGCCACCGCCTTCTCGCGCGCGCTGGCGACCGCCAAGGCGCGCTAGAAGCAACTCCAGCAAAAGTGTGAAGCGGTTTTCCGTCAGAAGCGATAACGCAGCAGCCTGCCGATCTTGCGCAGCGCCGGAATGTACTTCCAGAGGCGGACGAACAGCTTGGCGGACCAGGCCATGCGAGCAGCGTGCTCAGGCTTATAGGCTGAGATATCCTCGACAAAGCGCAGCTTCGGAATCGCCCTTTCCAGCTCGTGCGGGTCGTCGATCGCCCAGTGGACCTCGGCGCCCGTCGCCTTGATGGTCGGGTTGAGCCGAAGCAGCATCAGCCCGAAACGGCTGTAGGCGTCGAACATCAGTTCGCCCCCGGCAAGATGCGAGACAAGCCGTGAAAGCAGGCGCAGCCCTTCGTCCGCCGGGAGATAGGGCGTCAGCCCTTCCGCCACCACGATGGCCGGGCGGTTGCTGGGTACGTCAGCCAACCAGCCGGGCTCGGTCACCGACGAAGCGATGACGTGGTAATGGTCGCGCAACGGGTAGAGCTTGCGCCTGAGTCCGATCACCTCGGGATAGTCGACATCGAACCAGTCCACCCCTGGTGGGGGATCGACCCGGAAGATGCGGGTATCAAGCCCGCAGCCCAGATGCAGCACGATGGCGTCAGGATTTCTGGCCAGGAAATCCTCGACACGGACGTCCAATGTCTTGGCCCGGATCGCCAGGCCGATGCCGAGATTCTCGTCGACCTTGAGCCTGGCGAAATCATAGTCGATCTTGCGCAGCGCCGCGTCGGCGAAATGATCCCCAAGCAGCGAATCCGGCATCCGGCTCTCCAGCGCCTTGCCGTAGAGCGTCATGAGCAAGGTCTCTTTTGCTCCCGTCAGATGTACTTTTTCGCCAGCCATGAGCGGCTCCCTGGCTCGAATCCCGAGTCTATCTGGACAAGTGCTGCAAGAAGGCAAGTTTCGGGTGGCGATCGGCGCCCCAAGGGGCGATATTCCAGCCCAAGGAGACAGGTCCATGAGCACACACACGGCAGTCCTCGAGAAGGACATCACGCCCGAAGGCAGCGACTACGAAATCGTGCGCCGCGCCATCGAGAAGATCAGCCTCGACTATCGCGACCAGCCATCGCTGGAGGAACTCGCCGAAGAGGTCGGCGAGACGCCGACCGGCTTGCAAAAACTCTTCACCCGCTGGGCCGGCCTGTCGCCCAAGGCCTTCCTGCAGGCGGTGACGCTGAACCATGCGCGCAAGCTGCTCGATTCCGGCATGCCGCTGCTCGAAACATCATTCGAACTGGGCATGTCCGGCCCCGGCCGACTGCACGACCTGTTCGTCACTCATGAGGCGATGTCGCCGGGCGACTACAAGACGCGCGGTGCTGGCCTCACCATCCGCTACGGCTATCATCCCTCTCCCTTCGGCACCGCCCTGATCATGGCCACGGACCGCGGGCTTGCCGGCCTCGCCTTCTGCGACGCCGGCGAGGAGCGCGCCGCCTTCGCCGACATGTCCAGCCGCTGGCCCAACGCCCTCTATGTCGAGGACAGGGAAGCGACAGGCCCCTATGCCGCGCGCATCTTCGAGCCGACGCTGTGGCGCGCCGACCAGCCGCTGCACGTCGTCATGATCGGCACCGATTTCCAGGTCCGCGTCTGGGAAGCCTTGCTGCGGATCCCGATGGGCAAGGCCCGCACCTATTCCTCGATCGCCGCCAGCATCGGCGCGCCGAGCGCCAGCCGGGCGGTCGGCGCCGCCAACGGCGCCAACCCGCTCTCTTTCGTGGTGCCTTGCCACCGCGCCATCGGCAAATCAGGCGATCTCACCGGCTATCACTGGGGCCTGACCCGCAAGCGCGCCATCCTAGGCTGGGAGGCGGGACAGATTTCGTCCTGAAGGACACTGATACGGCAACACCGGCGAAGCCTTTCGCGGATGCCTTCATCTACGGACAAACGATATCGCCCTGCTGACCTGCAAATGGCGCAGCACGTTGGCGCCTGCCATAACAGCATCCTCTGGAAAGCCATGATCTTACAGGATAGCTTCCGGCTCATTCAGCAGGAGGCATTTCTTGATTATCGTCATCGGCTCGATCAACCTCGACCTTATCGCCAATGTCGACCGCTTGCCGAGCCCCGGTGAGACGGTGAGCGGTTCCGGTTTCACGACGGCGCCCGGCGGCAAGGGCGCCAACCAGGCGCTCGCCGCCGCACGTGCCGGCGCTCAGGTGCGCATGGTCGGCGCCGTCGGCAAGGACACTTTCGCAGCCGAAGCGCTGGCGTTGCTGCGCGAGGCCAAGGTCGACCTGTCAGGCGTGGGAGAAACCTTTGCCTCGACCGGCACGGCGCTGATCATGGTCGGCGACGACGGCGAGAACATCATCGCCGTGGTTCCCGGCGCCAATGCTTCCGTGGTGCCCGGCGACCTCTCCAAGGCTTTTCTGAAAAAGGGCGACGTCGTGCTGCTGCAGCATGAGATTCCGCTCGCGACGATCGATGCGGCACTCGACCAGGCAAGGACGGCCGGCGCGGTCACGGTGCTCAACACGGCCCCGTTCCACGCCGAAGCGGCCGACTTCCTCGGCAAGGCTGACTACGTCGTCGCCAACGAGACCGAGTTCGACCTCTATGGCGAGGCCCTGGCGCTCAGCGGCCGCGATCGGGCGGCGCGCATGCGCGATTTTGCGAGGAAGACCGGACGCACCATCGTTGTCACGCTTGGCGGCGACGGGGTGATGGCGGCGACGCCGAGCGATTTCCTGACCGTTCCCGCGTTGAAGATCACGCCGGTCGACACGGTCGGGGCCGGCGACACATTCTGCGGCTATTTCGCGGCCGGCCTGTCGTCGGGCCTCACGCTCGAACAAGCACTTGCGCGTGCCGGCGCCGCCGGCTCGCTGGCTTGCCTCAAGCCCGGCGCTCAGCCGGCGATCCCGCTGGCGAAAGACGTCGATCAAGCCTTTCAAGAGGCCCGTTGAGATGATGCGTCCGCGTACGAAGCATGCCGTACCCGCGGCCAGCGACATCTGCCGCCTGTCCGCGGTCGAACTCGCCGACGCGATCCGCCGAAAGAAACTCTCCGTGCGCGAGGTGGTGACAGCGTTCCTCGACCGCATCGATGCGGTCAACCCGCTGGTCAAAGCCATCGTCTCGCTGCGCGACCGCGCCGACATCCTGCGCGAGGCCGACGCCGCCGATGTCAGGCGGACGGATGGACCCGGCTCCCTTTTTGGCCTCCCCATCGCCATCAAGGACCTTGCCTCGACCACCGGCCTCAGGACCTCGTTCGGCTCGCCGATCTTCGCCGATTTCGTACCGCAAGAAGACGATTTCTTCGTCGAACGCATCCGCAAGGCCGGCGCCATCATCATCGGCAAGACCAACGTTCCCGAATTCGGGCTGGGCTCCAACACCTACAACAACGTGTTCGGACCGACGCTGAACGCTTTCGATCCGGCGCTCACCGCCGGCGGCTCAAGCGGCGGTGCGGCGGTGGCGCTGGCACTGGACATGGTGCCCATCGCCGACGGCAGCGATTTCGGCGGCTCGCTGCGCAACCCGGCGGCCTGGAACAATGTCTACGGCTTTCGGCCATCGCAGGGGCTCGTGCCCAGCGGTCCCGACTTGGAGGTCTTCCACGCGCAGATGGGCGTCGAGGGGCCGATGGGCCGCAACGTCGCCGACATGGCGCTGTTGCTCGACGTGCAGGCCGGTTACCATCCGCAGGCGCCCCTATCCTATGAGAAGCAAGGCTCCTTCCTCGAAGGACTCGCGGCGGCGGCCGGCGGCCGCATCGCCTGGCTCGGCGACCTCGGCGGCCATCTGCCGATTGAACCCGGCATCCTCGATCTGTGCGAGGCAGCACTCAACCGATTCGCGGATGCCTCCTTCCTGACGGAACCGCTGTTGCCGGATTTCGATTTCGAGGCACTCTGGCAGGCCTTCGTGACGCTGCGCCAGGCCAGCAGCGGCTGCGCCCTCAAAGTGCACTATGACGATCCTGCCAGGCGCGGCCTGCTGAAGCCGGAAGCCGTCTGGGAGGTGGAGAACGCCATGCGGCTGACGGCGCCGCAAATCCGCGCGGCCTCGGTCGTCCGCACCTCCTGGCACCGGGCGCTGCTGTCGATCTTCGACCGCTTCGACCTCATTGCGCTGCCGACCGCGCAGGTCTTTCCCTTCGAGGTCGGCATTCATTGGCCCCGCGAGGTCGCGGGCCAAGCGATGGATAGCTACCATCGCTGGATGCAGGTTTCAGCCTTTGCCACCTTGGGCGGTTGCCCGGCGGTCAATGTGCCGGTCGGCTTCGACGACAGGGGCCGACCCATGGGCATGCAGTTGATCGGCCGGCCACGCGGCGACCTCGCCGTGCTGAAGGCCGCGGCCGCCTATGAGACGACGTTGCCCTGGCCGGCCGGCGCCTGAGCCAGGCGCGCCGCGCACCGGCTTGCGTCGTCCTTGCCGCCATGCATTGATTGTCGTCTTACAGGCCGCGATAGCGGCATTGCGAGGGATAATCATGTCGCTGGAACTCTACGCCGCCTATGTTCTTGCCTGTGTCGTCATCATCCTGGTGCCCGGTCCGACGGTCACGCTGATCATCGCCAACAGCATCCGCCACGGAACTCGTGCCGGTCTCGCCAATGTCGCCGGCACGCAGGCTGGCCTTGCCGTCATGATCGCAATCGTCGGCATTGGCCTCAACACGCTGATCTCGGGCATGGGCCACTGGTTCGAGTGGGTCAGGTTGATCGGCGCCGCCTATCTGATCTGGATGGGCGTACAGATGTTCCGTTCCAAGGGCACGCTGAACTCCGACGGAACCGCCCGGAAACCACGCGGTGGCTTCTTCCTGCAGGGCCTGCTGGTCGCGCTCAGCAATCCCAAGACGCTGATCTTCTTCGGCGCCTTCTTTCCGCAGTTCATCGCGCCGCAGGGCAATTATTCGCTGCAGATCGTCGTCATGGGCCTGACAGCCATGATCTTCGCCGCCATGTCGGATTCGACCTACGCGCTCGCCGCCGGCCGCGCCGGCCGCATGCTGTCGGCCAGCCGTGTCAAGCTCCTGTCGAGGATCAGCGGCAGCTTCATGGTCGGCGGCGGTCTGTGGCTGGCGTTCTCGAAGGCGAAGTAACCATGAAAGCGCCTTCTTCATAAATTTTTGCAGAGACATATTGAAGAATTGTACGCTGCTGCACAACTCTTCAACATGCGCAAATCAAACGTTTCCTTTCGGGATCGCTTGCTTATTTGGCAATACGAATACAGCGACGCCGTGATCGGCGTCGCTTTCTTCTGGCCTTTGCGCTGATGAAATCCATTGCGATTGTGGGGCTTCAGGCCAATCCGGTCGTCGCAACCCAACGCGTGATGGCCGTGGTCGAATACATCAGAGTGAAGCCTATCAGCCCGTACGCCATGGTAGGTCACAATCTATACTACACCTACGATGTGCGCCTTGATGACGACAACACGCGGATATCGATAGACGACGACGTCGAGCAATCGCATCTTATTGGCTCCCTCGTTCCTATTGAACGACAACACCACAAACACGGCGTCGACACTTATCGATTGCTCAGTGGGTGACAACGCGCGCTAGTGACAAGGCGCGCTTGTGCCTGTTCCAAAACGTCAGTTAAGCCGCCCCAGCCTCTCCACCAGCAAGGCAAAAAACCCGTCATGGTCGATGTCGCGCATCACCATGGCGTTCTTTGCCCGCTTGGTCACGCCCCACCAGTCGATCACGGTCATGCCCATGGTCAGTTCCGAGGCCGTCTCGATGCTGACGTTGCAGTTGCGGCCCTTGAACAGGTCCGGCCTCAACAGGTAGGCGATGACGCAGGGGTCGTGCAGCGGCCCGCCGTCGGTGCCGTACTTCTCCTCGTCGTAACGCTCGAAGAATTCGAGCATGTCCGCCGTGGCGATGCCGACCTTGCTGCCAAGCTTGCGGAAGGCCGCGATGCGCTTGGACGTGGTCAGCGCCTTGTGGGTGACGTCGAGCGGCATCATCACGATCGGGATGCCGGACTTGAAGACCAGATCGGCGGCCTGTGGATCGACATAGATGTTGAATTCGGCGGTCGGCGTGACGTTGCCGCCTTCGAAGAAGCCGCCACCCATCAGCACGATTTCCTTGATGCGCGGTGCAATGCCCGGTTCGCGGATCAATGCCAGCGCTATGTTGGTGAGCGGCCCGAGCGGGCAAAGCGTGATGGTGCCGCTCTCCTCCTTCATCAGCGTCTGGACAATGAAATCGACGGCATGCTGCTCCTGCAGCTTCATCGTCGGTTCCGGCAGTTGCGGCCCGTTGAGACCGGTCTTGCCATGCACTTCCTCGGCGGTGACCAGTTCGCGCGCCAGCGGACGGATGGCGCCGGCATAGACCTTGATATCGGGCCGGCCGGCCAGTTCGCAGATCTTGCGGGCGTTCTTTTCGGTCAGTTTCAGCGGCACGTTGCCGGCAACGGCGGTAATGCCGATGATGTCCAGTTCGCTGCTGCCGAGCGCCAACAGAATGGCGACGGCATCGTCCTGGCCGGGATCGGTGTCGATGATGATCTTGCGTGGTTGGGGCATTTCAATTCCTTGTTTGGCTGGCCATCAGCTCACCGGGCCAATCATGCGCCCGAAAGACGCCAACCGGCTGCAAGCCGCCGAACCGCTTGACGGGGAACGGTCCCGGCCTGCGCGCTTCTCCTTGCATCCGCGCGTCGTTTCAAGCGCCATGTCGAATATTCCTGTGAGTCCACGATTGGTCTTTTTGGGCGGGTCTTTTGGTGGCTTGAAGTTCGCCGCGGGGCGGACCATATCAAGGCCATCGGGAAAAATGCCATTTGGGTTTTTCCAGTTTATGTCGCTCTTGAGAGGACAGTGTAACATGAGCCGAATGACGCCTTTCTCCAGCCCGCTTCTTTTGGGTTTCGACGCCATGGAAAAGACCCTGGAGCGTCTGGCGAAGTCCGGCGACAGCTACCCTCCCTACAACATCGAGCGCCTCAGCGGTGCCGACGGCAAGGCCGAGAGGCTACGCATTACGCTCGCCGTCGCCGGTTTCGCCGAAAGCGATCTCGATGTGACAACGGAGGAAAACCAGTTGGTCGTGCGCGGCCGTCAAACCGACGACACCGAACGCGAATTCCTGCATCGCGGCATTGCCGCACGCCAGTTCCAGCGCTGCTTCGTGCTGGCCGACGGCATGCGCGTGATCGCTGCGGAGTTGAAGAACGGCCTTTTGTCGATCGATCTCGATCGGCCGGAGTCCGAACGGCTGGTACGAAAAATAAATATATCGGTGAAAGACTGATCTTCACTGATGGCTCTTATGCGGGATGGCCTTGAGCGGCGTCCTCGCGCCAAGGAGGCTTGAAATGACCAGAACTGACGAAACCATCACCATGACCAGCGGCGAATTCGCCCATCTCGGCGAGGGCTCGGTCGCCTATCTGCGCAAGGTCTCGAGCGACGAACTGCTCGGCCGCTTCCCCAACATCGGCGAAATCGCGCCCGGTATGGAGCTGTGGGCTCTGTTTGGCGCCAACGGCCAGCCGATCCTGCTTTCCGATGCGCGTGACCGCGCACTGGCCGGCGCCATGGAAAACGACCTGACCACCGTCGCCATTCACTAGGGCGTAGTGACGATTTAACTACCTGAGCCAGATAGCGATAGCGGCAAGTTTGACAAAGCCCATGAAGTTGGCG